>DATJVW010000252.1:0-5005 GCA_035501675.1 Burkholderiales bacterium
CGGACGTACTCCGCAGTCATGCGACCAGCGGCGGGAGCGGGAACGGATGCCTCTTGCGCTGTCTTGGCTTGTGCGAGCACGCACAAGCCCAAGGCGCTGAGGAGCGAGGCCATGGCAACGGGGCGAGCGCTTGCGGCGAAATTCATGACGAGTCCTCGGTGTGCGATGCGGCGCGCCTGCGATCAAGGAAGCAGGACTCAAGCGGCGGCGAGTCGAAGCAAGGCGATTTCGGAGGGAACAGCAAACCGGTGCGCCGGCCCCCAGTACCCGGTGCCCGAGCTGACGAATATCCACATTCGTCCGTGCTTGCTGAGTCCTCGATAGTACTTGTGCGCCAGTGGCATCAACAGCGTCCATGGGAAAAATTGCCCCCCGTGCGTGTGCCCGGAGAGCTGCAGGTCGAATCCGACCGCCTCGGCCTCGAAGCAGCTCTCCGGCCGGTGAGCGAGCAAGATCTTGAGATGGCAAACCTCGTCCGATTGGATCGCCTTCCTCGGATCCGAACGGTGCCCTGCAGCGTAGCTCTCTCCACCGAGGTCGGTCACGCCCGCCAGCAGGAGCTTCGCATCTTGTATGGTCAGCACCCGGTTTTCGTTGAGCAGCGGGAGCAGTCCCATGCCTCTGAAGGCGTCCAGCCACCTCTCCACGCCCCAGTAGTACTCATGATTGCCCGTCACGTAGTACGTGCCGAGGGGCGCCTTCAAATCCGCGAGAGGCAACAGATGCCGCCCAATCGTTGCGGGCGAGCCGTCGGTCATATCCCCCGTGACGACGATCAAATCCGCCTGCAGCGCATTGGTCTGGCGCACGACCTCCTGCACGTAGCCGAGCTGTATGGTCGGGCCCACGTGCAGATCCGTGATTTGTGCGATGGTGAGTCCGCGTAGCGCCTTCGGCAGGTTCGGAATGGAGACCGAGACCTCGGTGATCCGAGGGCGGCGCACGGCCTGGATGAATCCGACACCCGCAATGGCGGCGGAAATGCCCAGAATCCCGAGTGACATCCACTGAGAAAGGAGTCTGCGGCGCTCGGGATCCACTTGCGCTGCATGTCCGACCCGCGCAATGCTCCAGGCAATCAGACGCAGGATATCCGCCGGCATTGACAGCAGAATGAACGTGGCCCAAAGCCCCAGACCGAGCGAGCCCGCCCATACCCAGGCTCGGAACCAGTCGGTATCCAGCACGCCGGGACGCGAGCGATACAGGAACAGCCAGCCGACGATCAGAGCAAAGAATGGAAGCGCCAGACTCCACGCCATGATCCTGCGGGCGGGCCACATCTGGCCCGCCTTATAGCCCGTGTAGACCAGGAGCAGGGCTAAGATCGCAGGGAAGACAAACGATTGCGGCCGCATCAGCGGTCAGGACTTGCTTGGGATCTCTGCCACGAGGTACGTGTCGCGCAGCGTACGCTTGATGAAGGCGCGCGCCGCGGTGCGGTCGAAGGGCTCACCCTCGGCGAGCTGTTGGGCGTACTCGAAGAACGGCATGAACAGGCGCCCCTGGTCGACCGGCGCGCGCAACGTGAAGCGAGCCTCACGGCGTTCGATATCGCGCCATGCCGCACGCACTTCGGTCCAGAACGGCTCGGTGCGCTCCAGATAGCTTTCGGCCGCGGTGAAGTCGTAGTCCTTGACGCGCTCATAGCGCGCGACGCCGTATTCGCGTCCCAGGTAGGGGAGCTTGTCACGCGCCTTGCCGGTCTCGTCCAGCGCGAGCTTGAGGTTGTTCTCCTCCTGTACCCAGCCGCCGGGCGTGATGGTGTGCCGGTTGGTCCCGACCAGCACCTGATAGTCCTTGCGCACGCTGAACTCGCGCCTGGGCAGCGGGCGCCAGGTTTCGTCGCTGATCCACGTGGACACACCGTCGCTGTGCTGCCAACGCCCGCGCGCCGCATAGCGTGGAGAATCGTCGACCTGAAACACGCTTTGCACCCAGGCGCCTCGGCGCTGCTCTTCGGACAGCGGCCGCCTCGCCCAGGTGTTTGCTCCTTCGTAGGCCAGCAGATTGTCCGGCTCGTAACGCCACTCCTGCCGCCAGTGGCGCATGACCATCGGCTCGCTCACGGTGCCGTCCTCGAGCTCCATACGCATCGCCAGAACATGCTGTAGAGCGATGAAGTCGCCGCGATCTTCGCTCACGAAGACGTACTCCGTGCCCCAGCTCTGGTAGGGCGCGTCCGGCTTGAGGCTTGGGTCGTAGCGCACGACCTCGAGGAAGTCAAAACTCACGCGATAAGGGCCCGCCATGGCGAGTATCGCGCGCCGATCGCGCTCGAACGCGCTCAGCCCTGGCTCACGCAGTCGCTTCCAGGATTCGCTGGGCACGGCATCCAGCACGACCGGAGCGCCGCGCGTGCTGGCGCCGCGAGGTTTTGGGGCGTGCTCTCCCAGCGGCCAGGCGAAGGTGAACTGGCCACCGGGCGCAACCCCGGCGTCGGGCTCGCGGGCGAGTCCGATCAGAGGAGGCAAGAGAACCGCGATCGAGACGAGCAGCAAGCGAAACATGGCGAGCGTCCAAGGCGTGATAGGCACCGGATTGTAGACGATTCGGGCTGACATGCAGGCGCGTCGCATCGCCGCCCACCCGGCGCACGCCAAATGTGCTCGCCGACGGCCTTGATCCTCTAAAGACTGGGCCAACGGCGCCGATCCTTGTCCATCGGTTCGCCCTCGCTCTTCCGCGCTCCACGGCGAGCAACAGCGACATGGCTCTGCGCATCCATTTTCCCTGGCAATTGCTCATCACGGTGCTCGGTTTCGGGGCGCTCGGCGCCGCCGCGGCGTATTTCCTGGCCGGGGACTTCGATGGACAGCTGTACCACCAGTGCGCGGCCCAAGCAGCGGGTGCCGGGCTGCTGGGCGCGTGCGGTTGGTTCTTGAGCGAGCGCCTGTCCTACGCCGCCAACTTGAACATGTCGCCGTTCCTCAGGCTGACTGCGCCGGGGCTCGCGGCGGTCCTGGTCTCAGCGGTGGTCGTCGGCCCGTTCACGGAGTTCACGGTGGGCTCCGGGGCGCTGTGGGCCGACTTGGCAGGCATCGGGCTCTACGTGGCCGCAGGAGTGCTGCCGATGGTCGCCGGGGTGTCGCTGCTTGCGTTCGCTGAGGCGCTGCTCGCAGCGCGACGCGGCAACGCGGAGCTCGCGACCGCGCTGCGGCCGATCCTGCCCCATTTCGCAATGGGACTTCTGCTGGCCGGCGTGGTCGTCTACAGCGCGATCGAGCTGCACGGCAAGATCCAGGATCTTGTGCTCGCCCTGGTCCCCGAACGCCCGCGCGCCTCCGGCTGGCTCGAGCGTCAGAAGGCGCTCTTCACCCAGGTGCTGAGCGGGGCCCAGTGCGAAGTTCTGGTGGTGCCGTTCGAAACGGAGGAGACGAGAGCCACCCGGCCAATGCGCTCGCTTGATCGACCGGCGCGCTCGCTGATCACGCGTCAGGTCGCCGCGGGCATCGCGGTTCGGGCGGGATTGTGCGTGTCGGATCCGACGCTCGTCGCCCGCGCGCTCGGCCCCCGCGCTCGCAGCTACGACTGGAGTCAGATCGCTCGCCTGGCGGACACGACCGGAGCGCGGTGGGTCGTGCGCGGCGCCGTCAAGCTCGACAGCGCACAGCGCGCCTACGAACTCGCGATACGGGTATTCGTGCGCGAGCCGGGCGAAAAGCCGCGTTGGAGTCAGGGCGAGGCGGCCGAGTGGGGGCCGGTCCCGTTCTCGGACGAGCTGCCCCCCGAGGCCGCCTTTGAACCGCTCGCGGCGGGCGTGGTGGAGCATCTTGGATGGCCCGTGCAGTCTCCGGCGCAGCCAGCGTCCCTGTCGCCCCCGACAAAGCTCCCGCCCGCGCTGGGCGAGCTGGCGGACGATCCCGCGTCCCCGCTAGCCCGCGCACGACGCCTGCAGCTGGTCGCGGCCAGCTATCCGCCGTCGGACGTGAACGGCGAGCACCTCTGGGAGCGGTCCGTCATCGCTGCGGCGCAGCTCCCCGACCGGGACGAGGAGGCGCGCATGGTGCGCGCGCGCGCGGCACTGCACCTTTACCGCAGGCCCTATGCCCTGGCGCTGCTGCGCGGGTTGGATCGCCCCGAGGCGCGCGCCCTCGTCGCGCTGGCCCAGGGCAACCTGTTCGACGCCGAAGCGCTGGTGCCGCGCATGACCGACCCGGCGGCCGCGCTCATCACCGACCTGGAGCTGGAGCTCATGCGTGCACGCTACGCGCGCAGCGCGGGGTTTGGCGAACGGCGGCGGGCGTTGTTAGACGAGTACCCGGGCTACGCTTCGCTCCTTTACGTCCCGCTGTCAGGCGATGATTGGTTGCAGCCGGCGCCGCACGAGATCGTATGGCGGCAGCTCACGTCGCTCGGGGTCGCCATTCCAGAGGATGTGCCCGTGGCGCTGCTGCGCACGATCCCCGCTCAGTTTAGCCAGCAGATGTGGTTCTTCCGGGACATCGTCCGCCTGCCCGTGTCCATCGAGCGCAGCTATGCACCGCTGTGGCGATTGCGCGCACCCCAGTGGCGTGCGACACGGGCGTTCGATCGCTTGGCGCAATGGGACTTGTACGACGCGCTTTACGCGGCCAATCGCGCGGCTGTCGTTGCCTCCGCCAAGTCCGTCAGTTCTCAGCGGGTCCGGCCGGAGGCCGTTCTTGCGTTCACCGGCGCGCTGGGCCAGGTCTTCGCCGGTGATCCCGCGCTGGAGGAGGGAAACGCCTGGGCATTGGGCCAGCTCCGCTATGAACGGAAGACCGCCGCCGACCCCATGCTCGACGAGCGGCAGCGACGGCTGCTGCGGGATCTCGTGGCGTGGGCAGGCGGGGAAACCGAAACCGAGCGCTTCCTGGCGTGGGCGCTGCCACGTGACATGCAGCGTGCATACCTGGACGAACCCCCTCGCGACTGGCGCGCGCCGCCGCAGAGCGCACGAGAGCCGAACCGAGCCGACCTCGAAAGCAATGTGGCGCAGGAGCTCAGAGCGCTGAGCTTCTCGCAGTATGACTTCGCGCACCTC
>DATJVW010000253.1:0-21158 GCA_035501675.1 Burkholderiales bacterium
GTAACCGACAAGAGCGACCCGTTCGCGCTTCGATCCGAGCTTCCGCCGCGAACCGCGTCCATCGTGTGGAACCTGGATTATGCCTGGCGCGACGGGGACTGGCTCCAACGACGTCCGCGCGCCGACGCGCTGGATGCCCCGATGTCGATCTATGAAGTCCATCTGGGGTCGTGGCGACGCATTCCCGAAGACGGCAACCGCTCGCTGACGTACCGGGAAATGGCGCACCAGCTCGCGGATTATGTCGTGGACATGGGATTCACGCACGTCGAGCTGCTTCCCGTCATGGAGCACCCGTTCTACGGGTCGTGGGGCTATCAGGTAACGGGTTTCTTCGCGCCGACTGCGCGTTACGGCTCCCCTCAGGACTTCATGTATCTGGTGGACCATTTGCACCGCAACGGCATCGGCGTGATCCTGGATTGGGTGCCCTCCCACTTTCCCAGCGACGGCCACGGCCTATGCTACTTCGACGGCACCAACCTGTACGAGCATGCCGACCCGCGCCAAGGGTATCACCCCGAGTGGAACAGCTACATTTTCAACTACGGGCGTGCCGAGGTGCGCGACTTTCTTGCGAGCAGCGCGCTGTTCTGGCTCGATCAATACCATGCCGACGCGCTGCGCGTGGACGCGGTGGCTTCCATGCTCTACCTCGACTACGGACGGCGCGCGGGCGAGTGGATACCCAATCGCTTCGGCGGACGCGAAAATCTGGACGCGGTGAGCTTCCTCAAGGCACTCAACGAGGCCGTCTACCGCGACTATCCCGGCGTGCAGACGATCGCCGAGGAGTCGACGGCCTGGCCCATGGTGTCGCGGCCGGCCTACCTCGGCGGGCTAGGCTTCGGCCTGAAGTGGAATATGGGCTGGATGCACGACACGCTGAAGTACTTTTCGCAGGACCCGATCCTGCGCAAGTACCACCACAATCAGCTCACCTTCAGCATCTGGTACGCGTTCAGCGAGAACTTCGTTCTGCCGCTGTCGCACGACGAAGTGGTGCACGGCAAAGGTGCGCTGATCGGCAAGATGCCGGGCGACGAGTGGCAGCAGTTCGCCAACCTGCGCTTGCTCTACGGTTACATGTGGGCGCACCCCGGCAAGAAGCTGCTGTTCATGGGCGGCGAGTTCGGCCAGAAGCGCGAGTGGCAGCACGAGGAGAGCCTCGAGTGGCATGTCCTGCAATACCCGCTGCACTCCGGCGTGAAGAACTGGGTGCGCGACCTGAACGCTTTCTACCGCAACGAGCCCGCGTTGTTCGAGCTCGACTTCTCACCCGAGGGCTTCGAGTGGATCGATTGCAACGACGCTGACAACAGCGTCATAACCTTCCTGCGCAAGGGCCGCGAGCCGGATGATATCGTGCTCGTCGTATGCAACTTCACACCGGTGCTCCGCGAAAACTACCGCGTGGGCGTTCCGCGCGGCGGGTTCTGGCGCGAGTGCTTGAACAGCGACGCTCCGCATTACGGCGGCAGCGGCCAGGGCAACCTCGGCGGGGTCGACGCCGCGCCGCTGCCGGCGCACGGGCGTTATCACTCTCTCAACCTGAGGCTGCCTCCGCTGTCGGCGCTGATGCTCAAGCCCGGAGAGAGAGCATGAGCCCGCGGTCGTCGGCCTCCAATGCAGGCGAGCTGAAGGCGGAGATCGCGACCGACGGCAGGATCCGCGTCGTGATCGAAGGCGTCAAGCCGGAGATCGACGGCGGGCGCTTTCCGATCAAGCGCGTCGTGGGCGAGACGGTCGCGGTCGAGGCCGATGTCTTCACCGACGGGCATGACGTCGTCCGCTGCGTGGTTTGCCACCGGCATGAGCAGGACTCGGCCTGGCGCGAGACCGAGATGCAAGCGCTGGCCAACGACCGCTTTCGTGCCGAGTTCACCGTGGAGGAGCTGGGCCGCTATCGCTACACGGTGCTCGCGTGGGTGGACCGTTTCCTGTCGTGGCGCCAGGAATTCGCGCGTCGCGTCGACCCGGCCGACGTCCTGGTCGCCGCGCGGGTAGGCGCCGAGCTCATCGCACAGGCCGCCGCGCGTGCGGCGGCTCCGGACGCGGAGCGCATGCAGGCATGGGCCGATCGTCTGCGCAGCGAGCACGACACCACCAAGCTGAAGCGCCTGGGGTTGGACGAAGAACTCTGGACGCTGGCCGCGCGCCATCCGAACCGCAGCCTCGCGGCCGGCTACGCCCGCGAGCTCGAGGTGGTGGTGGATCGCGCGCTGGCTCGCTGCTCGGCGTGGTATGAGCTGTTCCCGCGCTCCTGCGCCCAGCAACCGGACGCGCACGGAATGTTCCGCGACTGCGAGGCGCGTCTGGACTACGTCGCTCGGCTCGGCTTCGACATCGTCTATCTTCCCCCCATCCATCCCATCGGGCGCGTCAAGCGCAAGGGGCCCAACAACTCCCTGCAGCCGTCGCCGGAAGACCCTGGCAGCCCATGGGCGATCGGTAGCCAGGAGGGCGGCCACATGGCCGTGCATCCCCAGCTGGGCACGCTCCAGGATTTTCGTCATCTCCTAGCGAAAGCACGCGAGCGCGGACTGGAGATCGCGCTCGACATCGCCTATCAATGCGCGCCGGATCACCCTTACGTGGCGGCGCATCCCGAGTGGTTCCGCAGGCGGCCGGACGGCACGGTGCAATACGCCGAGAACCCCCCCAAGCAGTACCAGGACATCTATCCCTTCAACTTCGAGTCGGATGCGTGGCGGCCGCTGTGGCAGGAGCTCGAGGAAGTGCTCGAGTTCTGGATCGGCGAGGGCGTGAAGATCTTCCGCGTGGACAATCCGCACACCAAGCCCTTCGCCTTCTGGGAATGGGTCATCGATGCGATCAAGCGCGCCCACCCCGAGGTGATCTTCCTGTCCGAGGCGTTCACCCGGCCGAAGGTGATGCACCGGCTGGCTAAGCTCGGCTTCACCCAGTCCTACACCTACTTCGCCTGGCGCAACACCAAACCGGAGATCACCGAATACTTCACCGAGCTCGGCCAGCGGCCCGGGCGCGAATATTTCCGCCCCAACTGCTGGCCCAACACGCCCGACATCCTCACCGAATATCTCCAGTTCGGCGGGCGGCCGGCTTTCATGGTGCGCCTGGTGCTCGCCGCCACGCTGGCAGCCTCGTACGGCATTTACGGCCCGGCTTTCGAGCTGATGGAGCACGAGCCGCGCGAGCCGGGCAGCGAGGAGTACCTGGACTCCGAAAAGTATCAGATCCGGCACTGGGATCTCGAGCGGCCCGACAGCCTGAGCGACTTCGTGTCGCGTGTGAACCGGATCCGCCGCGAGAACCCGGCGCTGCAAGCGGATTGGAGCCTGCGCTTCCATCGCACCGACAACGACTCGCTCATTTGCTATTCTAAGATCAGCGAAAAGCAGGACAACCTGGTGCTGGTGGTCGTGAACCTGGACCCTCACCACGCTCAGTCCGGCTGGGTCGAGCTGCCGCTGGAAGAGATGGGGCTGGGGCCAGCGCGCGCGTTTCAAGCGCACGACATGCTATCGGGGGCGCACTTCCTGTGGCAGGCACCGCGCAACTTCGTGGCCTTGGACCCCCAGACCGCGCCGGCACACGTGTTCCGGTTGCGCCGGCGGGTACGCAGCGAGCGCGACTTCGACTACTTCATGTGACGGGAGACCGCTGTGCATCGCGATAATCCTCCTGCGCCCGCCGCGGACGCCTCCGCCCAGCCCGGCTGGCTCGACGACCCGCTGTGGTACAAGGACGCGGTCGTGTACGAAGTCCACGTGCGCGCGTTCTACGACAGCAATAACGACGGCGTCGGCGATCTGGCCGGGCTGGCGCAAAAGCTCGATTATATTCAGGACCTGGGCGTCAACACGATCTGGCTGCTGCCGTTCTATCCCTCGCCCATGAAGGACGACGGATACGACATCGCCGATTACCACAACATCCACCCGCAGTACGGCACGCGCAACGACCTGCGCCACGTGGTGCGCGAGGCGCACCGGCGCGGGCTGAAGGTCATCACGGAGCTGGTCATCAACCACACCTCCGATCAGCACCCGTGGTTCCAGGCCGCGCGCAGCGCGCCGCCCGGCTCGGTCAAGCGCGACTACTACGTATGGAGCGACAACCCCGACAAGTACGCCGGAACTCGCATCATCTTCACCGACACCGAGAGCTCGAACTGGACCTGGGACGAAGTAGCCAAGGCCTATTACTGGCACCGCTTCTTCAGCCACCAGCCCGATCTGAACTTCGACAACCCGCGCGTGCTGCGCGCAGTGCTGAAGATCATGCGCTTCTGGCTCGACATGGGCGTGGACGGATTGCGATTGGACGCCATCCCCTATCTGGTCGAGCGCGAAGGCACCAACAATGAAAACCTGCCGCAGACGCATGCGGTGATCAAGGAGATCCGACGGGTGATCGACGCCAACTACCGCGGTCGCATGCTTCTGGCCGAAGCCAATCAATGGCCGGAGGATGTCCGCGACTATTTCGGCGACGGCGATGAGTGCCACATGGCCTATCACTTCCCGCTCATGCCGCGGATGTACATGGCGATCGCGCAGGAGGACCGGCACCCGATCTCCGAGATCATGCAGCAGACGCCCGATCTCCCGGACACCTGCCAGTGGGCCGTGTTCCTGCGCAATCACGACGAGCTGACTCTGGAGATGGTGACCAGCCGGGAGCGCGACTACATGTATCGCATGTACGCCGCCGACGCGCGCGCTCGCGTCAATCTCGGTATCCGCCGACGCCTTGCGCCGCTCATGGACAACGATATGGACCGCATCCGGCTCATGAACAGCCTGCTGCTGTCCATGCCCGGCTCCCCCATCATCTACTACGGCGACGAGATCGGCATGGGCGACAACATCTTCCTGGGCGACCGCAACGGCGTGCGCACCCCGATGCAGTGGAGCCCGGACCGCAACGCCGGCTTCTCGCGCGCAGACCCGCAGCGCCTGTATCTGCCGCCCATCATGGACCCGATCTACGGCTACGAGGCGGTCAACGTGGAGGCGCAGGCACGCGAGCCCTCCTCGCTGCTCAACTGGATGAAAAGGTTGCTGGGCGTGCGCAAGACCAGCAAAGCGTTCGGGCGCGGCAAGCTGCACCTGCTCAAGCCCGGCAATCGCAAGATCCTGGCCTACCTGCGCGAGCACGGCGAAGAAGCGCTCTTGTGCGTGGCGAACCTGAGCCGCTCGGCCCAGCCGGTGGAGCTGGATCTGGTGCAATACAAAGGGCGCGTTCCGGTCGAGCTGATCGGACGCACGCCGTTTCCGCCGGTGGGCGACCTGCCCTATCTGCTAACGCTGCCCGGCTATGGCTTCTACTGGTTCCGGCTCGCCGCCGACGTCGAGGTGCCGCCGTGGCACGAGGAGCGGCTGCCGCGCGAGGAGCTGCCGACGCTGGTGCTGTTCGATGGCTGGAGCACCTTCTTCCGCGATCGCGTCGTGCCCTGGCGCATCGGCATGGCCGAGAGAGTGCGCGCGCAGCTCGAAGAGGAGACGCTGCCGCGCTTCGTCGCCGCCCAGCGCTGGTACGCCGCCAAAGGTCAGCCGATCACACGCATGACGATGGTCGATCACGCGATGCTGGGGTCGGGTTCTGCAACCTGGCTCGTGGCGCTGTTCAGCGCGGAGAGCACCGGCGAGCAAGCAACTTACTCGATGCCGCTGGCGCTGGCCTGGGAGGACGGCACGGACGAGCGCTTGAAGGCGATGCTTCCGGCGACCGTGGCCAAGGTGCGTCAGCAGGCCAATGTGGGCGTGCTAGCGGATGCGTACGCCGACGAAGCGTTCTGCCGCGCGTTGCTGGAGTCGATCGGCGCGAGTCGAGAGGTGGCCTGCAGCAAAGGAACCATCCGCTTCACGCGCACACGCGCCTTTGCGGAGTTGGCCGCGGGGCAACCGGCTGATCTGCCCGTTACCCTGAACCGCGCGCAAAGTACCAACACCACGGTGGCGCTCGGGCAGCGGCTGTTCCTCAAGGGCTACCGCCGCGTGCGGTCGGGGGTCAACCCCGAGCTGGAGATGGGTCGCTTCCTGACCGACGTGGCGCACTTCCCCTCGAGCGTCCCGCTGGCCGGTGCCATCGAGTATCGTGCGGCCGACGGCACGCTCACGACCCTAGCGCTGCTGCAAGCCTTCGTCGACAATCAAGGCGACGCATGGGCCTACACGGTGGACTATCTGGAGCGCTTTCTGGAGGAGCATCGCGCCGCGGCAGGCCCGCCTCCCGAAGACGTACACGGCGCCTACCTCGCCTTGATGCACACCCTGGGCGTGCGCACAGCGGAGCTGCACCGGGCCCTGGCCATGCGCTCCGGCGACCCCGCCTTCGAACCGGAGCCAGCACAGCCACGCGACTTGGATGCTTGGAAGAAGAGCGCAATGAGCGAGCTCGACGCGACCCTTGCGCTGCTGGAGCGGAGCCGGAGCGGACTCGGCGACACCGCGCGCGCCGACGCGAGCACGCTGGTCGAGTCTCGCCACGAGATCGAGCGACTCATCGAAGCGAGCGCGCCGGCGCAGCTCCAGGCTCTCAAGACCCGTCTGCACGGCGACTACCACCTGGGCCAGGTCCTGCTGCGCAACGGCGATTTCGTGATCATCGACTTCGAAGGCGAGCCGGAGCGACCGTTGGAGGAGCGCCGGCAGAAGCATTCGCCGTTGCGCGACGTCGCCAGCATGCTGCGCTCCTTCAACTATGCGCGCCAAGCCGCGCTTGCGCGCGTCACCGAGCACCGGCCGGAGGACCACGACCGGCTCGAGCCCCTGGCGGCGCACTGGGAGGGAGAAACGCGGCGCGCGTTTCTGCGCGCCTACGAGGAGGGCGCGCGCGACGGCATGTTGTACGGCTCCTTCGAGGAGGCGAGCCGGGTGCTCCGGCTGTTCGAGCTGGAGAAGGCGCTCTACGAGCTGCGCTACGAGCTCGGCAACCGCCCGGACTGGCTCGCCATTCCCCTGCGAGGCATCCTTGCGCTGCTGCGGGAAGCGAGCCGGACCGCCATGAAACGCGGATGAGGCATAAGAGGAGGTCGCATGGAAAAAGTAGACATGATGCTCGAGCCGATCAAGGCGGTGCTGCTGCAGGTCGGACAGTTCCTGCCGCGGCTGCTGCTGGCCGTGGTGGTGCTGATCGCCGGCTGGCTGCTGGCCAGGTTCATCAAGTTCGCGGTGAACAAGGGGCTGCGCGCCATCAACTTCCACGTGCTGGCGGAACGTGCAGGCATAGACGGGTTCCTCAAGCAGGGCGGCATCGCCACGGACACCACAGCGATACTGAGCCTGCTCGTCTACTGGGTCGTGATCCTCGCCGCTCTGCTGATCGCCTTCAACGGCCTGGGACTGACTTACATCACCGAGCTGTTGGGGCGCGTCGTGGCCTTCCTGCCGAAGGTGATCGTGGCGGTGCTGATCATCGCTTTCGGCACCTACTTTGCGCGCTTCATCGGCGAAACGGTGACCACCTATTGCAGGAACGTCGAGATCCAGGACGCTGATCTGCTCGGCAACCTGGCACGGTACGCGATACTGGCCTTCGTGCTGGTGATCGCGCTCGACCAGATGAGCCTGGGCGTGGACATCGTGCGCGAGAGCTTCCTCATCGTGCTGGCGGGGGTCGTGCTGGCGCTGGCGCTCGCCTTCGGCCTGGGCGGCCAGCGCTGGGCTGCCGGGCTCCTCGAACGATGGTGGCGCAAAGATAAACCGGAGGACCGATGACCGGTGGGAGAAGTCACGGAGATCGTGCACGCATGAAACGGATGCACCGCATGCCCTTTGGCTGCGACGTTTCTCGCGACGGCGCCCGCTTCCGCTTATGGGCTCCGGCATCGTCTACGGCGCAGCTCTCGTTAGAAGGTCCGGATCTGACGGGCACCTTGGCGATGAAGCCTGTCGGTAGCGGTTGGTTCGAGGTCGATTGCCCAGGAGCGCATCCAGGAAGCCGCTATCGTTTCCTGTTAGACAATGGGGTGCGCGTCCCGGATCCTGCGTCCCGCGCCAATCCCGACGACGTGCACGGGCCCAGCCTGGTGGTCGATCCCCTCGCCTTCGACTGGCAAGACGACGACTGGCGCGGACGCCCCTGGGAAGACACGGTGATCTACGAGGTGCACGTGGGCACGTTCAGCGCGGAAGGCACGTTCGAAGGCGTCGAGCGGCGTCTCGACTACCTGCTCGACTTGGGTGTCACGGCCATCGAGCTGATGCCGGTAGCCGACTTCCCGGGCCGGCGCAACTGGGGTTACGACGGCGTTCTCTTGTTCGCGCCGGAGTCGCGCTACGGCACACCCGAGCACTTCAAACGCCTGGTGCAAAGCGCGCATCGGCGCGGACTCATGGTCTTCCTCGACGTGGTCTACAACCACTTCGGCCCGGACGGGAACTATCTTCATCTTTACGCGCCGCAGTTCTTCACCGATCGCCACCACACGCCCTGGGGCCCGGCCATCAACTTCGACGGCCCGGAGAAGCAGACCGTGCGCGAGTTCTACGCGCACAACGCGCTGTACTGGCTCGAGGAGTTTCATCTCGACGGCCTGCGGCTCGACGCGGTGCATGCGATCGCGGACGACTCTCGACCCGACATTCTGGAGGAGATCGCAGCCGCGGTGCACGCCGGCCCGGGGGCAGACCGTCACGTGCACCTCGTGCTGGAAAACGATCGCAACGCCGCGAGCAAGCTGGGCGGCCGGCCGGGCGAACCCGGCCGCTACGATGCGCAGTGGAACGACGACGCGCATCACGCGCTGCACGTGCTCCTCACCGGCGAGACCGACGGCTACTATCGCGACTACGCCGACGATCCCGTGGCGCGCCTCGGGCGGACGCTCGCAGAGGGCTTCGCGTATCAGGGCGAACCTTCTCCCTACCGGGGCGGTCGGCCGCGCGGCGAGTCCAGCGCATGGCTGCGTCCAACCGCCTTCGTCCCGTTCCTGCAGAACCACGACCAGGTGGGCAATCGCGCCTTTGGCGAGCGCATCGCAAGGCTGGCCGAACCGGGACCGCTGAGAGCCGCGGTCGCGATCCTGCTGCTCGCCCCTTCCCCGCCCCTGCTGTTCATGGGCGAGGAGTGGGCCGCGCGCGAACCGTTCCCCTTCTTCTGCGATTTCGAAGGCGAGCTGGCCGCCAAGGTGGCGAACGGCCGGCGCAGCGAGTTCGCCCGTTTCGACCGCTTCCGCGACGCGGTGGCACGGCTGCTCATCCCTGATCCGGGCGCGCAGACGACGTTCGATTCCGCGCAGCTGGATTGGCACAACCAGCTGCTTCCGGGCCATCGCGAATGGTTGGCCGTCTACCGGTCGCTGCTGCATGTCCGCGCGCGCGAGATCGCTCCCCGGCTGACCGGCATGTCCGGCGGGGCGCGCTTCACGGTCACGGCGCCGACGCTGCTGTCGGTGGACTGGACGCTCGGCGACGGATGCGCGCTCCACCTCCTCGCGAACCTCGGCCCCGACGCGCACGAGCGCGCGCCACGGCAACACGGACGCGTCCTGTACACCAGCGATCCGGACCTGGATCCAGCGCTGAGCGGCGGCGCGCTGCCGCCGTGGACGGTGGCCTGGACGTTGGAACCGCGCAATGTCTAAGGCGATGGCACTGCCTGGGCTGGCGACTGGGCAAGGCATCGAGCCGCAACCGCGCAACATCTGGAGTGATCCTGCCCCAGTCTGTACGACGACCCCAGCGGCCACGACGCACGTGCCGGTCGACGACCACCGCTCCGCGGACCTCAGCGAAGCAGCAAGCCGGCGGCAGACGCCGCCACATCGCGGCGCTCGCATTCCCCTTGCCACCTACCGTCTGCAACTCAATCGCGAGCTCAACTTCGCCGCCGCCACGGCGCTGGTGCCCTACCTCGCTCGGCTGGGCATAAGCCATGTGTACTGCTCTCCGTACCTGCGCGCCCGCCCCGGCAGCACCCATGGCTACGACATCATTGACCACAGCGCCCTCAACCCGGAGCTCGGCGGTCGAGAGGACTTCGAACGCTTCGTAGCCGCGCTACGTACGCACGATATGAGCCACATCATGGATCTCGTCCCTAACCACATGGGCGTGATGGGAGCCGACAATCTGTGGTGGATGGACGTGCTGGAAAACGGCCGCGCCTCCGCGTACGCCGAATTCTTCGACATCGACTGGGAGCCAGGCAACCCGGCACTGCGCGGCAAGGTGCTGGTGCCCGTGCTGGGGGACCCCTATGGGCTCGCGCTGGAGCGCGGCGATCTGCGCCTCGAGTTCGAGCACGACACGGGCCGCTTCAGTGCATTCTATTTGCACAACCGCTTCCCAATCGACCCGCGCGAGTACCCTCGCATCCTCGAGCGCGCCGCTCGCGCCCTGCCGTTGAACCATCCGGACGAGGCAGCCCGTGCCGAGTTCCACAGCCTGATCACAGCGTTCTCGCACCTGCCTGCGCGCGACCCGGATGACGCGAAGCGGAAGGCCGAGCGCAACCGCGACAAGGAGCTGCACAAGCAGCGCCTGGCTGCGCTATGCCAGGCGCATCCCGCACTGGCCACAGCAGTGGACGCGGCGCTGCGCGCCTTCAGCGGGACGGCGGGAGAGCCGCACAGCTTCGATGCGCTGCACGAATTGCTGGAGGCGCAGGCCTACCGCCTCGCCTTCTGGCGCGTGTCTTCGGACGAGATCAACTATCGTCGCTTCTTCGACATCAACGAGCTGGCGGCGCTGCGCATGGAAAACGAGGCGGTATTCGAGGCCACGCATCGCTTCGCGTTCGAGCTGGTGGCGGCAGGCAAGGTCGACGGGGTGCGCATTGACCACCCGGACGGCCTCTACGATCCCGCGCAGTACTTTCGCCGATTGCAGGACCGCTTTGCGGTTCACCTCGGCGGCGATGCGGCTTCCCGGGGCAGGAAGGACGAGCTACCGCTGTACCTCGTCATTGAGAAGATCACAGCCGGGCACGAGCGCATCCCGGAGTCCTGGCCGGTGCACGGCACCACCGGCTATCGCTTCGCGAACCTCGTAAACGGGCTATTCGTCGACGCCTCCGCCCACGGTAAGATGTCCCGCATCTATCGCGTCTTCACCGGTCAGACGCTAGACTTCGACGAAGTCGTCTATTACAGCAAGCGGCTGATTCTTCGCACTGCGCTCGCAGGCGAGCTGTCGGTGCTGGCAAATCAGCTCGCACGCATCGCTCAGGCCGACCGCCGCACGCGCGATTTCACTCTCAACAACCTGCGCCAAGCGCTCATCGAGATCATGGCATGCTTCCCCGTGTACCGCACCTACACCGGCGAAGAACTCAGCGCTCAGGACCGCCGGTTCATCGAATGGGCGGTAAGGCGCGCCGAGCGTCGCAGCCGTGCGGCCGATATCACCATCTTCGAGTTCGTGCGGGCCGTGCTGCTGGGGTTCGCCGACGAACCGAGCTCGGAGCTTGCCGGACAGGCGCGGGCCTTCGCGCGCAAGTTCCAGCAGCTCACCGCGCCAGTGACCGCGAAGGGGGTCGAGGACACCGCCTTCTACCGCTATAACCGCCTGATCTCGCTCAACGGCGTGGGCGGAGATCCCGGTCAATTCGGCTTCACGCTGTCCGCGTTTCACGGGGCGAGCCTGGATCGCAGCGGGCGCTGGCCGCATACCATGCTGGCCACCTCGACGCACGATAGCAAGCGATCCGCGGACGCGCGCCTGCGCATCAACGTCCTGTCCGAGATGCCCGCTGTGTGGCGGCTCAACCTCAGACGCTGGACGCGCATCAACCGCAGCAGGAAGCGCAAAGTGGACGATGCCCTGGCGCCGTCAGCCAATGACGAATACCTGCTGTATCAAACCCTGCTCGGGACCTGGCCACTAGAGCCGCTGGATGAGGCCGGGCTCGCCGCTTATCGCAACCGGATACAGGCCTACATGCTCAAAGCGGTGCGCGAGGCCAAGGTGCACTCGAGCTGGATCAACGTCAATGCCGAATACGAGACCGCCGTGAGCGAGTTCGTGCAGGCGCTGCTCGGACGGCTGGACGGAAATCTGTTCCTCGATGAGTTCCTCCCGCTCCAGCGGCACGTTGCCTGGCTCGGCATGCTGAGCGGCCTGTCGCAGACCGCGATCAAGCTGGCCTCGCCGGGCGTGCCGGACATCTTCCAGGGGGATGAGCTGTGGGATCTGTCTCTAGTTGATCCGGACAACCGCCGCCCGGTCGACTACGAGCGCAGGCGCGCCCTGCTCACCGAAGTCAGTACGCTATGCGAACAAGATTGCCAGAACCTCGCGCCGCGATTGAGGTCGATACTCTTGAGCCCCGAAGATGGCCGTTGCAAGCTTTACGTCACCTATCGCGGTCTGCGCTTGCGGCGCGCGCGACCCGAACTGTTCCACCATGGCGAGTACGTGCCGCTGAGCGCGAAGGGCAGTTTGGAGCGTCACGTGGTCGCTTTCGCACGGCGTCATCAAGACGCCGCCGTTATCGTGGTCGCACCGCGCCTGCTCGCCACGCTGGTGGAGGAACCCCGCCGGTTGCCGCTAGGCTCGCAGGTGTGGAGCGACACCGTTGTCCCGATCCCTTGGCTTGCGCCGCAAGCGCGGCTTACCAACGTGCTGACCGGGCGCGCAGTGGCCGGGCAGCGGCACGGAGCAGGAGTGCGAGTTGCCGCGGCCGAGCTCCTGGAAGAGTTCCCCGTGGCGCTGGTCGAGGCACAGAGCAGCGCTGTCGGCGCAGATGGCACCAGCGGCGCCCTTACGCATTGAGGGGAAGACATGCACGAGGTCTGGCAGAAGCTGAAGCTTTTCGAATCGGTCAACTGGAGCGCCGTCGCCGCGACCACCCTGCGCGTAGCACTGATCGTGGTCCTGGCGGCGGTCGCGACGCGCCTGCTGCAGCGGCTGATCCGGCTGTTGCGCGAGCGGCTGACGCGCAACTTCCAGGACGCGGAGCAGGTGAAGCGAGCGGAGACCCTGGGAGTTGCGTTCCGCTACATCGTGGCGGTCGTGGTGACCCTGATCGCCGGCATGTTGATCCTGTCCGAGCTGGGCGTGTCCATCGCACCCATCTTGGGGGCTGCGGGCGTCGTGGGCCTGGCCGTGGGCTTCGGAGCCCAGAGCCTGATAAAGGACTACTTCACCGGCTTCTTCATCCTTCTGGAGAATCAGGTCAGGCAGGGAGACGTGATCGAAGCGGGCGGAAAATCCGGTCTGGTCGAAGAAGTCACCCTGCGTTACGTGAGGCTGCGCGATTATGACGGCATCGTGCATTTCATCCCCAACAGCCTCATCACGACCGTGTCCAACATGAGCCGCGGCTTCGCTCAGTCCGTCGTCGACGTTGGTGTGGCCTATCGCGAGGACGTGGACGAAGCGCTGGAGATCATGCGCCAGGTCGGTGCGCAGATGCGCAGCGACGCGGCGTTCGGCTCCAAGATCCTGGCCGACCTGGAGATCGCCGGCGTCGACAAGTGGGCCGACTCCGCGGTGATTCTGCGCTGCCGCTTCAAGGTGCAGCCGCTCCAGCAATGGGACGTGCGGCGCGAGTACCTGCGCCGGCTGAAGAAGGCCTTCGACGCGCATGGCATCGAGATCCCTTTCCCGCATCTCACCGTCTATCCGGGCCAGCTCAGGGACGGCTCGGCCCCGCCATTTCGCATACTGCCCGCGGACGGCGGCTCCCAGCGTGGCGAGCCCAAACAAGCGTCCTAGCCGTCTGTCGTCAGCCCGACGCTCCTCGCAAAATAGCGGACTCGATCCGCCGCTGGGAGGCATCAATGACAAAGGCAGACGCAGTCGCGGCCGCATTCCCTCGGTCCTGCTGAACGCGCTCTGTTAGACTGCGGCGCCATGCCCGTCCACAGTCCATCCGACGAAGATCGCGCCCTGCTTCTGGAGTGCGGCACGCGGGCCGTCCGCCTTCTCCAGCAGAACCTCACGCCCGACGGGATCCTGGCGGCCGCGCCTGGGGCACGAGCCGATGCACGCGGGTACAGCGCCATCTTCGGCCGCGACGCGGCAGTGTGTGCCATCGGCATGGCGCTGTCCGGCGACGCTGAGCTGAAGCGCGGAGCCGCCGCCGGGCTCATCACGCTCGCCCGGCACCAGGCGCGCAACGGGCAGATCGCGAAGTTCGTCGACGTCCGCAGAAACGAGGCCGACTTTTGGTACCTCGGCTGCATCGACGCAACGCTCTGGTGGCTGATCGCGGTGCGCTTCCTCGACAAGCATGGCGCTCATCGGGGATTGTGTCGAGAGCTACGCGGCCAGATCGAAGCGGCGCTGCGCTGGCTCGGGTGCCAGGAGCACCAGCGCTTCGCCTTGCTGCAACAAAACGAAGCCAGCGACTGGGCCGATATCATGCCGCGCTCGGGGTTCGTCCTGTACACAAATGCGCTGTGGTATCACGTCAAGCGTCTCTACGGCCTGCCCGACGCCGAGGCGACTCGCTACAATTTCGATAAACTGTTCTTTCCCTTCTCGCGCGAGCTCGCGGACTATCGCAGGGCGCGCCTGCTCTCCCACTACGTTCGCAACAAGGCCCGCAATCGCGAGCTGTATCTGAGCTTCGTCAACTTCTCCTTCTGGGGCGAGGAAGGCGACGTCTTCGGGAACCTGCTCGCGGTCTTGCTCGGCCTCGCCGATGGAGCCATGGTCCGGCGCATCTTGCGCGCGCTGCGCAGGGCAGCGGTGAACGAGCCCTATCCGATACGCGTGGTATGCGAGCCGATCACTCAGGCCGACAAGCTCTGGCGCCCCTACATGGGGCGGCATCGCCAGAACCTCGCCTGGCAATACCACAACGGCGGTGTCTGGCCGTTGGTCGGCGGCTTCTGGATCGCTACCCTGGCGGCGAACGGGGAAACAAAATTAGCGCGCGCGGAGCTGGTCAAGCTGGCTCGCGCCAATCAGCTCAACGGTTGGCAATTCAACGAATGGCTGCACGGCATGACCTTCAAGCCGAGCGGGATGCCACACCAGTCCTGGAACGCGGCATCCTTCCTCCTGGCTCATCAAAGCCTGACGCAGCGGGTGTTCACCCCAGGCGGAGCCCCCAAGACGCAGGCTTAGCCCCATCGGTCTTGAAAGGGAAATACCCTAGTTCGAAAGGTCAACCCCTTTCCCCCGACAGCGGTCGTCCGTGAGGTACTGGGCGTAATCCGCCAGCCATTTCCGCACGCTCTGGGCGTCCGCCGCGCGCCAGCGCGCGACGGATACCCCTGCCCCAACCTTTACCGAGAGCCCGTTCAAGGCGTTGACGACGTCAAACCCGTCTTCGTCCGTGCTGTCGTCTCCTAAGAATACGGGCAACCGCCCCGCGAACGGGGGCTCGCGCATGAACTCGGAAATGGCTACGCCCTTGTCTTTGCCGCCCGGCGCGATCTCGAACACCATGTCGCCTTCGATCAGTCTGAACTCGTCTCCCAGTCGAGCCAGCAGCGAGCGCATGGCGCCGGCGACCCAGTCGCGCCGGTGCGGCGCAAGACGGTAGTGCATGGCGAGCGTCAGCCCTTTGTGCTCCACGCAGACACCTTGCTGCCCGCTCGCTTGCTCGCGAAGCTCCGAAGCGGCGGCGTGGATAAGATGCGCGACGCCCCCCATCATGGTCGTCTTCCCGAGCGCATCCCTGCGCTCGACCCCGTGCTGGCCGGCAGCAGGATAACGAACGGGCTCGAACAGCCGGTCCAGGTCCGCGACTTGCCGCCCACTGACCAGCGCGAGGGCGCCGCCGGTCAACTGGGAGATTCGCTGAAGGATCTCGCACAGGTTCGGGGGAACCACAACGGCCTCCGGCCGGTCCGCGACGTCGAGCAGCGTTCCGTCCACATCCAGAAACAGCGCCCAGTTGCGGTCGAATCGAGGCAGCCCGCTCTGCTCGGATGAAGCCATACACGAATCACAGTACGCGGTCACCGCGCAAGCTGCGGGACAGCGGTTCCTCCCTGGCATCCCCCACGCGCCCGCTACCCAGCATCAGCGTGCGTCGCCGCATGACGGATGCGTCGAGCAGCATGCGCCCGGCCCAGCGGTAGACGTTGAACTCCTGAATCAGTCCGCGCATGCTGCGCATGCGGTCGCGCTGTTCGCGCGGCTGCATAGTTAGCGCCATCCGCAGCGCAGACGCGCACTGATCCATGTCGTAGGGGTTGATGATCAGGGCCTCGACCAGCTCGCGCGCCGCGCCGGTGAACTCGCTTAGGATCAGCACCCCCTGCTCGTCATCTCGAGCGGCGGCAAATTCCTTGGCCACCAAGTTCATCCCGTCGTGCAGGCTGCTCACCATGCATGCATCGGCCGCGCGGTAGTAGGTATAGACCTCGGGTGCGTCCACGTGCTCCAGCCGCAGCACGATCGGCTGATAGTGGTCCCGGGCAAAGCGCTGATTGATGCGCGCCGCCTCCTGCTCGACGCGCTCGGCGAAGTCGCGATACTCGGGAATGCGCGAGCGGCTGGGCGCGCCGATCTGAATGAACACGACGCGGCCCGTCCATGCCGGCTCGACCTCGAGCAACCGCTCGACGGCCAGGAACCTCTCCAATATGCCCTTGGTGTAATCGAGGCGGTCTATGCCGAGCACGATCTTAAGGTTCGCTTCGAGCCCGTGACGCCGGCGCACCCGCTCGCGGCAGGCGTCCACAGCAGGCAACCCGGCCACTGCGGACGGCGGCCATTCGATGGAGATCGGATAGCGCTTCACCGCCGTCCGCGCACCCTGATAGGACACCGTGTTAGTCTCGCGGTCCACGCGCGCCTCGAGAAATCGGTCAACCGTGTCGAGAAAATTGTTGCAATGGAAGCGCGTGTGAAACCCCAGGATGCTGCTGCCCAGCATGCCCGCCAGGATCTGCTCGGCCCAGGGACAAATGCCGAAGGCCTCCGGATTGGGCCAGGGGATATGCCAGAACGCGATGATGGTGGCTTCGGGAAGATCGCGGCGGATCATGGCCGGCAGCAGCGCGAAGTGGTAGTCCTGCACGAGGATCACCGGGTCGGGTGTATCGGCTTCTTCGACTACTGTGGCGGCAAACTTGCTATTGACTTCGACGTACCGCTCCCAATCCGGCGGACGGAACACCGGTCGCGTGTGGGCAATATGGCACAGCGGCCACAACCCCTCGTTTGAAAACCCGTAATAGTAGCCCTCCTCCTGCTCCTGGCTGAGCCAGACACGTCGAATGGTGTAAGCGGGGCGCTCCGGCGGGACGGAGACGTGATCGCGCGCGTCCACCAGGTCGCGGTCGGCGCTGCCGCTGCCGTGTGCAATCCAGGTGCCGGAGCAAGCGAGCATGACCGGCTCTAATGCAGTTACCAAGCCACTCGCGGGACGTTGTACCTGTATCACACCGTCCTTGCGATTGTGGATATAGGGCTCGCGGTTTGACACGATTAACATCTCGTCGCCGCGCAAGTCTTCGCGCAGGATCGTGCGTAGCGCCTCGGGGTTCCAGCTGACCTGGCTCTCGTCACGGCTGCGGCGCTCGCGTTCCAGTCCACGGATGAGCGCGCGCAGGTCTTTGACCACCGGCTGTAGCTCCGGCGGCGCGCGGGTGCCCGCCGCCTTGAACAGCCAATCGCCGGAGAGCAGAATCCGCACCCCGCGTACCCAGCCCCACCAGCTCATTTGTGCGATTGCCACTGTGATGAGCGAGACCACGGCGCCCAGTCCAACGAACAGATAGAAAACATAGCGCCGGGTATCTTCGCTACGCCGCTCGATGAAGCTCATATCGTGTAATAGGACGAGCGTCCCGAGTATTTGCCCACCCGTGTCCTGCACGGGGCTCATCGCCGCGTGAAGCGAGCCTTGGGGCAGACGCAAGACCCTCCCGCGCCCAGGCTGAAGATTCCGGAGTTGGGTGCAGCTCAGGGCCGGAGGAAAGGTCACGGTCTTGTAGACAAGCTGACTTTGGTTGTCGCAGAAGCCTATCGCGTACAGGCGCTCGTCTTGCACCATGCGGTTGAAGAGGTCAACCACACGGGCACGTTGCCCGGCTTGTATCAGATCCGGCAGAGACTCAGCCACAGTGCTCGCGATGAGAGTCGAGCGCATATCCAGGTCGTGAACGAACCAGCGTAGTGTGAGCCGGTCCACCAAGTGGGTGACCCCGTAAGCGACCAGACCCAGGACCAAGAGCAGCGGGAGGACGAAACGCAGCGACAGTCTCATGATTCGATAAGTTACACTGACGGCCGGACTGCAGGAGCAAGCTGCCTTAAGCCGCGGGATCCATGGACGCGCTCGTTACACGGTCTCGGTTTGCTTGCTTGGCCCGGTACAGGGCGTCGTCGGCACTTTTCAGCAATGCTTCGGGGTTCGCCGGTCCGCGAACCGGATCATGCGTTGCAATGCCGATGCTAACCGTCACTACGTTGGCCACGTCGGAATCCAGAAAAGGGATGCCCAATGCGTGCACTGCCCGCCGAATCTCCACCGCTCGCTGATACGCCCCCTGCTCGCCGGTTGCAGGCAGAATGACAGCAAATTCGTCGCCGCCATAGCGGGCCACGAAGTCGATCGGGCGGCGCAGGGTGTCGCGCAAGGCCTTGGCGACCGCAGACAGACAAGCGTCGCCGGCCTGATGACCGGCAGCGTCGTTGTAGCGCTTGAAATGATCTACATCGATCATGAGTAGCGACAGGGGCGCATGTCCTCGACCGACGCGGTCGCATTCCAGCGCAAACTGCTCATCAAAGGAGCGCCGGTTTCCCACGCCGGTTAACGCGTCACCGCGCGCGAGCAAGTCGAGCTCGCGGTTGGCGCGCTCCAGCTGCCGTTGTTGTTGCTGCAGAGCGGCTCGCGCGTGCAGCAGACGCACACCGATAGCAGCTGTGATCCATACCGCAGCAGCAATGACCGCACGGTTGAACCACGCGATCCAGGCCGGCACCAAGGACCCAGGAGAAAGCAATCCGCCCGTGGCTAAAAGTCCCACGCAGACTGCCGCGACGTAGCGCGTAATCCGAGTAGAACCAGAGAGCAGACCGACGGCCACTACAATTGGGTAGAAGGCGCCCACCCCCAAGCCAAGCGGCAGTAACAAATCGATCAACAGGATGCCGGCGGACAGCGTCAGGCAGAGCGCCACCACGGCTCCGCGAGAAGGATTCACGCTCTCGGCTCGCTAGGCATGATGGCCGCGCGCAACGCGCCGACTTCCCTCAGGTTAAAGGACCCTCAAGCATGTCGAGATCATGCTACCAGATGTAGGCAGGCCACGACACGTCATGGCTGTCCGCAAACACCCGCGTGCTCGGCGAGATCGAGAACTGGGTGCGCGAGCGAGCCAACCACGCTGGTTGGTTGCGTGAGAGGTACGCCTCCAGCGGCTCGTTTGAGGACTTAGTCTGGCAGCAGAGCCTGTTGTTCGCCGGGCGCGCTTAGCTGGATCGATGCCTTCCGCTATTCTTGGATGACGGACAAGGTGTGCCACAAGAGCGCGCATGCGATGGTTGTGCCGCCGATTCCGTGTGGGGATGCTTTCAAACTCCGGTCCGTTTCACGATCCACCTTCCTCGCGCAGGATCCAATGCGCGATCTCCGGCCAGCGCTCGCGCAGTGTCTTCGCTCCCATGAAAAGCCCGATATGCCCGCCGGGTGCCAGGGCCTTCGTGATCCTCGCTTTGGGCGTGCCCACGAGATCCTCGGCGGCGAATACCTGTTCCTTTGGCGTGATGTCGTCCGCTTGACCCGCGAGCAGATAGACGGGACAGCGGATGTCGCCGAGCGACAAGCGGCGGCCTAGAGCTACGAACTTTCCCTTTGCTAGTCGGTTTTCCCTGAAAAGCTCGGTAATAGCCTGCAGGTACCAGCGCCCGGGTAGATCGATCGGACGGTGTTGGTGGTCGCAAACTGCGGCTCCGGCCCATGGTCGACCCTCCGCGCCTCCGCGAAGAATTTCAGGTTCTTCTTGAACAGTGCGAGCTCTGCCTCTTCCATCGCGTAGGCCGCGGCCAGGGTCGCGACGATACGGTATTTGTCCTCCGGCACTACCTCCGCGAAGATGTCCACGGACTCGATCATTTCGACGATCGCCGACTCGTGCGTATGCAAGAACTCGCGCTCGAGTAGCCGCGTGTCGTAGGTCTTCCCCAGCGCGTCCATGACACCGTCGGCGAAGGCCTGCGCTTCTTTGTGGGAGACTTCCGGTTTGAGCCGCTGGTAGACAGCCGCGGACAACGCCGAGGCCAGCGTCAGGATCTCGCTGCCCGCTGTGCCGGAAAGCTGCTGGGAACGCATCGTGCGCTGCTTCAGTCCAAGCAACCCGGCGATCTCGCGTGCAATGGCGAGATTGTCGCCGGTGACCATCTTCACCTGGACGCCGTGTTCCTCCATTTCCGCGATGACCTGCTTCGAGTCGTCGCGAGGCGGGTCGTACAGCGGGATCAAGCCCAGCAGCTCCACGGGCCCCGCCTCGCGCCTGCGGCCGACGGCGAGCGTGCGGTAGCCCTTCGTGGCCAGCAGATCCACCCGCTTCTGAAGAGTCTGCGCCTGCTCCTCCGACAGCTGTGCCATCCCGATCAGCACCTGCGCCGCGCCCTTAATGGCCTGGAAATGCTCGTCGCCCTTTCGACACTCGGCCTCGGTGCGCTTGCGGATCGGATCGAACGGAACGAACTTCACCTGCTCGTAGGATTTCCAATCGAGGTCCGCAAAGTGCTCGTTGACGTAATCAAAGATCGGCAGCTCAATCGGATCCCGATTCTCAAGCCTGGAGGCGAGCGCTGCCACCAGGAAGAGCTCGCGCTCATCGTGCCCCTCCAGAACAATGGGCTCTGCGACGTGCATCTCGTTCTTGGTCAGCGTGCCGGTCTTGTCGGAGCAAAACACGTCCACCCCGGCCAGCTCCTCGATCGCGGTGAGCCGGCTGACGATCGCCTGCCGGTGCGATAGATTGACCGCGCCCACTGCCATGGTGACCGAGAGCACGGCCGGAAGCGCTACGGGAATGGCCGCCACGGTGAGCACCAAAGCGAAGCGGGCGATCTCAAGAAAGGGCTCGTGCCGGAACAGAGAGACCATCACAATCAAGATCACCAAAGCGACGGTGATCAGGATCAGGAAGTTGCCGATCCGGATCACCATCTGCTGGAAGTGGCTGGTCTGTTCGAGCTCGGCTTCGGCCACCAGAGCCACGACGGTGTGGAAGTTGGTGTTCGCCCCCGTATTCACCACCAGCGCCAGCATCTCGCCCTGCTTGACGATGGTGTTCGCGTAAGCGA
>DATJVW010000254.1:0-19966 GCA_035501675.1 Burkholderiales bacterium
GAAGCCGTCGATCCAGACGCTGTTGCCCAAGGGTACGATCAAGAGCGCAACGTGAAGGCAGGCAAAAGGCGAGCGGGTCATCCAGGTCTGCGCGTCGGATCTTTCCTCCATCCATGAACCGCTATCCGCTCTGGCTCAACATCCTCATCGCCGTGCTACTGCTGGGCGGCTTGTTGTTCGCGTTGCCCAATTTCTTCGGCGAGTCGCCCGCGGTTCAGGTGTCCTCGGCCAAGCCCACGCTGAAGGTTGACGAGGCGGTGCTCAGGAGCGCGGAAGACGCGCTCAAGAAGTCCAACATCGCTTATGACGAGGCTTTTCTGGAGCCCACCGGGATCAAGATCCGCTTCAAGGACACCGACACGCAGCTCAAGGCTAAGGACGTTTTGCAGAGGGACCTGGGCGAGAGCTACGTCGTGGCGCTGAACCTGCTATCCAACTCGCCGCGCTGGCTGGCGGCCCTCGGCGCGAAGCCCATGTACCTGGGCCTGGACCTGCGTGGCGGCGTGCACTTCCTGCTGCAGGTCGACATGAAGGGCGCAGTCACCAAGTATCTGGACAGCACCGGGGCTGGCATCCGTACCACCCTGCGTGGCGAGGAGGAGGCGCGCTCCAGCGGGATCAGCCGCGAGGGCAGCACCGTGGTGATCCGCTTCCGCGAGGCGGCGAACCGCGACAAAGCGCAGCAGATCATCGAGCGCGCCTATCCCGATGTCCAGTTCGTGCGGGAGGAGCGCGGCGGCGAATACCTGATGGTCGGCAGCCTGAAGCCGGATGCGCAGAAGCGTATTCAGGAATTTGCCATTCAGCAGAACCTGACCACGCTGCGCAACCGCGTCAACGAGTTGGGGGTGGCGGAGCCCATCGTGCAACAGGCGGGGGCCGACCGCATCGTGGTGCAGCTGCCGGGCGTGCAGGACACCGCCAGGGCCAAGGAAATCCTCGGTCGCACCGCCACGCTCGAAGTGCGCATGGTGGACGAGGAACACCGCGACCTGCAGTCTCTGCAGAGCGCGCTTGCCGGGCAAGTGCCGTTTGGCGACGAGTTGCTCTACGAGCGCGAAGGCCAACCGCTGCTGCTCAAGAAACAGGTCGTACTGACCGGGGACAGCATCGCCGACGCTCAGCCCGGGTTCGACAACCAGACCGGCGAACCGGCCGTGCACATCACGCTGGACGGCAAGGGGGCCCGCATCTTTCAGCAAGTCACGCGCGAGAACGTCGGCAAGCGTATGGCCATGGTGTTGATCGAAAAGGGCAAAGCCGAGGTCGTCACGGCGCCGGTAATCCGCCAGGAGATCGGCGGCGGCCGCGTGCAGATCAGCGGTCGAATGACCACCACCGAGGCCCGGGACGTGGCTTTGCTGCTGCGGGCCGGCGCGTTGGCGGCGCCGATGGACATCGTGGAAGAGCGCACTGTCGGGCCGAGTCTGGGCGCGGACAACATCCGCAAAGGCTTTCACGCGGTGTGGGTCGGTTTCTCGCTGATCGCGGCGTTCATGATCGTTTACTACGTCGTGTTCGGGGTGGTATCGGTGTTGTCGCTGGCCATCAATCTGCTGCTGCTGGTGGCTCTGCTGTCCATGCTCCAGGCCACACTGACTCTTCCGGGCATCGCTGCCATCGCCCTGACGCTGGGTATGGCGATCGACGCCAACGTGCTCATCAATGAGCGCATCCGAGAGGAGCTGCGCAACGGCACGACTCCGCAGGCCGCCATCAAAGAGGGCTACAGCCGGGCCTGGGCCACCATCCTGGACTCCAACATCACCAGCCTGTGCGCGGGTGTCGCCTTGTTCCTGCTCGGGTCCGGGCCGGTGCGTGGCTTTGCGGTGGTCCACTGCCTGGGCATACTGACGTCGATGTTCAGCGCGGTCGCGGTGTCGCGCTCGATCGTGAATCTTGTGTTCGGTGCGCGCAGGAAGCTGGAAGGATTACCCATCGGCAACGTCGACTGGCATAAGCGCATGGCGAAGCCCGCCTGAAGCGCAGGACGCCGACGCAGAGCATTCACGGAACAGGATATGGAATTCTTCCGCATCAAGAAAGACATTCCCTTCATGCGGCACGCGCTGGTGTTCAACGTGATCTCTGCGATCACGTTCATCCTGGCCGTGTTCTTCCTCGCGACGCGCGGGCTGCACCTGGGCGTCGAGTTCACCGGCGGGATGGTGATGGAGCTGCGCTTCGCGCATGCCGTCGACCTGGACAAGATGCGCTTGACCTTGACGCGCATCGGGTTGCCGGACGCGACCGTGCAGACCTTCGGAACCTCGGAGTCCGCTCTTGTGCGCTTGCCGGCGCGCCAGGATCTCTCGGGTTCAGAGCTGAGCGAGAAGGTGTTCTCTGCGCTCAAGCAAGACGACCCCGCGGCCGAGCGCCTGCGGGTCGAGTTCGTGGGCTCGCAGGTCGGCAAGGAGCTGGTGGACAACGGTGCTCTGGCCCTGATGCTGGTGTCGGCGCTGATCGTGCTCTACCTGTGGCTGCGTTTCGAATGGAAGTTCGGCGTGGCGGCCATCATCGCCAACCTCCACGACGTGGTGATCATTCTGGGTTTCTTCGCCTTCTTTCAATGGGAATTCTCGTTGCCCGTGCTGGCCGCCGTACTCGCGGTGCTCGGGTATTCGGTGAACGAGTCGGTCGTCGTCTTCGACCGGATCCGTGAAAACTTCCGCAAGCTGCGCAAGGCGACGGTGCCGCAGATTATCAACAACGCCATCACTCGGACCATGTCGCGCACCATCATCACTCACGGGTGCACTCAGCTGATGGTGACTTCCATCCTGCTGTTCGGCGGTGACACGCTGTTCTACTTCGCCCTGGCGCTGACCATCGGCATCTTGTTCGGCATCTACTCCTCGGTGCTCGTGGCGAGCCCGATCGTCATGTGGCTCGGGGTCTCACGCGAGGACCTGGTCAAGC
Organism: Burkholderiales bacterium; assembly: GCA_035501675.1. GTDB lineage: Bacteria > Pseudomonadota > Gammaproteobacteria > Burkholderiales > SHXO01 > SHXO01. The sequence goes on from DATJVW010000254.1 coordinate 2,920, forward strand.
CGGAGAAGCCTAAGCAGGAAGCGGTGGTCTAGGCCCGCGCTGCTAGGTTCGGCGCCGCGCGCGTGGAGTTTCTCGCCAGCATCTTTGACTTGCTTGTCCATCTGGACAAGCATCTGCTCACCCTGACGCAGGAGTATGGGGGCTGGGTCTACTTGATTCTGTTTCTGATCGTCTTCTGCGAAACCGGGCTGGTCGTCACGCCTTTCCTGCCGGGCGATTCGCTGTTGTTTGTGGCCGGGACGCTGGCCGGTGCTGGCGCCATGGACGCGCACGTGCTCGTGGCGGTGCTGACGGCGGCCGCGGTGATCGGCAACTCGGTCAACTACGCCGTGGGGCGCTGGCTCGGCGCGCGCGTTTTCAGCAGCCAAGACTCGTGGTTGTTCAAGAAGGCCTACCTGGAGCGTACCCACCGCTATTTCGAGCGCTTCGGGGGACGCACCATCATCATCACGCGCTTTGTGCCGATCGTGCGCACCTATGCTCCATTCGTGGCGGGCATCGGTGCGATGAACTATCCGCGGTTTCTGTTGTTCAACGTGGTAGGTGCGCTACTGTGGGTGGGTTTCCTCATCTACGCAGGCTACCTGTTCGGAAATGTCCCGTTAGTGAACAAGAACCTGACTCTGGTGATTTTCGGGATCATTTTGATTTCGATGTTGCCGGCCATCATCGAGCTCGTGCGGCACAGGTTCAAGCGTGCCTGATGCACGCATCACGCCCGCTGTGGGGCGATCACGATCGGTCGGGTCTTCGGCTACGAATTAGCCGGGCAGGATTACGAGGCGCGGCTGGCGGCTCAGTGTAGTGCGGCCGCCAGCAACCTGCGGTAGCGACTCACCAGCTCTCCTTGTCCATGCAGCAGGTCGAAGATCGCCAGCATGGTCTTGCGCCCCGCCTCTTCGCCGAAGCCGCGGTCGCGCCGGGTGATCTCCAGCAGCTGTTCAAGCGCGGGCTCGTAGCGCTGTAGACCGGCATAGAGCTTGGCCAGCCGGAGCCGCGCCTGGAGATCGTCGGGATGGGAGCGCACCCGCGTCTCGAGGGCACCCGCATCGGTCTCACCGGGTGCGGTGTCCGCCAGCTGAAGCCGCGCCAGCGCCCGTGCCACACGTGCGTCCTGTGATGCCAATGGGCTGAGGCGCGAAGCGGCCTCTCGGGCTTGCGCGATGCGCCCGAGGTCGAGCAGGATCTCGATTCGATCCGCATGGATGGCGTCGTTGTTCGGCTCCATCTCCACCGCGGTCTCCAGCAATGCGAGCGCCCGCTCCTGTGCGCCGGCCGTGGCCTGGGTTGCGGCCTCGCGGCGAACCAGCTCGGCAGGCGTGGGAAGGAGCCGGTCTATGAACTCGCGTACAGCCGACTCCGGCAGCGCGCCCAAGAACTCGTCCACCAGCTGCCCATCCACGAAGGCTTTGACGTTGGGAATGCTGCGAATGCCGTACTCGCGTGCAAGGTCGGGATTCTCATCGGAGTTGACCTTGGCCAGCAGGAACTTGCCTTGATATTGCTCAGTGAGGCGCTCCAGGACGGGTGTGAGGGCGCGGCACGGTCCGCACCAAGGCGCCCAGAAGTCCACCAGGACCGGCGCCTGCCTCGACCCCTCAATCACGACATTATCGAAGTCAGCGCCGGTGATGTCGCGGGTAAATGTTGACATGCGTCACTCCAGCTTACACTTTCGAACCGCAAGAATATGGAGGCCGCTCGGCCGGAAACAAGACCGGCTCAGACGTCGCGCGCAAGCCGTGCGGCCAGCCCTATGTAGTTGGACGGCGTAAGCTCGAGCAAACGCTCTTTCTCGGCGTCGGGGATGTTCAGACCTCCGATGAACGCATGCAACGTCTCGCGCGTGATGCCGCCTTTGCCTCGCGTGAGGGCCTTGAGCTGTTCGTAGGGCTGCTCGATACCGTAGCGCCGCATCACCGTTTGGATCGGCTCGGCCAGGACTTCCCAAGCCTGCTCGAGGTCCTCGCGCAGACGCGCGGGGTCCGCCTCGACTTTCGACAGCCCGGCGAAGCACGCGTCGAAGGCGAGCAGCGTGTGCCCCAGGGCCACGCCCACGTTGCGCAGCACGGTGGAATCCGACAAGTCGCGCTGCCAGCGCGAGATCGGAAGCTTGGCCGACAGGTGCTGCAGCAGTGCGTTAGCGACGCCCAGATTGCCCTCGGAGTTCTCGAAGTCGATGGGATTCACCTTGTGCGGCATGGTGGACGACCCGACCTCGCCCGCCCTGGCGCGCTGCCGGAAGTAGCCCAGCGAGATGTACCCCCACATGTCGCGGTCCAGCCCGATCAGCACGGTGTTGGCCGCGGCATAAGCGTCGAACAATTCGGCCAGGCTGTCGTGCGGCTCGATCTGGGTGGTGTACGCGTTGAACTCGAGACCGAGCTGCTGCACGAAGCGGCGCGACAGGCCGAACCAATCCACGTCCGGGTAAGCAGCCAGGTGCGCGTTGTAATTTCCTACCGCGCCGTTGATTTTGCCGGTGACCCGCACGCCGGCTATGCGCGCCTGCGCGCGCCGCAGGCGCGCGGCGAAGTTGGCCATCTCTTTACCCAGTGTGGTGGGGGTGGCCGGCTGGCCGTGGGTGCGCGACAGCATCGACACGTCGGCCAGCGCGTGAGCCAGCGCAGAGAGCTTGTCCACGATGCGGTCTAACGCGGGCAGGAGGATCTGTGCGCGGGACTCCTGCACCATCAACGCGTGGCACAGGTTATTGATGTCCTCGGAGGTGCAGGCGAAGTGGATGAACTCTGCCACTCGCTGCACCTCGCTGTTGTCGGCGAGGCGCTGCCTGAGCCAGTACTCGAGCGCCTTGACGTCGTGATTGGTGCGCGCTTCGATGTCCTTTACCGCCTGGGCGTCGCTTTCGGAGAAGCCCGCCACCAGGCCATCGAGCCGCGCCAGCGTGCCCGGGGAAAAGCCGGCTACCTCGGAGATCGACGGCTCGGCGGACAGCGCTTTCAGCCATTCTATTTCGAGGCGCAGACGCAATCGGATCAGGCCGAACTCACTGAACACGTTGCGCAACGGCGAGACTTTGGCATAGTAGCGCCCGTCGAGAGGCGAGAGCGCGTTGAGAGGCGTGAGTGGCATGACGTCCCAGCGTTGACCGCGCGTTGCTTGCATGCGGTGCTGCACGGGAATTCTAACATGGCGGTGTCGACCGGCCTCCTCGTCCGGCCGGGAGCGCTACACTCGAGTGGTATACTTGCACACGGGGAGAGAGGCACCGCCAGTCGAAAGTATGAAGCTCATCGGCTCCTATTCCAGCCCGTTCGTGCGCAAGGCGCGCATCGTCCTGGCCGAGAAGCGCATCGAGTATGACTTTGTCGTGGACAACCCGAACCATGCGGCGTCGCGCGTATCCGACTTCAATCCGCTCGGGAAGGTGCCTGTCCTAGTCACCGACGACGGCGCCGCCATTTACGACTCCAGCGTGATCGCCGAGTATCTGGACACGGTTTCCCCGGTCGGAAGGCTGATTCCAGAGCCCGGGCGCCAGCGGATCCAGGTCAAACGCTGGGAAGCCTTGGCGGACGGCCTCATGGAGGCTGCCGTGCTGACCGTGCTCGAGAGCCGTCGGCCGGCGAAAGAGCAAAGCCGCGAGTGGATCGAGCGCCAGGGGCGGAAGGTGAGCCAGGGGTTGCGGGCCGCCTCGCAAGAGCTAGCCGAGAAGGCCTGGTGTGCCGGGGACAGTTACACGTTGGCGGATATCGCACTCGGCTGCGCTCTGGGCTATCTCGACTTCCGCTTCCCTGACCTGGCCTGGCGCGCTCAATACCCGAACCTCAAACGGCACGCGGGAAAGCTCGCTAAGCGCCCGCCGTTCGAAGCCACCGAGCCCAGGGATCCTCCGGCGCCATAGCAGCGCGGGGGCGGGATCGGCCGTGGGACGAATCTGGCACAGGCCTGTCAGCAGATGATGCTGCCGCCCAGACATACGTCGCCCTCATACAGCACCACGGACTGCCCAGGGGTGATCGCCCGCTGGGGCTGGTCGAAGCGCAGTTCGCATGTCTCGCTGTCTACACGGGCCAGGGCACAGGGGGCGTCAAGCTGCCGGTAACGTGTCTTGGCCGTGTACGTTTGTCCCGCGCGCGGTACCGATCCCGCAATCCAGGATGCCGACGCGCCAAGCAACCGATCCCTGAACAGCGCCGGGTGGTCGTGACCCTGCGCCACCAGCAGGCAGTTGCGTTCCAGGTCTTTGGCCACCACGTACCACGGCTCACCCGGGCCGCCGATCCCCAGCCCTTGCCGCTGGCCGATCGTGTAGTACATCAGCCCCTGGTGTGTCCCGACCAGGCGTCCCTCCAGCGTCTGCATCGGCCCCGGCGAGGTCGGTAGGTAGCGCATGAGAAACTCGCGAAACGGACGCTCCCCGATAAAGCAAATGCCCGTGCTGTCGCGCTTCGCGTGGTTGGGCAAGCCGAGCTCACGGGCCAGCCGGCGCACGTCGCGCTTGAGCCACGTGCCGAGCGGGAACAGGGTTTTCGCCAGCTGCGCCTGATTCAGGCGGTAGAGGAAATAGCTCTGGTCTTTGCCGGCGTCCGCCGCTTTCAGCAGCTCGCAACCCGCGCCGCCGCGCGGGTTGTCGTCCAGGCGCCGTATCCGTGCATAGTGTCCGGTCGCGATCCAGTCCGCGCCCAAGTTCAACGCATGGTCCAGAAACGCCTTGAATTTGATCTCGGCGTTGCACAGCACATCGGGGTTCGGTGTACGCCCGGCGCGATATTCCGCGAGGAAGTTCTGGAAGACGCGCTCGCGGTACTCGGTGGAAAAGTTCACCGCCTCGATGTCGATGCCGATGCAGTCGGCCACCGACACGGCGTCGATCAGGTCCTGTCGGGAAGTGCAGTACTCGTCGGTATCGTCGTCCTCCCAGTTCTTCATGAACAGGCCGACAACTTCGAATCCCTGCTCCTTGAGCAACCACGCGGCAACCGACGAGTCCACTCCGCCCGACATGCCGACGATAGCCTTTTCGCATGCCATTGCCGCCCGCGCACTTCAGCCGTAGTGAACCAGGATATCGAGCGGGTAGCGCCGTCCGGCCAAGTGGTCCTCGACACAGCGCAGCACGAGCGGGCTGCGATGCGACGCTGCGCAGGTGCGCAATTCCGCGGGGGTGAGCCACAGCGTTCGCAAAATCCCTCGGTCGAGGTGGCGAGCGGCCTGATGTGGGCCCAGCTCGCCGCAGAAGGCGAACCGTACGTAGGTCAGCCGGCCAGAGGGATGCCGCCAGCGATAGATGCCCACGAGGGCGCTGGGCGAGAACCCGTACGCGGTCTCTTCCAAAGTTTCGCGCACCGCACCGTCGAGAATCGACTCATCGGGCTCCAGATGACCGGCCGGCTGGTTGATCCGGATGCCGCCATCGGTCTCCTCTTCCACCAGCAGATAGCGGCCCCGGTGCTGGATCACCGCCGCAACCGTGACGCTCAGTTGTGCCACATTGGCTCCTAGGTGAGTTCGCGACCGTCGGTCAACGCGGCGGCGGTTGTGGCAGCAGCCCCGGCGCGCCGCGAGAGGGCGCACAGCATAAGGCGAGCCCCTCGCCTCGTCAATCTCAGGCGGGGCGACGACGTCCACCTGCGCAGCGAGGAGCGTTGCGCGGTCAGAAATGCCCGGATGGAACCGGCTTGCCCGTCTGCTGGCGATACTACGCCGGATAATGTGCCCGTGGTCCGCACCGCGGCTACCGGTTCAGTATGATTGGAATTTTCTCAGAGTGCTCGTTTCCGCCGGCGGCGGCCTATGGCTTGCGCTCCCGGAGAGGGCGCAGGAGGTAGAAGCGATGAAGCGTTGGCTGCAGGTGGTAGCGTCTGTGGTCGTGCTGGTTTGCGCCGCGACGGCGCATGCGATGAAGGCGAGCGAAGTGGCGCCGTGCCGCCCGAATATGCCCGAGCGGATGGTGTCCCTGCCCGGGCTATTTACGTTACACGTCGTATGCGACCACGTCTTGTTCGAGATCCCGCTGACGATGCTGGACCGTGACATGTTGCTCAATACCGAGTTCGCGGCGCTGTCCACCGGTAGCGACTACGTGGCCCCGGGCTCGGTGGTGGACAGCCGGGTGGTGCGCTGGGTAAGGCGGGGAAACAAGGTCTATCTCGAGAACGTGCGATACGAGATGTGGGCGCCGAACATGGCGAATCTGCAGCGCGGGGTCGAGGACGCCTCCCTGCGCACAGTGCTGCGGGCCTTCGATGCCGTCGCGGAGGGAAACGACGGCACGCCGATCATCGACGTCACGGGTCTGTTTGCCACCGACGTCCCCGACGGCTTCGGACGCGAGTACAAGCAGCACTTCCACATGACCGCGGTGGACCCCAAGCGCTCCTACATCCAGAGCGTTAAGGCGTTCCCGCGCAACATCGAGATTCGCTACTATCAGACCTGGATCCCCGACTCCAAAGAATTGCTCAAATCCAGCGAGGACGATCCTATTCCCTCGGCGCTGGGATTCATCTTCCACACCAGCATGCTGCTGCTGCCGGACAAGCCCATGGTCGGACGCTATGAGGACGAGCGTGTCGGGTATTTCTCGACCCCGTTCGACGATTACGGCACCGACGAGCACGGCAAAGTCAGGCGGGCGTTCATCAACCGCTATCGGCTGGAGAAGAAGGACCAGAAGGCCGCGGTGTCAGATCCGGTCACGCCTATCGTCTTCTATCTGAGCCCAGAGGTGCCGGACAAGTGGCGCCCTTATCTGAAACGCGCCGTGGAAGACTGGCAGCTCGTGTTCGAGAAGGCCGGCTTCAGCAACGCCATCGTGGCGCGGGACGCCCCGAGCGAGAAGGAAGATCCGGACTGGGACCCGGAGGACGTGCGCTACTCGGTGATCCGCTGGACCCCGAGCGGGCGGCAGAACGCGATGGGCCCGGCGGTGGTCGATCCGCGCAGCGGCGAGGTGATTTCTTCGCACGCCATTTTCTGGCATGACGTCCTCAGGTTGACCGAGACCTGGTATTTCACGCAGGTTGGTCCGCTCGACCCGCGCGCTCGCAAGCTTCCGCTCCCCGACGAGGTGATCGGCGAGTTGCTGCGCTACGTGGCCTGTCACGAGGTCGGGCACGCGCTGGGCCTGCGGCATAACTTCAAGGCGCACTCCGCGTATTCGGTGCAGCAGTTGCGCGATCCGGAGTGGACGAAGAAGTGGGGGACATCGTCGTCGATCATGTCCTACGCCCGCTTCAACTATGTGGCCCAGCCGGGAGACGGGGCCTATCTGATCCCGAAATTCGGCCCCTATGACTACTTCGCCATCGAATGGGGATACCGGCAGTTCGGGGACGGCATGACTCCGGACAGCGAATGGCCGATGCTGGACCGGTTGGCCGCGCGCCAAATCGAAGACCCCCTGCTGCGCTTCGGAGGTGAAGACGCCGTTGCCCCACTCGATCCCACGGTCAACACGCAGGTGCTTGCCTCCGATCCGATGGAAGGCGCCGAGCTTGGCCTCAAGAACATCGATCGCGTGATGGCTATGCTGATCCCGGCCACCACCCAGCTGGGACAGGACTACACTCGCCTGGCGGAGATGTATCAGGCCCTGTTGACCAAGCGCAACAACGAGCTAACCGCGGTCGCCAAGGTGGTGGGCGGGGTCGAGGAGATGCGCTACCAGGGGGGGCGCGGCACGGTTCCCTACGCCCCTGCCCCGCCCGCGCGGCAGCGCCAGGCCGTGAAGTTCCTGGTCGACAAGGCGTTCACCAAACCCACAGCGCTGCTCGACCCCGAAGTGCTGCTGCGCATTGCCCCCACGGGCGGGGCGGATCCTTTGCAAGGGTCGAACGTGAGAGTGCTGTCGCAGCTTCTGAAGCCGAGTGTCTTCAACCGCATGGCGGAGGCCAAGGCATTGGCCCCTGACAAGCCCAGTTACACCGGCATCGACATGCTCAAGGACCTCAATGAAGGGCTCTTCGCGGAACTCCACGACGGCCGCCCGACCATCGACTTGTATCGGCGCACACTGCAGCGCAACTATGTGATGCTGCTGCTGGTGGGCTCGGGCGCGATCGAGGACCCGCAGAGCACGTCGAGCAACCTGGATGATGCGCAGGGCGACCGGACCACCGCCAGCACCCAAAGGGGCGCCTCGCGTGATCTAGCCTACCTGTCTTCGCCCCTGGCGGAAACTGCGCAGCAGTACAAATCCGCGAAGGGCCGGCCTAGCGAGTTCCGTGCCGCGCTTCGCCGCGGGGTGAGAGACTTGGCCGCCAGAATCGACGCCGCCATAGCCAAGGTGCGGGACGTCGACACCGCCGCGCACTTGAAGGACCTTCGGGTCGAGCTCGATAGGGCGCCGTGAGAAGCAGGTGACCGGCCAGCGCGCTGCTGCGCGGCAAGAAAAAGGCAGGGGGTGCTCCCCTGCCTTTTTCGATTGCCGCGTTTGTGACCGGCTTAGGACTGCGAAGCTTGCTTCTTCTTGCTCTTCTTGCTCTTCTTGCTGGGGGTCGTGGGGGCGGGCTTCTGTTCGTCGGCGGCGCGGCTGGGCTTCGTGCTGGGTCCGCCGGACTTCACGGTGCCGTCATCGATTGCGCGGCCGGCCGGCTTTTCCATTGGGCCGGACTTGACTGGCTTGTCGTCGGCAAAGGCGGTGTAGGTCACCGCCGCGAACAGCCCGGCGACCAAAACAGCGATCAACTTCTTCATTCGGCATCTCCGTTGCAGGGTTGGTAATGCTGGTCTTGGGACCACCGGAAGCGGTCCCGGCCTCCGTTAACGCCCCGCTGCCCAGCCCGGTTGACAGCCCGTGTCAGGGCGCTACGCGCATTCGGGGTTTACGGCCGGTCCCGCCGGTCATCGGGGGGATGCGGGCGCAGCCCGTAGCCGGCTTGGCCGGCGTGAGCGCCGTCAGCGATGTTCGTGCGCGGTGAGATAGTCGTAGGCGGGCAGCGTGAGGAAGTCGACGAAGTTGTCGTTCAGCGTGAGCTGTCCGAACATCTTCGCAGCCTCATCGTACTCGCCTGCGGCATACTGCTGCTCGCCCAGGATCTGACGCACCTTGGCGAGTTCCTGCGGGAGCAGCTCTTGAAACAGCTCGCGGGTGACCTTCCGGCCGTCATCAAGCACCCCGAGCGGGCTCCTGATCCAGTGCCAGATCTGAGACCGAGAGATCTCAGCGGTGGCCGCATCCTCCATCAGGTTGAATATCGGCACGCAACCGGTTCCCGCTAACCATGCGCCCAGGTATTGGATCCCGATGTTGATGTTGGTGCGCAGCCCGTTCTCGGTGATGGGTTTCTGCGGCTGGAAGTTGAGCAGATCCGCCCCCGTAACGCTCACGTCGGCGCGCAGTCGGCTGATCTGATTGGGCGTCTTCATGATCTTGTCGAAAGCCTCTTTCGCCACTGCCACCAGCCCGGGGTGCGCCACCCAGGTGCCGTCGTGGCCGTCGCCGGCCTCACGGTCTTTGTCCGAGCGCACCTTGGCGATGGCAACCTCGTTTGCCTTCGCATCGTTCTTGATGGGAATCTGCGCCGCCATGCCGCCCATGGCGAATGCGCCGCGCCGATGGCACGTCTTAATCAGCAGCAGCGAGTAAGCACGCATGAACGGGGAGGTCATGGTGACCAGCGCGCGGTCCGCCAGGATAAACCCGGGACGGTTGCGGAATTTTTTGATGCAGCTGAAGATGTAATCCCAGCGCCCGCAATTCAGCCCGGCGCAGTGGCTGCGCAGCTCATAGAGGATCTCGTCCATCTCGAATGCCGCGAGGATGGTTTCGATCAAGACGGTCGCCTTGATGGTGCCCTGCGCTAACCCGAGTTCTTCCTGCGCGAGCACAAAGGCGTCGTTCCACAGGCGCGCCTCCAGGTGCGACTCCATCTTAGGCAGATAGAAGTAGCTCCCCGAACCCAGCGCCAAGCGCGCCTTGGCGTTATGAAAGAAGTACAGGCCGAAGTCGAACAGCGAACCCGACATGGGTTGCGCATCGACCAGCAGGTGCTTCTCGATCAGGTGCCAACCGCGCGGCCGAACCAGCAACGTCGACGGCTTGTCGTTGAGCCTGTAGTGTTTGCCCTCCGGACTCGTGAAGGTGATCGTGCTGCGCACCGCGTCGCGAATGTTGATCTGCCCCTCGATCTGGTTGTCCCAGGTGGGCGTGGTGGAATCCTCGAAGTCGGCCATGAACGTGTTGGCCCCCGAGTTGAGCGCGTTGATCACCATTTTCCGGTCGGTCGGCCCGGTGATCTCCACCCGGCGGTCCTGCAGGTCCGCAGGCGCTGGCGCTACCTTCCAGTCCGCCTCGCGTATCGCGCGCGTGTAAGGCAAGAAGTCGGGCAGCTGGCCCGCGTCGAGCTCCCGCTGCCGCGCCACGCGACGATCCAGCAGCTCGCGCCGGCGGGCCTCGAAGCGGCGGTGGAGCTTCGCCAGAAAGTTCAACGCATCAAAGCTCAGGATCTGCGCGTATTCGGGCGTCATTCGCCCCAGGACCTGCACCCCGTCTGGGAGGCGTTGCTCGCGCTTCATATCTCTCCTCGATTGTTCCGTCGGTGGCGGCTTTGGCAAAATTGTCGCACAAAAAAGCCTGCCCCCCGCGGCGGTAGACAGGCTCGAACCCACGTTGCTGTGACCGCGCTACGCAAATTGCTCCTGTTCGGTCGAGCCGGTCAGCGCAGTGACCGAGGATCGTCCGCCTTGAACCACCTGGGTCACATCGTCGAAGTAAGCGGTGCCGACTTCGCGCTGATGCTTGGTGGCGGTGTAGCCTTGGGATTCCGCCGCGAACTCGGCCTGCTGGAGGCGCACGTAAGCGCTCATATTCTCGCGCGCGTAGCCGAGCGCCAACTCGAACATGCTGTAATTCACCGCGTGGAAGCCCGCCAAGGTAATGAATTGAAACTTGTAGCCCATTGCGGCCAGTTCCCGATGGAAGCGCGCGATGGCGCCGTCATCGAGGTGCTTCTTCCAGTTGAACGAAGGCGAACAGTTATAGGCCAGCAGCTTGTCGGGATGCACGGCATGGATGGCCTCCGCGAACTGCCGAGCAAAGTGCAGATCGGGCTTGCCCGTCTCGCACCAGATGAGGTCCGCGTAGGGCGCGTAGGCCAACCCGCGCGAGACGGCCTGCTCTAGGCCGTTGCGCACCCGGTAGAAACCCTCCGCCGTGCGCTCGCCGGTCAGGAACGGCTTATCGTTGTCGTCGACGTCAGAGGTAAGCAGGGTAGCCGCCTCGGCGTCGGTGCGTGCGAACAGGACGGCAGGGACTCCGCTCAGGTCGGCCGCCAGACGCGCGGCAACCAGCTTCTGCACCGCTTCCTGAGTGGGCACCAGCACCTTGCCGCCCATGTGACCGCACTTCTTGGCCGAGGCCAGCTGATCCTCGAAGTGGACGCCGGCTGCGCCCGCCTCGATCATGTGCTTCATCAACTCGTGAGCATTGAGGACGCCCCCGAAGCCGGCCTCGGCGTCGGCCACGATCGGGGCGAACCAGTCCACCCCGTCCTTGGCTTCAGCGTGGTGGATCTGGTCGGCGCGGATCAACGCGTTGTTGATTCTGCGAACCACGCTTGGCACGCTGGACACAGGATACAAGGACTGGTCCGGATACATCTCGCCCGCGTCGTTGGCGTCGGCGGCCACCTGCCAGCCGGAGAGGTAGATGGCCGGCAGGCCGGCCCTCACCTGCTGCACCGCCTGATTGCCGGTCAAGGCGCCAAGGGCGCTGACCAGCGGTTTTTCTGTGAGCAGCTTCCAGAGCTTCTCGGCGCCACGCCGGGCGAGGGTGTGTTCAACGCGCACGCTGCCGCGCAAACGGTACACGTCCTCGCCAGAATAGGGGCGCCTCACGCCTTTCCAGCGCGGGCTTTCCGCCCAGTCCCTGTTGATCTGTGCGATCTCTTGATCTTGGCTCACGGGTCCTTGTTCCTCGTCAGGTCAGTTGCCCTCTCGGGCTCCAGTATAGCAACCGCATGCCGCAATGCAACATAAATGAGCATGTGCGAAAATGCCGTAGGTGGACTGCGGCCGTTTTGCAGTGCAAGGGGGCCGGCGCCTGTATCGAGGTGGCATCGATCGCAACGCCGCGGTGTTCAGGTCGCGACCACGCCGCCGTTCATGTAACATCCGCGTTCTTTTTTGGCGCGCCATGGCACCAATTCCCGCGGGCGCGCTGCGCGGCCGACAAACACGAAGGGGAACCATGTACCAGCATATTAGGGTGCCGACCCGAGGCGAGAAGATCACCGTCAACCAGGACTTTTCTCTCGGGGTGCCAGACCAGCCCATCATTCCCTTTATCGAAGGGGACGGCACGGGGGTGGACATCACGCCGGTCATGAAGAAGGTCGTGGACGCCGCGATCAGCGTGGCATACGGCGGCAAGCGGCGCATCGAGTGGATGGAAATGTACGCCGGCGAGAAATCGTGCAAGGTATATGGGGAGAATGTCTGGCTTCCAGAGGAGACGCTGCAGGCGGCGCGCGAATTCGTGGTGTCCATCAAGGGGCCGCTGACGACTCCCGTGGGCGGTGGCATCCGCTCGATCAATGTGGCGCTGCGCCAGCAGCTAGACCTTTACGTGTGTCTGCGGCCGGTGCGCTACTTCCGCGGCGTGCCCAGCCCGCTCAAGCAGCCCGAGAAGACCGATATGGTGATCTTCCGCGAGAACTCGGAGGATATCTATGCCGGCATCGAATGGCAGGCGGAGACCGAGGGCGCAAAGAAAGTCGTCCAGTTTCTGATCGAAGAGATGGGGGTGAAGAAGATTCGTTTCCCCCGCAGTTCGGGTATCGGCATCAAACCGGTGTCGCGTGAGGGCACGGAGCGGCTGGTGCGTAAAGCGATCCAATACGCGATTGCGAACCAGCGCAAGTCGGTCACCTTGGTGCACAAAGGCAACATCATGAAGTTTACCGAGGGCGCGTTCCGCGACTGGGGCTATGCGCTGGCCCAGCGCGAGTTCGGCGGCCAGTTGCTCGACGGGGGCCCGTGGGTCAAGCTGACCGGCGGCATTGTCGTCAAGGACGTGATTGCGGACGCCTTTCTGCAGCAAATCCTCTTGCGGCCCGAGGAATACGATGTGATCGCGACGCTGAACCTGAACGGCGACTACATCTCCGATGCCCTGGCGGCGCAAGTAGGCGGCATAGGCATCGCGCCCGGCGCGAACGCAAGCGACTCGGTGGCGATGTTCGAGGCGACCCACGGCACGGCGCCCAAGTATGCCGGCAAGGACTATGTCAACCCCGGCTCCCTGATCCTGTCCGCCGAGATGATGCTGCGCCATATGGGCTGGGTAGAGTCCGCCGATCTCATCATTTCGTCCATGGAGAAGACCATCCTGGACCGAGTCGTCACGTATGACTTCGCGCGGTTGATGGAAGGTGCGACCCAGGTGTCCTGCTCCGGCTTCGGCAACGCAATGATCGAGCGGATGAAGAAACCATGATTCGCGCTCGTGATGCGTAACCGGCGCCCATTGCCGGGCCGTCCCTGAAGCGTTTCAAAGCGATGGCGCTGCCTTGGAGATCGGCGTCGCGATCCGATCTTCGGGGCTGTCCGGCGACCGGCCCAAGGATTCGGCTGGCCTCACGAATCACGAGCCACGAATCACGTTGCCCGGCCCTGCGCCGGGCGAAACAAAAACCCGCCTTTTGGGCGGGTTCGGACTATTCTTATGTAGCGCAGCGGATTGACGCTGCGCCGGCAAATCCTAACTGAACTGTCTACGCTATCCCTGACACCTCCCGGTGGAAGATCGAATCTGTCGGGGCTTAATGCTCAGGATGCTCAGGCGGCCTGGATGTTCGAAGCTTGCTTGCCCTTGGGGCCCTGCGTCACCTCGAACGAAACCTTCTGACCTTCTTTGAGAGTCTTGAAGCCGCTCATATTGATGGCAGAAAAATGGGCAAACAGGTCTTCACCCCCATCGTCGGGAGTGATGAAGCCATAGCCCTTGGAGTCGTTGAACCACTTTACCGTACCAGTTGCCATACCCTTTCCTCGTAAAAGACACGGGCTGGAAACCCGCCGACTGTTTGAGTTTCAAGACCGTTCGCGGCACACCGGCACTGCGATCGCACACCTGAAAGCGGCTTGAAAACAAACGCCGATCCTCTTTTTAGGCTATTGTGATGCCGAAGTCAAGGAATTAGGCACAGCCGGCCACCGGTACGCAAAATGCTTGCCTGCATACTTGTAAATTTCCCGGTTATGCGCAAAATTAGCACTACGGGAACCTTCGATCCGGCACGGCGTTTCGAAAGTGTCCATGGCTAGTGGAAACCGCGACGGCGCTCTCCTAGAGACACAGAAGAGCAAGGTTAAGCCGCCGCCCATGTACCAAGTGGTGCTGCTCAACGACGACTACACTCCGATGGATTTCGTCGTCTCGGTGCTGCAGACCATTTTTACCATGAGCCGCGAGCAGGCAACACAGATCATGTTGAAGGTGCATCGGGAGGGAATGGGGGTGTGCGGCGTCTATCCGAAGGACATTGCCGCGACCAAGGTGGAGCAGGTCATCTCGTTTTCGCGCAAGCACGAGCATCCGCTCCAATGCGTGATGGAAGAAACCTGAGCCGCCGGCGGCGGTAGAATGGCAAGTTTGCGTGGACCGGTAAAAGGAATCGTATGATCGCGCAGGAGCTGGAAGTCAGCCTGCACATGGCCTTCATGGACGCTCGGCAGAAGCGTCACGAGTTCATCACCGTGGAGCATCTGCTGCTCGCGCTGTTGGACAATCCGTCGGCGTCTGAGGTCCTGCGCGCCTGCGCGGCGAATATCGAGGAGCTGCGCAAGCTGCTCACCGAGTTCATCAACGAGCACACGCCGATCGTCACCGGCGACGAGGTCGACACGCAGCCCACCCTGGGGTTCCAGCGTGTGATCCAGCGCGCCATCCTGCATGTGCAGTCCTCCGGCAAGAAGGAGGTCACCGGCGCCAACGTTCTGGTGGCCATCTTCGGCGAGAAAGATTCGCACGCGGTGTATTTCCTGCATCAGAAGGGGGTCACGCGCCTGGACGTGGTCAACTACATATCGCACGGGATCAGCAAGGTGCCGCAGAGCGGGCCGTCCAAGCAGCAGGAGAGCGAGGCCGAGGGCGAGCAGGAGCAGGCCCAGGGCGGAGCGCTCGAGACGTACACCATGAACCTGAACGCGCTCGCGCTGTCGGGCAAGATCGATCCTCTGATCGGGCGCGAGCGCGAGTTGGAGCGGGTCGTGCAGACGCTGTGCCGCCGTCGCAAGAACAACCCGCTGCTGGTGGGTGAGGCGGGCGTGGGCAAGACCGCCATCGCCGAAGGCCTGGCGCGCCGCATCATCGAGGGGAGCGTACCGGAGATCCTGGCGCGCTGTCAGGTGTATGCGCTGGACATGGGCGCGCTGTTGGCGGGCACCAAGTACCGCGGCGACTTCGAGCAGCGGCTCAAGGCGGTGCTCAAGCAGTTGCTGGACAACCCCAATGCGATCTTGTTCATCGACGAGATCCACACCCTGATCGGCGCGGGCGCGGCTTCTGGCGGGACGTTGGACGCCTCGAACCTGCTCAAGCCGGCGCTATCCACCGGCCAGCTCAAGTGCATCGGCGCGACCACGTACACCGAGTATCGCGGCATCTTCGAGAAGGATCACGCTCTATCGCGTCGCTTTCAGAAGATCGACGTGGTCGAGCCCAGCGTGCCGGAGACCGTGGAGATCTTGCGCGGGCTCAAGAGCCGCTTCGAGGCGCACCACGGGGTCCGCTACACAACCTCGGCGTTGACCTCAGCCGCCGAGTTGTCGGCTCGCTACATCAACGATCGCCATCTGCCGGACAAAGCCATCGATGTGATCGACGAGGCCGGGGCCGCGCAGCGCATCTTGCCCAAGTCCAGGCAGCGCCGCGTGATTACCAAGCACGAGATCGAAGAGATCATCGCCAAGATCGCGCGCGTCCCGCCGCACAATGTGTCTTCCAACGACCGCAGCAAGCTCAAGAACCTGGACCGCGATCTCAAGGCCGTGGTGTTCGGTCAGGATAAGGCCATCGATGCGCTCGCGGCCGCCATCAAGATGGCGCGCAGCGGGCTCGGTAACCCGCAGAAGCCGATTGGCTGCTTCCTGTTCTCGGGCCCGACCGGTGTGGGCAAGACCGAGGTGGCGCGGCAGCTGGCCTACGTCATGGGCGTGGAGCTGATCCGCTTCGACATGTCCGAGTACATGGAGCGACACGCCGTGTCGCGCCTGATCGGAGCGCCTCCCGGGTACGTAGGGTTCGATCAGGGTGGGCTGCTGACCGAGGCCATCACCAAGCATCCTTACTCGGTGCTGCTGCTGGATGAGATCGAGAAGGCGCACCCGGACATCTTCAATATCCTGCTGCAGGTCATGGACCATGGCACGCTCACCGACAACAACGGGCGCAAGGCTGACTTCCGCAACGTCGTTCTCATCATGACCACCAACGCGGGAGCCGAGTCGCTGACCAAGAGCTCGATCGGCTTCACGCCGTCCCAGTCGGTGGGCGATGAGCTGCAGGACATCAAGCGGATGTTCACCCCCGAGTTCCGCAACCGGCTCGACGCCACCATCTCGTTTGCGGCCCTGAGCCACGAGGTCATCCTGCGGGTGGTGGACAAGTTCCTCATGCAGCTCGAGGACCAGCTGCATGAGAAGAAGGTGGAAGTGAGCTTCACCCAGGCACTCAGAGATCACCTGGCCAAGCACGGTTTCGACCCGCTGATGGGAGCGCGTCCGATGTCGCGCTTGATCCAGGACACCGTGCGCCGTGCGCTGGCCGACGAGTTGCTGTTCGGCAAGCTCGCAACGGGCGGCAAGATCACCGTGGACGTGGACGCGGATGGCAAGGTGCGCCTGGAGTTCGGCGCGGAGGAAGAAGCCGCAGAGGCCAGCGTGGCGACCTGAGCCGAGCCGCACATCTTCGATCTCCCGACGGGCAGGGCATCCTGCCCGTTTTCTTTTCGCGTGCCCACATCGTCTCCGGCCGTTGCAGGGTAGAGCTCGGATCGGGATGATCGCAGAACGAGCGGCGAGGGTTATCTGGGCGGTTGACGCTCGAGGTGGGCTGAGTGTCCGCGGCGCGGCGTCGGCG
>DATJVW010000255.1:0-5170 GCA_035501675.1 Burkholderiales bacterium
GAGCGCGATCCCGACCCGCGCGGACTCGCCGGCGAGATGGACCGCAATGGCGCGGCCGACTTCGCTCGACGCGGTCTCGAGGGAGCCCAGGCCGGACATGCCCGTCACCGGGTTGCCCATCGCGTTGGCGCAGAGCTTCGACCAGCGTTCGCCCCATAGGTTGTCGGTCACCTGCGAGCCGTCGATCACCGAGAGGATCTCCGCCAGCTCCTTGGCACGCGGCGTGATCCGGCCATCGTGCTCGCCGACGCGGAAGACGATGTGACCCTGGCCCTGACCCTTTTCCAGGCCACGCTCGACCTCGCCGGGCTTCCACAGCGCCACGCCGATCTTCGACATGATGAGCCCGACGGTGCGCTGCGCGCCGGTGACGGCGGCCACGATCGGGTCGGGCCAGCAGTTCTGGGAGGACACGATGAGCCCGTCGGGTGCCGCGTGGCGCAGGGCGAGCTGCGCGGCCCAGGCCGTGTCGTAGGCCTTCATCGCGATGAAGACGATCTGGAAGTCGCGCGGCAGCCGCTGGGACTCGTGCAGGTGCGCGGCCTTGGGCCGTGCGGTGAACGGATCGTGCGGACCGGTCACCGCGATGCCCTGCCGGCGGATCGCCTCCACCTGCTCGGCCCACGCGTCGACCAGCGTCACGTCGTGCCCGGCACGCGACAGGAACGCGCCGATGTAGCTGCCGATCGCCCCGGCTCCGACGAACAGGATCTTCTTGCTCACAGGCCCCTCCTCTGGTGCAACAGTCGGGAGCCATTATCGCTCCGTCTGCTTCCGGCCCGTTGGCCGATAGCTAAGGGCAAGTTAGAACCAGTTGGCCTTGTCCACCACGTTGCGCAGCGGGCGGCCGTCGTGGAAGCGGCTGCAGTTGTCGAGGAACACTTCGGCGCGGCGGTCGTCCAGATACGGCCCGGCGGCGGCCACATGAGGCGTGATGAGCATTCCCGGCGCGTCCCAGAGCGGGTGGTCGGCGGGCAGGGGCTCGCGCTCGAAAACGTCGAGGCCCGCGCCGGCCAGATGTCCTGAGCGCAGTGCGGCGTCGAGATCGGCCAGCTTCAGCGTAGCGCCGCGGCCGATGTTGATGAACACCGCGCCCCGCTTCATGCGCGCGAAGAACGCGGCGTCGAACATTCCCCGCGTGGCCGGGGTTTCGGGCACGGTGACGATCACGAAGTCGCCGCGCGGCAGGACGTCGTTCGTGCTTTCCGGCCGCACCAGTTCGGCCACGCCCGGCGGCGGCGACGCCACCCGCGGATCGACCGCGATCACGCGCATTCCGAACGCGGCGCACAGCCGCGCCGTCTCGGCGCCGATTCCGCCCACGCCCAGGATCACGGCCGCGCATTCGGGCAGGTAGAACGTCGGCGCGCCGGTGGTCCAATCGCGCCGCGCCTGCTGCGCCCAGTAGCGCGGCAACCCGCGCGCGAAGGCGAGCACCATCGCCAGAATGTGCGCGCTGATGTGGTCGTTGAAGATCCCCCGCATGTTGGTCACCACCACGTCGCTTGCCACCAGCGCCGGATAGTAGAAGCTCGGATCGGGACCTGCCTGCGGGCATTGGATCCAGCGCAGGCGCTTGCCGCGCGCAAACAGGTCCGGCGGCAGCTTGCCGAAGGCCGCGTCGGCGCTGGCGATGTGCGCATCGACCTCGGCCCGGGTGCGCGCAAGCACTACCTCCAGATCCGGCAGCATCTCCTTGAGTGCCGCCGGATAGCGGTCGGCGATGTGCGAGTCCGGATAAGCCTCGTCGCGGTACAGCAGCAGTTTGTAGGTCATGAGCGGTCGTGGTTGTGCGTGATGGAACGTTCTGGCGAGGGTAGCGCGCCGAAGTGAGCGCAGTCAACGGATGGCAGATTCAGCCGTATCACGCCTCCGCAGAGACGGCTCAAGGCAAGGTTTGGGTTGGGGGGAAGATCCTGACGCTTTGGATCAGCACCGGATCATGACGATTGCCACGCTAAGGCCGTACGGCCACCGAGACTGAGGGACCGGTGCGAGCTTGCCCGACTTCGCTGCGCGCTGCGATCGTGACCAGCTAAGCCGCGGCAGGCAACCGAGCGCCCCGCCGATCACGCGCATGGCTCGCCAGCCCGCTTGAGTTGGGCGTACTTGCTCAAGCGCGTACTCGATATCGATGTGGAATACGGCCGCCCCGCGCCGTCATCTTGCGGCGCTAGAGCTTACATCTCTGTCCGCAATTCACCCGAGCTTGTGGCGCAGTACGCTTGCCTGCTCCAGCCACCAGGTCATCCCGATCTCCCGGAACAGCGCTTCGGCCGCCTCCAGTTGCATCCCCACTCGGCTCGTATCCCCGGTCTGCGCGAGCGCCTCTGCATAGCGGAGATGCGAGATGGCGAGCTCCGGGCGCGCTTTCCTTTCGGTTGCAAAGCGGATGGAGTCTTCGAAGTGATGCTGCCAATCGGCGCTCCCGTCGAGCGCTCCTGCAATACCGAGCGCGCGCTCGAGCTGAATCTGACCCCAGCGGTTCCCCATCTGGAGCACGGGGGCGTATTCCTCCGCAACGTTGCGCACGCCGACCGTATCGCCGGAAAGCGCCAGCCCCTCGGCAAGCCGGGCGAGGAAAATGGAGGTCGCGAGCGTGGTGCCCGCGGCACGCACCGTCCGGATGGCTTCGCGCATGAGCGCAATGCCTTCCTTCCCGCGCCCCTGTAAAAGCAGGGTGTAGCCGCGCACGCTTTGACCGAAGGCGATCGGCACGGAGGCCTGAACCTGCGTTCCGAGCCCGATACACTCCTCGGCGTGCGCAGCGGCCTCATCCAGCTGGCCGACGTAGATCTCTGCCAGCGTGGCGTAGTTCCGGCTCATCGCTTGCCGGACCTTGTTCTGAACTGCCGTCGCGTGCGCATAGGCCTGTGTCGTGAGTGCGGCGGACTCTTGCAGCCGACCCTGGAGATTGGTAAGGCCCCCCAGCATCCCGCGACCCCAGATCAGATGTTCGATATCCTCTTCGGCCTCGAGGACCGGAAGGGCCGCCTGGATTGCGCTTATCCCCCGGTCGTACTCGTCCATGTACAGATAGACGATGGATTGGGTGATCCTGGCGCGCGCCAGAAGCAGGTTCCCCGGATCGCGCTCGAAGCGTCGCTCGAACTCTTGGAAGGCCTCCTCTGCCCGCGTCATCTGCCCCAGGCAGTAGTGCATGCGGACGATCCAGAACAGGGTCTGCGTTTCGAGCTGCTCGTCGCCCAGATCACGCGCGAAGACGAGCGCCCGCTCGAGCGCTGCCATGTTCGCCTGGGAGGCGGAGTAGAAGGACACCTCGGCCCACTTGGCCGCCAGACCGATGAAGCGGCGCTGCCCCGCGGCGTCGATTGCCGGCTGCTCGAGAAGCCGAACGCCCTGGTTGTAATAACTGCGCGCCTCGCGCAACGAGAAATATCGCGCCGCCTTGTCGCCGGCCCCCTCCAGGTACTTCAGCGCCTTGTGTAGCTCGTCGCTTTGGGCGTAGTGGTGTGCGAGGGCTTCGTAGTGCTCTTCCAGGCGCGATGCATGCAGTTCCTCGAGAATGGCGCCAACGCGCCCGTGCAGCGCGCGGCGCTGCTGATACAGCATCGTCTCGTACACCACTTCCTGCACCAGCACGTGCTTGAACAGCCAGACGGGCTCCGGCACCACCTTCACCGGCTGAACCAGATCCTGGCGCACGACCGCTTCCAGCGAGCGATCCAGCCCGTGGGGGCTCGGGACCAGGCGTTCCAGCACGCGCCGACCGAACTCGCGCCCGATCACGGAGGCGAACCGCAATACCTCGCGCGCCTCGGGATCGAGGCGGTCCACGCGGGCGCGAATCACGGCTTGTACGGTGTCGGGAAGATGGATACTGTCCATGGGCCGCGCCAGGGCTGCGACGCCATCTTCCACCACAACCGCTCCCTCTTCGGCCAGGGCGCGCCCGACTTCTTCGTTGAACAGCGCGTTACCACCGCTTCGCTCATGGATGCGCTCGGCGAGCCCAGGCGGCAGGTCGCGCGCGCCCAGAACCGAGCGGACCATTGTCTCGGTGTGACGTACCCCGAGGGGCCCGAGAACGATGGAGGCGTGGTGCCCGGCCGCCGGCCAAAGGCGCGCAGACTCGGGACGATGTGTCACGACCACCATCAGGGCGCAACTGGGCAGCAAGCTCACCAGGGACAGAAGCGCTCTGTCGCTCGCCTCGTCGGCCCAGTGCCAATCCTCGAGGACCAGCAGCACACAACGCGGGCGGGATGCGAGGACGAACGCCGCGATCAGGGCTTCGTCCAAGGCTCGCCGCAACGCCTCGGCGCGCAGCCCGCGCGGCAGCGGATGCTCGGAGCTCGGCACCGACAACAGGTGCAACAGGAGCGGTAGGCACTCCTCGAGGTCTGCACCCAGTGACCGGATCGCGCTCACCGCTCGGTCGTGGAACGACCGCGAGCCGATTGGTTCCGTTTCTCGCAGTCCCAGGCCGCGACGTAGCGCGTCGATGAAGGGCAGGTAGGGCGTGTCCGTGCCGGAGGCCTGGCAGCGTCCTTCGATGATCGCGATGTCCTCGCCCTCCAGCCCGTGACGCAGCTCGAACATCAAGCGGCTCTTGCCAATCCCGGGCTCACCGACGACTGTGACGAATTGGCCGTGACCGGACCGCACCCGGCGTGCGGCGGCCCGCAGCGCGGCAAGCTCCACGTCCCGCCCGGCATAGCGGGTAAGCCCGCGCCGCTGCGCCGCTTCCCAACGGCTAGCCACCGCGGTCTTGCCCGTGACCTTCCACGGCCGCACCGGCTCGGCCTTGCCCTTGAGCACCACAGTCTCGAGCGGTTCGGCCGTGAAGTAGTCCGCCACCAGCCTCTGGGTTTCCGGGCTCAGCACCACCTCGTCGGGCGCGGCCTGCCCCACCAGCCGCGCAGCGGTGTTCACTGCATCACCCGTCACGCCGTAGGTCCCATCGCGCAGGTCGCGGCTGCGCGCAACGATCAGGCCGGTGTTGATTCCGCTGTGGAGGCGGATCGGTTGACCGATCCGAGCTTCCACCTCGCGACTGGCCTCGCGCGCCATGTCGTGCAGAGCCAGGGCCGCGCGCACGGCCCGCACCGGGTCGTCCTCGTGCGCGATAGGGATGCCGAACAAGGCCAGTACCTCATCGCCCACGAACTGGTTGACCATGCCTCCGTGGGCTTCCACGATGCGCGTC
>DATJVW010000256.1:0-15801 GCA_035501675.1 Burkholderiales bacterium
GTAGTCTGCAATGCCGTGGCATCCCTCGCACGTCCAGGTCTTGTGCTTCCCGGCGGCTGCGTCGCCCTCGGCGCACACCGGAGCGCACAACGCCGCGAGGAGCGCTGCCGCTGATACGACTGTAACGCGGGCAGGGATAACGCGGGGCGGGTTCATGCTGGAGATCTCACAGGCGGACGATCTGGGTCGTTTGATGACGTGGGCTCCGAAGCCAGCGCGAACTCTAGCGGATAGGCTCGGGTCGGTCAATCGCCGGGGCTAGGGATGCATTGCCGTCGGGGGTGGTCGCGTCATGGCCCGGGTTTGAAGCAGCGCCTATAATGCGGACGCGTCGCGTTCGAATGGCACAACCCGAATGGGACATCGGCTGACCAAGATCTACACCCGCACCGGCGACACCGGCGAGACGGGCTTGGGCGACGGTTCGCGGGTCAGCAAGGACAGTGTGCGCGTTGAGGCGATGGGCGCTGTGGACGAGTTGAACAGCTGCATCGGCGTCCTCCTTGCAGAGCCGCTCGCCGACGATTTGCGCGCCGCGCTGATGGCGGTGCAGCACGACCTATTCGAGCTGGGCGGCGAACTGTCCATCCCCGGACACGACCGCATTGCGCCGGAGCACGTCGAGCGCCTCGAGCAGCTGCTTGACCGCCACAACGACGACTTGCCCCCGCTCAAGGAGTTCATCCTGCCCGGCGGCAGCCGGACCGCCGCGCTCTGCCACCTGGCCCGGACCGTGTGCCGCCGCGCCGAGCGCCGACTGGTCGCGGTTGCGTCGGGCGAGACTCGCTCCGCGCAGGGAATTCAGTACCTGAACCGCCTCTCAGACCTGCTGTTCGTATTGGGCCGGGTGATCAACCGTCGCGACGGCCACGCCGATGTGCTCTGGCAGAAGGGCCGCACACCGCTCGGCGGCGGGAACTGACCGCTGCTGCCCGCCGCAGCTCAACACCGCATCCGCTCCTCGTGGCTGACACCGATGTGATCGCCGAATTGATGGCGCGCTGCGCGCTGCGCGACCAGCGCGCCTTCGCCGAGTTGTACCGCCGCACTTCGGCGAAACTGTATGGCGTCGCAATCCGTATCTTGAGGAGGGAAGACTGGGCCGAGGAGGTCCTGCAGGAGAGCTTCGTTAACATTTGGAACCACATCGTCGAATACAGCGCCGTGCGCAGTGCGCCGATGACGTGGATGACCGCTATCGTGCGCAATCGCGCCCTGGACTGGCTGCGCCGGCCGAACCTCGAGCGCGGCGATGAAGACTACGACCTGTTGGTCGAATCGCTGCCCGATGATGCGGCTGGTCCCGACATCGCCTTGGGTCAAAGCCGCGACGCCGTCGCCCTGGCCGAATGCCTCAAACAACTCAACGGCACACAGCGGCAGACCATCATGCTCGCCTATGCGCACGGTCTGTCGCACGGCGAGCTGGCCCAGCACCTCAAGCAACCCTTGGGGACGGTGAAGACGTGGATCAGGCGCGGCCTCGAACGGCTCAAGGGGTGCATGGATGGCAGAGCATGACCCGCCCGGGAAGCACCGGTGAAATACCGCAACGAACACCTGCGTGACGCTCTGGCGGCCGAGTATGCCCTTGGTACGCTGCAGGGCCGCGCGCGCCGGCGCTTCGAGCGATCGCTGAAGGGCGACCCGCGTTTGCGGGAGCTTGTGGCGCGGTGGCAGGGCCGTCTGGCGCCGTTGGATGCGTTGGTCGAGCCAGTTCAGCCCCCCGCGCGGGTGTGGCGCGGGATCCAGTACCAGCTCGAATCCGGCGCCGGTCGGCGAGGATGGTGGGCGTTCAGGACAAACCTGGGGTTGTGGCGCGCGCTTGCCATCGTCAGCACTGCGGCAGCCGTGACGCTTGCCGTGCTCCTCACGGCGCTGTCACCGACGCGGCGCACCCCCGAGACGATGGTGGTGGTCATGGCCGGCGCGGACGCGAATCCCGGCATGACCGTCTCTTGGCCGATGCACCAGAAGGGGGAACCGAAACTGCGCATCCGAGTCTTTGGCCACCCGGAAATGCCATCCGGTACGGCGTGGGAACTGTGGATGCTGCCCGGCGGCGAGCAGAAACCGGTTTCACTGGGCCTGATCGGCACCGAACCCACGCAGGAACTCACCGTCCCTCAGGCGCTCGCTCCGATGATCGATCGGGTCTGGGGGCTCGCCATGAGCGTGGAGCCGAGCGGCGGGTCTCCGACGGGGCAGCCAACGGGACCGGTGCTTTACAAAGGGCAGTGCACGAGGTTGTAAGAAAAAGCGTCATCCGGCGAGCGCGCTGTGGAGCGGCAGCACCGAAGGCAGACGTGGCAAACGCCGATGATTCCTTGGGCAGCGACCGTCGTCTTCCAAATGCATGCGCGGTCTGCGCTTCACTTGGGCTTCGACGCCCCCTCCAGCCGTCGGCATACCTGCGCTGCTCCGTCCAGCACCCGAGGTGTAGCACGCGTGAGCACATCGGCGTCGACTTCGTAGATTTGATGCCCGCGCACAGCGCGCATGCGGGGGAAGCGATCCCAGCCCGCCAGGGCGCCGGGCGGCACGCCGGCTGCGATGATCGCCTCCGGATCCTTCAGCAGGACGCTCTCGAGGCTCACCGCCGGAGCGAGCACGGACAGCGAGCCAAATACGTTGTAGCCTCCGCACAGCGCAACGACGTCGCTCATCAGATGCTCGGTGGTGACGGTGATGAGCGGCTGGTGCCAGACCTCGAAAAACACGGCCACTGGCGGCGACACAGCCGCGTGGAGCCGCAGCTCCTGCAACCGGCGTTCGAAGGCGTGGGCGCTCTGTTCGGCAACGGCAGCGGTGCCCAGCAGCAAACCCATCACCCGCAGCGTGCGCGGGATGTCACTCAGTCGCCGCGGTTCGCTCAGAAACACCGGCACCCCGAGCTGCCGGAGGCGAGCGATATCGGATGGCCTGTTCCCGGACAGCCAGCCGAATGCGAGCTCTGGGCGCAATGCGAGAATCCGTTCCAGGTCGAGCCCTGCGGCGTCGCCGACCCGCGGCAGACCGGCCGCGGCTGGAGGGTAGTCGCTGGCGCTGTCGGCGCCCACCATGGCTGCGGCGCCGCCGGCCGCGTATGCCAGCTCCGTGAGATGAGGCGCCAGAGTCACCACGCGGCGCGCCGGGCTGCTCAGTACGATCTGCGCGCCGCGATCGTCGGACGCGCGCAGGGTCCCGGCGCGAACGCCGCCGCCAGACGCGGACAGAGCAACGAGCGCGACGAGCGCCGCGCGAAGGCGCGGGCTCACCGTTCCATGTAGTGCAGCAGCGTGGAACTGGTCTGGCGCAGCCTTTGGGACAGCAGGGTCACGAGCTTGATGAGGAGCTTGGCGCCCAGCGCCGGCTCTTCCAGAATGATGCGCACCATGGCGTCGCGCGACAGCACGGAGAAGGTGGTGGGCTCGACGGCGATACAGGTGGCGAAACGCGGCTCCCCGTCGATCATGGACATCTCCCCCAGGGTCATCCCGGGACCCACGCTGGTCATCGCCTGGATCACGCCGCGCTTATCGGTCTTCACGATATCCACCTTGCCCTGGATGATCAGCAGCATGTAGTCGTCGATGTCGCCTTCGCGGATGATCATGCTGCCGGGCTCAGCGCGGAACACCTGCATGAACCCGGCCAGCATCTGCACGTCGTCCCGGTTGAAATCGGCGAAGAATTTGGAATGACCGATCATGTCGAAGATCTGCTGCGCCAGCGCGGTGCCCTCGCCGAGGTGCTCCAAGCTGTTGAGCAGGGTGTTTTTCGCGGAGGCGTCGACCATCATGCGTCGGAACTTGACAGTTGTGTGACGGCGCGAAGATTATGCGTTAAGCGCTCGGCATTTGGCAAAAAAGCCGCTGCCGCCACGCTGAACGGCGTCGCCTGCGGAACTGCTGCTCACGCGGGTTGATGACGGCGCGCGGCTTGCGCTCGCCGCAGGTAGGCGTCCCGGGCGATCGCCACGTCCTCCAGGAAATGGCCGAGCTCGGAAAGCAGCAGCGCCTGCGGCCCGTCCACCAGCGCTTTGAGCGGGTCCGGGTGAAAGTCCACCAACACCATATTGGCGCCGGCGGCCACAGCCTGCGCCGTCACGTGCATGAGATCCAGGATGCCATCGGGCGCCCGTGCACGCGAGCCCACGGAGTGGGACGGATCGACGCAGACCGGCATGCGGGTGAGCCGCTTGACGACCGGCACGTGAGCGAAGTCCACGAAGTTGCGGTGCGGGTCGCCCATGTTCGTCTTCATGCCGCGCAGCCCGAACACCACCTTGCGGTTGCCTTCGCTCGCCAGATACTCGGCGGCGTTCAGCGATTCATCGAGCGTGATGCCGAAGCCGCGCTTCAGCAAGACCGGAAAATCCGGCTGCCGGCCGACCGCCTTGAGCAGCTCGAAGTTCTGGGTGTTGCGCGTGCCGATCTGCAGCATCACGCCGGTGGGGCTGCCGGTGCGGCGCAGCGCTTCGCGGATCTCTTCCACGTGCGACTCGTGGGTCACTTCCATCGCAACGACTTTGATGCCGTGCTGGCCGGCGATATCGAAGACATACCCGAGGCAGGCGCGGCCATGACCCTGGAACGAGTACGGGCTCGTGCGTGGCTTGTACGCTCCCATGCGAGTGCACGTCTGCCCGTGTTCGCGCAGCGCGCGGCACATCAGCTCCACGTGCTGCGGCGTGTCGACCGCGCATAGGCCGGCAAACACATGCAGGGTGTCCTGGCCGAAGCGCAGGCCCTGATACTCGAAGTGGCTGGGCCGGCTGTCACCCTTGTGGCGGCCGAGGATCCTGTACTCCTCGGACACCCGCACCACGCGCTCTACACAGGGCAGCGCCTGCATTTCCTCGGCCGACAGCTGCTTGGTGTCGCCGATGAGGTAGACCTCGGTCACGGCGCGCTGCTCGCCTACGATGCGGTGCACCTTGACCTCGATGCCCGGCAGCGCATGCAGACTCTGCATGAGCTGCCCGTACTCGGCGCTCTGGGGGTCTGCGTTGTCGTTCAGGATGAGAATCACGTGAGAGTCCGCTCGAGACGTTCGTCGCGAGACCGCCAGAGGCGAAACGAAGCGGGGATTCTATCCCAAAGCTGCGGAGGAGCGATGCGATCGAGGCGCCGTGTTGCGCGCAGTGGTCATCGAGCGATGAAACAAACCCACGGATTCGGCAACGGTTCCTTCGAACGGGCATGAGAACCACGTCACGCGCCGGATCCCAACTCGTCAGGACAGCCGGCAAGTGAGCGCTGCAGACCAGATCGGCGCGGTGAGACGGCGATTAGCTGGCCGTGCCACCGACCGTGAGGCCGTCGATGCGCAGCGTTGGTTGGCCCACGCCGACCGGCACACTCTGGCCTTCCTTGCCACAGGTGCCCACGCCCGGGTCGAGCGACATGTCGTTGCCGATCATGCTGACTCGGGTCAGCGCGTCCGGCCCGTTTCCGATCAGGGTGGCACCCTTCACCGGGTAGGTCACCTTGCCGCCCTCGATCATGTAGGCCTCGGAAGCGGAGAAGACGAACTTGCCGCTCACGATGTCGACCTGCCCGCCGCCGAAGTTCTTGGCGTAGAGGCCACGGGGCACCGAGGCGATGATCTCCTGGGGGTCTTGACCGCCAGCCAGCATGTAGGTGTTGGTCATGCGCGGCATGGGCGCGTGCGCAAACGACTCGCGCCGCCCGTTGCCGGTCACCGCCACCCCCATCAGGCGCGCGTTGAGTGTGTCCTGCATATAGGCCGTGAGGACGCCGTCCTCGATCAGAACGTTGCACTGGGTCGGATTGCCTTCGTCGTCGATGTTCAGCGAACCGCGGCGGCGATGCAGAGTGCCGTCGTCTACGACCGTGACGCCCGGCGCAGCAACGCGCTCGCCGATACGGCCGGTGAAGGCGGAGCTGCCTTTGCGATTGAAATCGCCCTCGAGCCCGTGCCCGATGGCTTCGTGCAGCAGCACACCCGGCCAGCCTGGGCCAAGCACTACCGTCATGGTGCCCGCCGGCGCCGGTCGCGCATCGAGATTGACAAGCGCCTGCTCGACGGCCTTGTCCACATAGCCCTGCACGACTTCCTGGGTGAAATAGCCGTAATCACACCTTCCGCCGCCACCGGCCGAGCCCTGCTCGCGGCGGCCGTTTTCCTCGGCAATCACCTGCACGGACAGGCGCACCAGCGGGCGCACGTCGGCCCCCATGACCCCGTCCGAGCGAGCGACGAGCACGACCTCGTACTCTCCCGCCAAAGACGCGATCACCTGCTTTACGCGAGGATCGCGTGCGCGGGCATAGCGCTCTACCGTCTCGAGCAGAGCCACCTTCCTCGGATCCTGCAGGCTCGCCAGGGGATCCTCAGGGAGATACAGGCTGCGACCCTCGCTGCGCCGTGCCACTTGGGTGCGGGCCTGCCCACCCTGGCGCGCAATGGCGCGCGTGGCTTCCGCCGCGGAGCGCAGGGCCGGGAGGCTGATGTCGTCGGAATAGGCAAAGGCGGTCTTCTCACCGCTCACGGCCCGCACTCCCACGCCCTGGTCGATGCTGAAGCTGCCGGACTTGACGATCTCCTCCTCCAGGCTCCAGCTCTCGCTGCGGCTGTACTGGAAGTAGAGGTCGGCGAAGTCCACCTGGTGCGCAAGGATGCGCCCGAAGACCTGCGCGAGCGCGCCGACGTCCAGACTGTAGGGCGCCAGCAGCGAGCGCTCGGCGGTGGCGAATAGCAGTTCAGTGCTGGTCGGAGCGTTCATGTTTGCGTGACTCATGACTTGCAATCCGCGCATCGTAACCACCGTTTTGTGACTGAGCCCGATCCGCGACCTGTATCCATGAACCAACCATATTAGGCCGATAACGGGCTTTTGCGAGTCACGAATCACGAGTCACGAATCACGGTCTCTCTAGACCCGGTCTATCGTCCTGTGCTTCAGCGCCGGCAGACTGTTGCGCAGCTGCGCCTGATAGACGGGATTGATCCCCGCCACGACGACTCCGGAACCCCGCGGCAGCCGGTCGACCACCACGCCCCAAGGGTCCACAATCATGCTGTGGCCGTGGGTTTCGCGGCCGCTCAGATGATAACCCCCCTGGGCCGGGGCCAGGACGTAAGCCAGGTTCTCGATGGCGCGCGCTCGAATCAGCGTTTCCCAGTGGGCGCGTCCAGTGGTCTCGGTAAAAGCCGACGGCACCACGATGATGTCGACGTCGCGCATGGCGCGATACAGCTCCGGAAAGCGCAGGTCGTAGCAGACCGAGAGCCCGATGCGCCCCAACGGCGTATCCACCACTTTCACCTGGTTGCCCGGATGGATGGTGCGCTCCTCCGAGAACCGCTCCTGGCCCAGGTCGAGGCTGAACAGGTGGATCTTGTCGTAGCGTGCCGCGCGCCTGCCGTCGTCGTCGTACACCAGCATGCTGTTGTGCACCCGACCCGACTCGGGCGATTCCAGAGGAACCGAGCAGCCGATGAGCCATATTCGATGCCGGCGCGCCACGTCGGACAGGAACTGCTGGATCGGGCCGGCGCCGTCCTTCTCGCGGATCGCCAGCTTGTCGGTGTCCTTCAAACCCATGCAGGCGAACCACTCTGGCAGGGCCACCAGCCGGGCACCCTGCTCCACCGCCATCTCGATCAGTCGGCGCGCCTCGTTGAGATTCGCCGAGACATTGGGGCCCGAGGCCATCTGCACGCCGGCGACGCGAAACATCGGCATGGCCGGTTCTTGCGCCCCGGGTTTGCTCCCGTTTTCGGTCTGCGTCGTGCTGGGGTGCGGGCGCGCCCGTCCGAAGCCGAACCGAGCGGCTGCGGGAGGCGCGGTGGTCGTGCGTTTCTTGTTCATGGCTCTTGCGGGCGAAGAGTCATTTGCGCCCGGGCTCCAAGTCGTTGCGCTCCGGTTTCTTCTTGGTCACGATCGGGGCGGTCCAGGTTCCGGCCAGACGGTAACTGAAACCGAGGATCTGACCCAGCGGGTCCTTGAGAGCCTTCTGCAGCACCAGCGCCCCGAGACCGATAGCGGGGTTCACCAGCGCGGTGCCCAACGCCACGCTCTCGCTCATAGACGGGTAAATATGGACGTCGAGCTGCTGCGTTTCCGACGCTAAGTTCACCTCACCGGACATCTTGACGCGGGCCGCCGCTCCATCCATCTCGAAGTTTTGGGTGTGCGCCACGCCGTGTGCGATGTCGATCTTTGCCGAGATGTCCTCGAAAGCGAAGCCCTGGCCGAACACGTCGCGAAGGTCGAGCGTCACCACCTTCGGGAGCGTCTGCAGGCTCAGCACGGCGAGCAGCTTCCCGATGCCTGGATCGATCTTCAGGAAGCGGCCCTTGCGAGCGGTCAGTGCGAGCTGGCCGGACAGGGTGGGCAAATCGAGCGCATAAGGCGGGCCAGCCCAGGACAGCTGACCCTCCAGCTTGGCTTTGCCGCCCGCCATGCCCGGCGGCAAAGCCATGCGCGCGAAGAAGCGGCCGATATCGCTCACCTCGAGCTTGACGCTGACGCGCGTGCGGGGGTCGACCGCCCAAGCCTGCCACAACCCAGTCACGCTGAAAGCGCCGTCCGGGCTGGTCAGCTCCAGTCGCTCGATACGCCAATCCGCCCCGTTCGGCACAGCCATCAAAACCAGCTTGCCGAACTGGCGCGGTCCCATGCGGAAGTCGTCCGCAGCGAGGTCGATCGACGGCAAATCTCGTCCGCGGCTAGAATCGGGGGCGCCCGGGGCGGGTGCCGGCTCAAGTTCAACGGTCGGCACCGGCAGGTACAAACGGCTGAAGCGGCCTACGATCATGCCGTCGCCCTCGGGCAGCCATCTGGCATCGCCCGAGATCTCGCGGCTCTCCACCTTACCGATCCAGGCCCCGTCCCGCTGAGTGGCGATAGCGTGCACATCGTGAAAGTCGCGCGAGAATGCGCGTACCTCGGGGGCCGATACGTTGATGCCGGCCACCGGCACGACCCCGCCGTCAGCGGCGCCCGCCCTGTGGGCCGAGAACAGGTCCCACCACTGGTCCGCGTCGAAGCGATCGAGCGTGCCCGCAAGCCACAGACCATCGCGCTGGGGCAGCGCGGCGCCACCGCCGCCCAAGACGATCTCGCCGCGACTGATCCTGGCGTTGCCGGTCTTGTCCAGGAGCATCTGGCCGGCCGCCACATCGCCATATGCAAAAGACAGGAGATCCTGGCTGCGCGTGTGCGCCCGCCGCTCGACGCGCAGCCGCACGCTCTCCTGCGCCGACTTGGCAAAGGGTGCGGGCAGCGATGAAGCGATGCCCAGCAGGTTCGAATCGATGACGAATTCGTGACGGTGCTCGCGCACCGTCGCCGTCATGCGCCAATCGCCTGCCCCGGTCAGGTACCCGAGCAGCGCCTGATCGATCTCGCGGCGCAGTTGCGCAACGTCCAGCCGCCCATTCGCTTGGATGCGCACCGCGCCGCTGACGTCGCGCGCCATGCTGAACCGGGCTGGCCCGCCATAGACGCGCGCGGCGCCGTCGCGCAGGCTGACATCGTCGCGGGTGAACATCAGCTTGCCGGACAACTGCCCGAGCACCGGCAGCCCCTCGCCCGGGTCGAGGGTATTGTCGGAGAAGGCATACGCGCCGGACACCTGGGTGTCCACGACCTTGTGCAGCGGCGTGTCGACGCGCAGGCTCATGTGTCCGCGGCCGCTCGCGCGCATGCCGTCGATGAACTCACCGATCCGCTCTTCGATCGGGCTCTCCTGCACGTAGCGCAGAAAATCGCTGGTCGGCCCGTCCACTTCGCCTCGCACCTCTACTCTCGGGTCGGGCGAGTCCAGGTCGGGGATGACAGCGCTGCCGCTCGACAATCTGGCCCCAAACGCGCCGCCGGCGCTGCCGGCGACCTCGACGCGGCTGCCTCGGAACGCGATCCGGCCCTGCAAGCCTTCCAGCCTCGGCCAGCCTGTCGCAAACGCCACGGTGCCGTCCGTGAAAGGCCCCGCTGCCTCGAAGACGCCCTTCTCACCGTGCCCCCAGGGGAAGTGACGCAGGTCCCCGCGTAGCGTCAGACGAACGTCGTGTGCGGTGCCCGACACGATCGCGCGATGCAGCCACTCGCTCACGGCCCCTGGGACAAACACAGGAACATAGCGCCAGGCCTCGGGTCCAGACACCTGTGTCAAGCGACCGCTGACATCGATGACACCGGGACCTTCGGGCACGGCCTCGTAGCGGCCCGACACTTCGCCGGTGAGAAACTTGTTGGATACGGCCACGCGTTCCAACGCCACCTTCGGGAGCCCGTCGCTGATGCTCCAGGAGGCCTTGGCCTGAAGCGTATCCAGCAGCAGCGGCGCGGCAAAAGCCGTTGGCATATCCAGCACCGCGGACGGCGCGTCGAGGACCATCGAACCGCCTCGCTCGGTGGCATCGATACTGCCCGTCAGGTGCGTGATCCCAGGCATTCGACCGGAGGCGTTGACGGCGATGTCCTGGAACCCTCCGCTCACCTTGTACGGGCCGCTCCAACTGAACGGCTCCCGCCACCGGACGCGGAAATCGCGTAGCCGGCCGCGCGGGTTCACTTCTGCGAGCCGTGAGCGAACCGTGGGATCGACTGGAAGTCGGTCGACGAGGCGGGACATGGCGTCGATGGGCAGTGCGTCGAACGCAATTTCGGCGTCCAGCGGGCGCCCAGCGCCCGACCGAGTGCGTGAATAGGAGATGTCGGCCGGCGGGAGCTGCAGCCCGTCCGGGGTCGCGAAACTGAGCCCGCGCGCCCAGATCTTCACGAGGCCCGCGTCGGAGCGCCAACCAAGGCGCCCGCGAAGGCTGGAGAGCCGCAGCTCCGGGACATCGTCCCCAAGCCGCGTCGCAACGTCCGACAGGGCCACGTCTGCGGTGATCTCACGTGGACGACCGCGCAGCAGACCGCCCCAGATCTGCAGGCTCCCCGAGCCGTTCGTAGTCCGCATCGGCAGCTCGAGCCACTGGCGCAGGGCCGCCAGGTCGACATAGGCGATCCCGAGGTAAATCTGCCCGGACCAGTCCAACGGGTCGCCGAACGAGCGCCCGCGCAGCTCCCCACGGATGTCTATGCGGGAAGCGACCTCGATGGGAGGTTTGGCTCGCAGCCCGAAGCGGTGCGTCCAGAAGAGCTGCTCGAGCAGCACTTGGACGTCCTCGAGCTCGAGCGGCGCGCCCCCCAGCCTCTCGTCGATCCAGGTCAAGTGCGAGTCACGCACCACGACGCGGTGCTGGGCGAGGAGCCACTCGCTCAACCCACCGTCGGTCCCGGACTCATCGACCGCAATCCCCGCGACCAGCAGCCGGCCGGATCGCTCGCGGCGGATCTCGAGCCTGAGGTGCTCCAGCTCGATAGAACTGAAGCGCAGCTCGCCCGCGAACAACGACAGCCAGGACAGGGTGCTGTCGATCTGCTCGAGCTTCAGGCGTTCCTGGCCCTGGGCATCGAGCAGGTGGACCTCACGCAGGATGAGGCGCGGGCGAAATCCGTCCCAATCGCCCTCGATACGCCCGATCTGCACGCGCAGGTGTGCCGCGCGGGACAGGCCTTCGACGACGTACTCGCGATAGTCGTCGATGTGAGGTAATACCCAGTAGCGCAGCAACAGCACCACGATTGCGAACAGCAGTGCCCCCGCAAGTAGGGCCACGGTCAGCAGCCGGTATGCCCACAGCGACCCATGCTTGAAGAGGTGAAACGCGAAGCGCAGCGGCATTTGCTCTTGTGTCTTGTCGCGCTCGGCGCCGCCGCATTTGCCAGGGGCGGCGCCGGGTCAATAAAATCGGATTCGGCGGTGTCTTAGCGCCGGCGGCCGCGGGGGACCCCACGGCCGCTGTAACCCTCAACGCCGAGGGCGGTGCTCAGGGGCTTTCCCGTGCCCAATCGACGGCGGACAACCATGGCGAGCTGGCAACCGCCGCGCGCTGCGGATCCTAAGCAGGGCGTGTGAAAATCGGCAGTCGCCATTTTATCGCCTTGGAGCCCGATGCAGCCACCCGAACCGATTCAGCCCGCCTCGTCCCCCGCGCCGCCGGTCGAGTCCAACCCCGCTGCACTCCTCGAGCAGGCCGCGCAGCTCAGCCGTTACATACGCCGGCTACTGCCTCATCCTCCGCCGCTGTTTGCCCCGGAGTCGCTGGCCATGCCTTGCAGCCGATGCCAGATTCGGGCCTGGTTGGAGGCCGAAGGCGTCGCCACGGAGGAACAGTTGCACCGGCGACTGCGCCACGTGCGACAGGCCGCGCTGCTCCAGGTCATCACCCGGGACCTCAACGGCTTGGCCGATCTGGAAGAGGTCATGCGCAGCGTCACAGCGCTGGCCGAGGAGACCCTGCGCTTTGCCCTGCGCCGGCTGCGGGCGTGGATGCAGGAGACCTACGGCGTCCCGCGCGGCGCTGGCAGTGGGCGGGCGCAGGATCTCGTGGTCGTGGGCATGGGCAAGCTCGGAGGCGAGGAGCTCAACGTGTCCTCAGACGTCGACCTGGTGTTCCTCTACCCGGAGGACGGGGAGACCGGCGGCGCGCGGCGCATCTCCAATCAGGAGTACTTCACCCGGCTGTCACGCCGGCTGATCAGCGCCTTGTCCGAATATACATCGGACGGGCACGTGTTTCGTGTGGACATGCGGCTACGCCCATACGGCGACAGCGGACCGCTTGCCGTGAGTCACGACATGTTGGAAGACTACCTGCATGCCCAGGGCCGCGAGTGGGAGCGCTATGCCTGGGTCAAGGCGCGGGTGGTGAGCGAGCTCCCCGACCCGGAACTCGAGTCGATCGTGACGCCGTTCGTGTTTCGGCGTTATCTGGACTATGGCGCCATCGCATCGCTGCGCGGGTTGCACGCGCAGATTCGAGCCGACGTGGCGCGCCGCGAGCTCCATGACGACATCAAGCTGGGCCCGGGTGGCATCCGCGAGATCGAGTTCGTCGCACAGGTCTTCCAGCTGGTGCGCGGCGGGCAGGATCGGTCCCTGCGTCTGCGCCCGACGCTCGCCACGCTCCAGCGACTGGCTGAGTTGCGGCTGTTGCCGCCCGAGGCCGCGTCCGATCTGCGGGCCGCCTACGTATTCCTGCGCAACCTCGAGCACCGGCTCCAATACGTTGAGGACCAGCAGACCCAGCGCCTGCCCGCCAAGCAAGACGATCAGGCGATGGTGGGACGCGCCATGGGCTGCGCCGACTATGCGTCTCTGCTGGCCCGCCTCGACGCGCACCGCGATGCGGTCACGCGCCAGTTCGAAGCCGTGTTCGCTGACCACGCCACGTCCGATGCGCTGCATCCGCTGAGCCGGTTGTGGCTCGGGAGCACCACGGAAGAAGAAGGCGTCGAGCTCCTCACTCGGTTAGGGTACGCGAGCCCGAAGGCGGTGCTCGAACGCTTGCGGCAGCTGCGCGACGGCCAGCGCTACCGCCGCATGTCCGGGTCGACCCAGGCGCGTGTCGACCAGTTGGCGCCGCGGGTGATCGAGATCGCCGCGGCGTTTGATGGTCCGGACCAGACGCTGCAGCGCCTCACGCGGGTGCTGGAGAACATCGGGCGGCGCGAGTCCTATTTCGCGCTGCTGCTGGAATTTCCCGCCGCGCTCCAGCGCCTCGCCGCCCTTTCGGCAGCGAGCCCATGGGCCGCGGACTACCTCGCTCAGCACCCGGTGCTCCTGGACGAGCTCATCTCTGAGCAGGTGATGCGGCCACCTGACTGGGAGCAGCTGCGTGCGCAACTCGCCGCCGAGCTCGACCAGCACAGCGGCAACATTGAGCGCCAAATGGATGCCCTGCGTCACTTCAAGCAGGTGCAGACTCTGCGTCTGCTGACGCGGGATCTCGCCGGCACGCTGCCGCTCGAGATCTTGTCCGACCACCTCAGCGATCTCGCCTGCGTCATCCTCGGCCAGGTGCTGCGTCTGACGTGGGCCGGCCTGCGCACCCGCCATCGCGACGCGCCGCGCTTCGCCATCGTGGGCTACGGCAAGCTGGGCGGCAAGGAGCTCGGTTATGCCTCCGACCTGGATTTGATCTTCCTCTACGACGATGACCACTCCGAGGCACCGGAGAACTACGCACGCTTGGCCCAGCGCATCAACACGTGGCTCACGAGCTTCACCGCGGCCGGCGTGCTGTACGAAACCGACCTTCGGCTGCGCCCCGATGGGGCCAGTGGCCTTCTGGTCAGCCGCTTCGACGCCTACGCCGAGTATCAGCGGACCAAGGCCTGGACCTTCGAACACCAGGCCCTGACCCGCGCACGCTTCGTGGCCGGCGATGCGGCGATCGGCAAGCGCTTTGAGCAATTGCGCATCGAGGTGCTGCGCCTGCCCCGCGACCTCGCCCGCTTGCGGGCCGACGTGGTCTCGATGCGCCAGAAGATGTCAGCCGGGCACCCCAACCCCAGCGGGCTGTTCGACCTCAAGCACGACCGTGGCGGGATCGTGGATGTCGAGTTCGCCGTGCAATACCTGGTGCTCGGCTACGCCCATCGCCACAACGAGCTGTGCGGCAATATCGGCAATCTGGCGTTGCTCAAGCTGGCGGGCCAGCTCGGGCTGATCTCCCAGCAAATCGCCGTCGCCGCGCACCACAGCTATCGGGAGCTGCGCCGACTGCAGCACCAGCTGCGGCTGCAGGGCGAGCAGTTTGCGCGCGTTGCGACGCCGCGAGTCGAGCAGCTGGTGGGGCCGGTGCAGCGGCTATGGACGGAGGTGTTTGGAGCCGAGGCAGGCCCCGGAGGAGAGACGAGACACGAGGGCTGAGGCGGCAGGACGCCGTGCTTTCTCGCTAGGCTACTGTCTCCGGCCGCTTCCCGGTGAGTTGATAGACCGTCATCTGCCCCTTCCCCTTGAAGGTAAGGTCCTGCGGCGAGCCGAACTGATAGCGGCCGCCCAGGCGGCGGTAGGTGGTCTTGTCCACCAAGATCTGGCCGGCGGGCGCCTCCGTGGTGATGCGGCTCGCCACGTTGACGGTGTCGCCCCACAGATCGTAGATGAAGCGCCGGGCGCCGATCACACCGGCGATGACTGGCCCGGTGGCGATGCCCACGTGAAAGGTGATTTTGTATCGCTTCATGAGCTCATCGCTGCGCGCCAGCTCCAGCATCTCCAGCGCCATGGCGGCCACCGCGTCCACGTACTGCGTGCTATCACCCGACAGCCCGCCGGCCACCATGTACGCATCGCCGATGGTCTTGATCTTGTCTACGGCATGCATATCGGCCAGTTCGTCAAAATGGGTGAACACGCCATCCAGGAAGCTTACGACCTCCTTGGGCGTGAGCTCCTCGGCCAGCGTGGTGAACCCCACGATGTCGGCGAACATCACCGAGACGTCGGCAAAACCGTCCGCGATCGTGGCCTGGTCGCGCTTGAGGCGCTGCGCGATATGCGTGGGCAAGATGATGCTCAGCAGCTGCTCCGATTTCTGCTGCTCTTCGCGCACCAGGTCATGCTGGTGCGACAGCTCGGCCTGGAACACGTCTTTCTGCTGCACGAAGTAGCGCAGCAGCAGATACATGATGCTGGACAAAATGGTGAAGTTGAGCACGAAGAACACCGCAACCGTACGCATGGGCACGCCGGACTGATCGCCGCTCGCGAGGAAGTAGTCGAAAACGCCCGACACTACGGTGAGCACGACGTAGGCGACGAACCAGGGGATGGACTCGCGGGCGCCGAGCACAACCATCGCGCCTACCGGAGCAAGCAGCGCCAACAGCACGATGCCGCTGGAGCTGACGAAGCTGCCGATGCTCCACTGGATGACGAAGGGCGCGAACAGGAACAGCGCGAGCTGCGCGAAGCGGAAGAAGTTGAAGTTCCTGGTCCTGAGGTAGATGGCCAG
>DATJVW010000257.1:0-6397 GCA_035501675.1 Burkholderiales bacterium
CCATCACCAGCTCGCCATCCGGTGTGCGCGCGAGCATGCACCCGTGCGCCAGGGCTTCCGTATACGGCAGCAGGTCGAACGCCGGCTCCAGACGGTCCAGCTCCTGCATGGACGCAGTCGCATGGCCGAGGGTGGCCGCCAACGCGGCGACGAAAGCCTCGGGCGGCAGACCCGACCGCTCCTCCAGGATCTCGATCGTGCGCTTCCCGCTCGTCTGCGCGATGCCGCGCGCGCCCACGATCTCCTCGGGCAGTATGAGCGGCGCTGATTCCAGCTCGCGCGGGTTCAATGCATGCTCCCGGCCAGCTCGAAGATCGGGAAATACATCAGCACGACGATGCCGCCGATGACAATGCCGATCAGCGCCATCAGCAGCGGTTCGAAGATCCGCGTGAAGCGCTCGACCCATCGCGCCAGCTCTTCTTCGTGGAACGCGGCGATGCGCTCCATCATCTCACCCATCTGGCCGGTGCGTTCGCCCACGCGAAGCATACGCAGAGCGACCGGCGTGGTCAGCGCCTCCGCATCCAGTGAAACCGAAATGGTCCGTCCCTCGCGGATGCTGCGAGTCGCGCGCTCCAACCGCCGCTGCAGCCCCTGATCGAGCAGTCCCGACACCATGCCCAGCGCCTGCGTGACCGGCGTCCCGCCGGCCAGCAGCATGCCAACCGTGCGGTAGAACCGCGTCAGCTGGTAAACGCGCGCGCGCTCACCCACCGCCGGAATACGTCCGATTTGGCGGGTGATCCACAGCTTGGCGGAAGGTTGCCGCAGCCACAGCACGAGCCCGGCTATGGCGGCGACGAGCAGCCCGAGCAGCAGGCCGCCGTATCTCTCCACGAACGCGCCCCACCCCATCAGCACGCGCGTGAGCCAGGGCAGATCCCCGCCGATGTCCTCGTAGATGTGAGAGAAGCGCGGCACCACGTACCCCAGCAGGAACAGACAGACCAGGCCCCCTACGACGATCAGGATCGCGGGATAAATCGAGGCGCTGATCAGGTGCTTCTTCACGCCGTCAAGCTGGGTCTGGTATGCGACGTAACGTCCGAGCGCCTCGGGCAGGCTGCCGCTGCGCTCGCTCGCACGCACGGTCGCGACGTACAGGTCCGGAAAGGTTTGCGGGAATGCCTGCAGCGAAGACGAGAAGGACTGGCCCTGTTTGAGGCGTTGGGCGAGGCCCGCCAGCACAGTGGCGGTTGCACCGCGCGACTCCTTCTCCGTCAGCGTCTCGATCGCCTCCAGCAAGCTGATGCCCGAGCGCAGCAGCGCCAGCAGCTCCTGGGTGAACAGCACCAGCGGGAAGCGCGCCGACCCGAAGGATTGCGGCAACGGCAACGCACGCGCCGCCCGCACCGCCACCACCATGTAGCCCTGCGCCTGGGCCTGGTCGTTGGCGTCCCGGGCATCGCGCGCGTCCAGTACCAAAGAGACCACTTCCCCCGCGCCGGACTTGACCGCTTTGACCTGATAGCGCATACAAGGTCGACTCAATGGTTCGTGATGTCGGCGTCCTCGCCGGTGCCGCCCGGCTGGCCGTCCTTGCCGAGCGAGATCAAATCGTACTCGCCATGCTCGCCGGGCTGGCGGTAGATATACGGGTGATCCCAGGGGTCCTGGGGCACCGCCTTGCGCAGATAAGGCCCGCCCCACTTCGGCTCGTTACTCGGTTGTGTCACCAACGCAGTCAACCCCTGCTCCGTGGTGGGATAGTGACCGGTGTCGAGTCGGTACTGGTCCAGCGCCTTGTCGAAGGCGTCGACCTGGGCGCGCGCCACCTGGATCTTCGACTTGCCCTCTTGAGCGAAGTAGCGCGGGGCCACGTAGCCCGCAAGCAACCCGATGATCACGATGACCACCAGCAGTTCGAGCAGCGTGAACCCGGCGTCGAAACGTTGAGGCAACGGCACCGACCTCGCTAGTAACTTTCGTTTCGCGTTCGGCCCCTCGGTCTGCGCCTGGCACGACGATTTGCCTAACCGGGTCCGGTCGCAATTGGCACCAGAGTAAGATCCGCGCATGACAAGCCGGTTAACGCGGTTAAGATTTATGTAACACTCGCCTTTCCGAAGCGTCAAGCCCGCCCCCCTTTTCCGCCGGGGCCAATAGCAGCATAGCATCGGTCGGGGACCATCGGGTCGTCGATTGCCCAAAAGGAATAGCCCGGTTATCGATCCAGGCCAAGAACCGCGAGGAAGTTGACAGTTGCTCAGCAGTTGACCGGAAAGGAGGCGTCACCTCGGCGCCGGTCTCGCTCCCACGCGCGGCCTTGAGCGGAGTCGTCGTCGGCCTGCGACGGAGCGGTGGGCTTCTGCGCAGAGTGCTTCGGTTGGTTCATTCCCGCGGCCCCGCTGAGGGTTCAAACTCCGAATGTGGGATCGAACGCTCCTGTTTGTCCCAACATCGATGGCCCAACCGGCGGGTGTGTCTTCCGCGCAGCGCGAGACCCCGGATCAGCAAAGCGGGCGGACGTCTGCGAGCGGGCGGCGCCGGAATCAGACCACCATCTCCCGGCGCAAGCGTTCGATTTCCGCGCGATCCATGTCCAGCAGTCCGGCGAGCACCTCGTCCGTATGCTCGCCTAGCAAGGGTGGCGGCAGGCGGTATTCCACGGCCGTCTCAGACAATCGCAGCGGGTTGCCGACCAACGCAAGCGCCCCCACGACCGGATGCACTACCTCGACGCGCATGCCCCTGTGACGCACCTGTGGGTCCGCGAACACCGCAGAGATGTCGTTGATCGGACCA
This sequence comes from Burkholderiales bacterium, assembly GCA_035501675.1. Lineage (GTDB taxonomy): Bacteria > Pseudomonadota > Gammaproteobacteria > Burkholderiales > SHXO01 > SHXO01. The sequence goes on from DATJVW010000257.1 coordinate 2,749, forward strand.
CAGGGCACGCCGGCTGCCGCAAGCTTCTCGGTCCAGTACGCGACCGGCCTGTTGCGCATCAGCGTCTCGAGCGTCGAGATGACCAGCTCCCGGTTGCGTACACGCGCATCGTTTGTGGCGCAGCGCGCATCGCGTGCGATCTCGGGGCGTCCAACGGCATCGCACAGCTTTGCGAACTGGCTGTCGTTGCCCGCCGCCAGCATGAGCTGACCGTCGGCGCACTCGAATACTTGCGACGGGACCACGCTCGGGTGGACGTTGCCGTTGCGGCGGGCGACGATGCCGGCCGAGAGGTACGCTTGCGCGATGTTGATCATCGAGGCGACCTGCACGTCCAGCAGCGCCAGGTCGATATGCTGGCCTTCGCCGCTGCCATGGCGGTGCAGCAGGGCGGCAAGGATGCCGCTCACCGCATAGATCGCCGTCATCATGTCCGTCACGGCCACGCCCACGCGCTGCGGCCCGCCGCCCGGCGCGCCATCGCGCTCGCCGGTCACGCTCATCAGGCCGCCCATGGCCTGGGCGATGGGGTCGTAGCCGGGCCGAGCGCTGTAGGGGCCCGATTGACCGTAGCCCGTGATCGAGCAGTACACCAGGCGCGGATTCAGCGCGCGCAGGCGAGGATAGTCCAGACCATAGCGCTGGAGGTCGCCTACCTTGTAGTTCTCGGCGAGCACGTCGCACTGCTGCGCCAGCCGCCGTACGATGTCCTGCCCCACGGCCGTAGACAGATCCACCGTGACGGATTTCTTCCCGCGGTTGCAGCACGCGAAATAGGTGCTGCCCGACGTCGGTCCGGCATCGGCTTCGTCGAGAAACGGCGGCCCCCAGCCACGGGTGTCATCCCCGGTTTTCGGCCGCTCGATCTTGATCACCTCGGCGCCGAGGTCTGCAAGCGTCTGCGTGGCCATCGGGCCCGCCAGCACGCGCGTGAGGTCGAGTACTCTTATTCCTTGCAGGGGACCGGGCATTCGGTTCCGCGCTGCCCTACTTCAGCAGGGGTTGCAACTTGCTCATGATCTCGGGCGCATCGGGCTCCACGTGCGTGGCAAAGCTGTACACCTGTTTGCCGCCGGGCACGATCAGATACTTGTGGAAGTTCCACTTCGGCGGCTGACCTGTCGCCTCGCGCAGTTGCTTGTAGAGAGGATCGGCGCCTGGCCCTGTCACCGGGCCCTTCTGAACCATGGGGAACTCGACGTTATAAGTAAGCAGGCAAAACTCCCCGATCTCCTGGTTGGTGGCGAGCTCCTGGCGGAAGTCGTTCGAGGGAAAGCCGATGACCATCAAACCTTTGCCCCTGAGGTCGCGATACAGACCCTCGAGTTTCTCGAATTGGGGCGTAAATCCACACTTGCTCGCAGTGTTGACGACGAGGATGGGACGGTCGGCGAAGTCGCACAGGTTGACCTCGCCGCCTTGCAATGTCTTGTATTGGTGATCCAGCAGCGCAGGACAGCCGGCCGCAACGGCGCACGGCACGGGCGCGAACAGAAACGCGAGGAACAACCCGATCTTCACGCTGGCCTCCCCCGATGGCTAGGCAACCCATAGCCTACCCACTTATGCGCTTCGATGCATATCAAGGTTCGGGGCCTCCTCTGCGACGCCCCGCACTGGACGGGGGCGAGGCGCCGGTCCGCTTCGCAGCCGATGTGACGCATTTCGGGCAGGCTTCCCCGCGCCCTCGTGTGCAGTCTATATTCGCGTTCATGCCTGCCGAGCCCTCGTTCGAGCCCATCACCCGCGCCGATCTCAAGCGGCTTGCCCGCGTCGCCGCCGAGGACCGGGAGGATTTTTTCTCGCGCCACCGCGAGTTTGCCATCCTCTACCGCAAGCGTCTGCTGTGCACCGCGCTGGGCGGGGACGCAGCCTTGCACCATCTGAACGGCGTCACCGGTGTACGCTATTTCAGCGTCTGGTCCTTCTATGCCGCGCATCCCGAGGCGCCGTTTCCATTTCAGCGCTCGAGCAGCGCCGATTTTGGCGCGTCCAAGTTCGGGCGTGCCGCAGATGCGCCGCAAGGGTACCAAGGCCGCCGCGTGGAGCTGCACGGGCGCTCCATCGCGGCAGCGCCAGGGAGCAACCCGCTGGAAGCGCTGCAGCGCTATCTCAAGTCGGGCGCAACCCGCTCGGCCCGCGAGCTGGCACACAAGGCCGTGGTCTTGATCGGGCCGGAACCTGTTCTCGGCACGCAGGCGTGGCCTACCCTGGCACTGCCGCCCGTCCGGTAATCCGCTGCAGTTTCCCTAATCTGGCCCCGACACTTCCTGCGCGATCAGCGCCGCCAGCTTGAACACGGTCAGAGGCGCCGAACCCTCCGCCTTGTTGTTCGCGATGACGAAGGCCGCCTGGCCGGCCGCGACGCTCGCGAGACACAACCGTGCGAGTGCGACCCGCGTCGGGAGATCTTCATCCACCAGCCGCGTGAATGGAGCGTAACGCTCGCGGGCCTCCTCGTAGCCGAAGCCGGGATGCAAGTTCCAGCGCACGACCAGCGGACCCGGCACCAGCTTACGCAACAGCCGGGCTTGTTCGCGCACCGCCGGCTGACGCGGATGCAAACCCAGACAGTGTCTGGCGCCGCCGCTGCGCAGCGCGGCCATGTAGTCATCGGTCAGTAAGGCCGTGTCGCGCAACTCCACGGCATAGAGGGGCCCGCGTGGCAAGCGTGCCAGGAACTCGCCGAGCTGATGTGCGAAGACCAGCGGCTGCCCGGCAATCGCCCGCCCCAGCGGCGGGAACTGGAACACGAGCGGGCCGGCCCTGTCCCCGAGCCCCTCGATCGCGGGGAGCACGAATCGCTCGGCGGCGAAGGCGCTATCCAAAAAGTTGGGGTTGTCCGCCGCCCGGCCGCCGCCTTCGGAGCGCAGCCACGGGCTCACGCACTGGCTGGGTGCCTTGACGAGGAAACGGAAGCCCGCCGGGGTCTGTTGCGCGTAATGGCTGAACTCGGCCGCGGGGATCGGCGCGTAGAACGTGCGATCGATGCCGACGCTGCGCAAGAGCGGGTGGCGGGCGTAGGCCGCAAGGCCCTCGTGCGCGAGCTGCTGCTGCTCATAGGACGCTGCATAGACCAGCCCGGACCAGGTGGGGAAAGACCAGGACGATGTGCCGAGAAAGATCCCACGCGGAAGTCTCTGAGCCAAGGATGTCAACTCCGGCGCGACGGCGGCCGGCGACACCGGGGGCGGTGCGAGCCGACCAGCCGGCTCCATGGAAGAGAATAGAGGCAGCTGCTCGCTCATGCTCATTGGCCCGGCGCGTTCAGCGCCTCGCGGGGTCGCGGCGTGCCGACAGTAAGCGTCCCTCCTCGGGCGCGTCGACCTCAGCTCGCGAGGCTCGCCGCAAAGCGCGGGTATGCGTCCGCGATCTCGCCGCGGACCCGGCCGCGAAGGAGCTGTAGGACCTCAGCCTCGGGCGCGGGTGTCTGCGGGACGTGGGCGGGGCAGTCGAAGTCGAAGCCGGTGTTGTCCACGATGTCACGGACTGAGTGCCCAGGGTGCACGCTCTCCAGCCGGAAGCGGCACAGCGTGCGGTCGAATGCGAACAGGCCAAGCCCCGTCACCATCTTGTACGGCCCTCCGGGGCGATACACGTTGGATGGGCTGACCCCGGGTGCGCTGATAAAGTCGACCCGGGGCACCAT
>DATJVW010000258.1:0-8709 GCA_035501675.1 Burkholderiales bacterium
CTCCCTTTCTCCGCGCTGGGGAGGGAAGAGCGGTCTGGTAGACTTTATGTGCTTGAAATCGACAACAGCAGGCGCGCGCAATGAGACACTTCAAGTGGGACCAGATATAAGTCGCTTAGGCCCGCTGACGAACGGGCTGCCTCGCTCGTAGAAGCGCAGCAGCCGGTGGGCCTCTTTGGTCAGTCCGATGCGCACGCTCTTTCCGATCCGGCCGGCAGGCCGCACCCCGCCGCCGAGCCAGAGGCGCCGGTCGGTGCACAGGTCGACGCCGTCGAGCCGAAGGTCGATGTTCATGGCCTGGGCCAGCCGGCCGGGGCCCCGAGCCAGGTCGCGCAATTCCTTGGTGCCGCGCAGGCGCTCCATCTCGGCGATGCCTTCGAGCGGCTCGAGCGCGCGCAGCAGCACGCCGGCCCCCACGCCGGCCGATTCGCTCGCCACGTTGAGGCAATAGGCCGATCCATAGATGAAGTAGACGTAGGCGCTTCCGCGTTTGAGAAACAACGATCGGTTGCGCGATGTCGGTCCGCGAAACGCATGTCCGGCGGCGTCGCCGACGACGTATGCCTCGGTCTCGACGATGCGTCCCGCCAGCCTGGCGCCAGGCAGGTCGTGTACCAGCGTCTTGCCGATGAGATAACGCGCCAGGTCGACCGTGTCGACCGGCAGCTCCGGTCGGCGCAGACGGGGGACGCGGACGGTGGCCATTTGCCCCGCTAGCGTATCAGCGGCAGCCTTTGCGAGCACGCGCCGGGGCGATCGCGCGATAATGGCCTCGCCACACGCCTCACGGAGAACCCCTTGAAATTCGAGACCATCCTGTACGAGGAAGACGGCCCCATCGGCTGGCTGACGTTGAACCGTCCCGAAGACGGAAACATGTTCACCCCGCAGATGTGCCATGAGGTCCGGGACTGCGTCAATGCGGTGCGCCGCGAGACGCGCACGCGGGTGCTGGTGATCACGGGGGCGGGCGACAAGTTCTTCTGCATCGGCGGGCGCAAGGAAGGCATGGAGGAGACGCTCCTTTACGCCGGCGTCCTGCCCACGCTCGAGATGTACGAGGCGATCGATAAGCTCCAGAAGCCGGTCATCGCGTCGGTCAACGGTTTCGCCGTCGGCGGAGGCAACGTGCTGCAGGTGGTCTGCGACCTCACGATCGCCAAGGAGAGCGCGGTCTTTCGGCAAGTCGGGCCGATGATGGGGAGCTTCGACGCCGGGTTCGGCACCTGGTACCTCGAGGATCTCATCGGGAAGAAGAAAGCCAAGGAGCTGTGGATGCTGAATCCCAAGCTCAGCGCCCGTGAGGCGCAGGCGCTCGGGCTCATCAACCGGGTCGTGCCCGACGACAAGCTACGCGAGGAGACGCGCAGCATGGCGCTCGGGGTGGCGGAGCGGGGCGCATTCGCGCTCGCGTCGATCAAGGCTGCGTTCAACGTGCGTCACGGCGGTGTTGGCGGGCTGGCGAGGATGGCGCACGACCTCTTGCTGAGAGCGTATCTCGACACCGACGAATCGCGGGAGCTGGGCGAGGCCTTTCGTGCGAAGCGCGAGCCCGACGCGGACAAGTTCGGTCATTGAGGCAGCAGGCGGGTTTCCTTGACCAGCGTCCTGTCTTTGCTGTCGCCTCGCACGGCGCAGCGCTACTACGAACAGGGGGTATGGCGGCACGATACGCTTTACTCTCTGCTGGCGCGCCACGCCGCGGAGCGTGCAGAGGAATACGCGCTGCGCGACGCGCAGGTGCGGCTCTCTTGGCGCGAGCTGCTGACCTGGGTAGAAACCGTGGCCGAGCGCCTGGATCGGGACGGCGTGCGCCGCGGCCAGCGCGTATCGGTCTGGTTGCCCTCCCGCGCCGAGAGCGTGGTCACGCTGCTCGCCTGCGCCCGCAACGGCTATATCTGCAGCCCGTCACTGCACCAGAACTACACCGTCGGAGAGATCGTCCAGCTGCTGCAGCGCAGCCGCTCAGCCGTTCTCGTCATGCAGGCCGGCTACGGGGCGGACGCCGGCCGGACCGATGTCTTGGCCGCCGCTCAGGCGCTGCCGTTCATGCGCGCCGTTTACTCGGTGCCCGGTTCAAGCGCTCGTCCCGACTTGCGGGCGCGCGCGTATCCGGCCGCAGATGCGCGATTGCGCCCGAGCGTTGCGCCCGACGACGATCCCGACCGGATCATCTATCTCGCTTTCACTTCCGGGACCACCGGCGCTCCGAAAGGCGTAATGCATTCGCACAACACGCTGCTCGCCAACGGCCGCGCCATGGTGGAGGACTGGCGGCACGATCACCGTACCATCCTGCTGAGCCTGAGCCCGATGAGCCACCACATCGGGACCGTGGCGCTGGAGCAGATGCTCGCGGCGGGGCTCGAGCTGGTGGTCAACGATCCACCGCCGGACAGCGAGCCGCTCGACTGGATCCTTGAAACGGGCGCGACCTACGTCATGGGCGTGCCCACACACGCGATCGACGTGCTGGCGGAAGTGCGCCGGCGCGGCCTGAGGACCATCGGCGCCGTGCGCATTTTCTACATGGCGGGCTCGCCGATCCCGCGCGAGGTGGCGCAGAGCCTTCTCGACATGGGGATCAAGCCGCAGAACATCTACGGCATGACCGAGAACGGGTCGCATCAATACACGTTGCCGACCGATGACGAGATCACGATCGTCGAGACCTGCGGCCGCGCGGCCAAGGGCTACGAGACGCGCATCTTCAGCCAGGAGAATGCGGATGTCGAGCTGCCTGCCGGCGAGGTCGGAGAGATCGGGACGCGCGGCGCGCTGCTCATGCTGGGCTACTTCGACGACCAGGTCACCACCGAAGAGTCGTTCAACCGCGACGGCTGGTTCATGTCCGGGGATCTCGGCACGCTCGACGAGCGTGGCTGCCTGCGCTTCGTGGGGCGCAAGAAGGACCTCATCATCCGCGGCGGACACAATATCCATCCGGCTCGCATCGAGGATCTCGCGCACCGGCATCCGGCGGTGCTCAAGGCCTCGGCGTTCGGTGTGCCCGACGAGCGCCTGGGAGAGAAGCTCTGCCTGGCGGTGATCGTGCGCGCGGGCGAACGCGTAGCCGCGGATGCTATGCTCGATCACTTACACGCGGTGGGTCTGTCCAAGTACGACATGCCGGAATACTTCATCGTGTTGGACGCCTTTCCGCTCACCGCGAGCGGCAAGATCCTCAAGCGGGAGCTCGCGCAATGGGCGCAGAGCGGACGCATCCGGCCTCAGGCCGTGCGCTGGGTCGACCCGGTCAAAAAGGAGGCGTGAGGTGGGCATCGAGCTGACCCGAATCGAGGAGTTCGCGGTTCTGACGCTGAACCGTCCGGAGGCGCTCAACGCGCTGTCCTTCTCGCTCATCGCCGACCTGGGGCACGCGTTGGATGAGGCCGCGACGAGCGGCGCACGCGCGCTGCTGGTGGCCGGGGCGGGCCCGAAGGCATTCTGCGCTGGAGCCGACGTCAGGGAGCTGACCGGACGGTCGTTGGCCGAACAGAAGCGCGGCGTGGAGCTGGGACAGGCAACCTTCACGAAGCTCGAGCGCCTGCCCATGCCTTCGGTGGCGATCGTCAACGGGTTCGCGTTCGGCGGAGGCCTCGAACTGGCGCTGGCCTGCACTTTCCGCCTGGCGACGGCGAACGCGAAGCTGGGGTTGCCCGAGATCAAGCTCGGCCTGATCCCGGGTTACGGCGGCACGCAGCGCCTGCCACGGGTGGTGGGCGAGGCGCGTGCTCTGGAAATGATCCTGACCGGGAAGGCGATCGATGCGCGGACCGCGCTGGACTGGGGACTGGTGAACCGGATCGTCGAGGGCGATGCGCTCGCGCAAGGCATGGCGTTCGCGCGCGAGTTCGCCGGCTTCAGTCTGCCGGTGCTCGGCTTCGCCCGGGAGGCGGTCACGCGCGCGCTGGACGCGTCGCTGTACGATGGCTTCAAGATCGAAGCGGATCTGTCCACGCTCGCGTTCCGCACGCGCGATGCCGAGGAGGGCATGGCCGCGTTCCTCGACAAGCGCAAGCCGAAGTTCGAGGATCGATGAACGTCTTCGATCGCATCGACGCCGCCATCGCGCTCAGCGACGAAGAGCGGATGCTGCTGGACAGCGTGAAGACGCTGGCCGGCGAGAAGATCGCGCCGCGCGCCGAGCACTACGACCGCACCGCCGAGTTCCCCTGGGACAACGTGCGCGACATCAACGCGCTCGGCCTGAACGGCATGTTCGTCCCCGAGGCGTATGGCGGCCATCCGGTCTCGTATACCGCCTGGCTGGCCTGTGTGCGCGAGATGGCGAAAGCGTGTGCCTCCACCGCTATCGTCTGGGCCACCAACTTCCACGCCATCAAGCCGTTGATCGACTTCGGCAGCGAGGAGCAGAAGCGTCGACTGCTGCCGCGCGTGGCCTCTGGCGGCCTGGTCTCTCTCGCCATCACCGAGCCTGCCGCCGGCTCCGACGCGACTGGGATGACGACGCGCTTCACGCCTCAGGGCGATCACATTGTCGTGGACGGCGGCAAGACGTTCATCTCCAACGGGGATGTCGCGGATCTATACATGCTGTTCGGCAAGTGGAGCGAGATCGGCGACTCCAAGCGCGCGGTCTCCGTGCTGGTGTTCGAGAAGGGCACGCCAGGCTTCTCGGTGCTGCGCACCGAGGACAAGATGGGCCACCGCGCCGCGAGCACTGCCGCGATCGCCTTCGACCGCTGCCGCGTGCCGCGCGCCAACCTCCTCGGGGAACCGGGGCACGGGCTCGAGATTCTCATCGCGTCGCTCAACAGATCGCGGCCGAGCATCGCCGCTCATGCGCTCGGGATCGCGCGCGCGGCCTTCGAAGACGCGGTGGCCTACATCAACGAGCGCAAGCAATCGGGGCACAGGATCGTCGAGTTCCAGGGGATCCAGTTCATGCTCGCCGATCTGGCGACCGAGCTGGCGCAGTGTGAGGCGTGGCTGTGGCACGTGGGTCGGCTCGTCGACAGCGGAGCGACCGATTTCGGCATCGAAGCCTCGATGCTCAAGATGCGCGCCTCGGATCTCGCCATGCGCATCGCGACCGAAGCGGTGCAGCTCCACGGCGGTTACGGATATTGCAAGGATTATCGCGTGGAGCGCCTGATGCGCGATGCGAAGGTGACCCAGATCTGGGAGGGCACGAACCAGATCCACCGCCAGCTCATCGGCCGGCATTTCGTGCGCAAATAGGAGACTCGTGGCGCAGATCAAGACCGTTGGCGTGGCCGGCTGCGGGACGATGGGCGCCGGCATCGCGATCGTGGCCGTGCGCGCGGGATTCGAGACGATCGTCTACGACACCCGCGCGGAAGCGCTTGCCGCGGCGCGCGCGCAGAGCGAGGCCTTCTTCCGCAAGTCCGTGGAGCGCGGCAAGCTCAAAGCCGAAGAGCTGCCGGCCGTCATGGGCCGCTGGACAAGCACGACCCGGATCGAGGATCTGGCTGCCTGCGACGTGATCATCGAGGCGGTGTTCGAGGATCTCGAGGTGAAGCACGGGTTGCTCGCGGAGCTGAACAAGGTGTGCCCGCCGCACACCATCTTCGCGTCGAACACCTCGACCATCTCGATCACCGAGATCGCGGGCGGGTCGGGGCGCGACGACCGCTTCGTCGGCATGCACTTCTGTCTGCCCGCGCAGCTCATGAAGCTGGTGGAGATGTCGCCCGGCCTCAATACCAGCGACGAGACTTTCGCGTCGGCGTGGGAGTTTTGCAAGGCGCTGGGCCAGAACCCGGTGAAGACGAAGGACAGCCCCGGCTTCATCCTCAACTACTTCCTCATCCCGTTCAACAACGATGCGATCCGCCTGGTGGAGCAGGGCGTGGCCGAGCCGGCAGACATCGACAGAGCGATCAAGACGGCGCTCGGCTACGCCATGGGCCCGTTCGAGCTGCTCGACCTCATCGGCATGGACACGCAGCTGCTGCTCTGCGAAGCGATGCACGGTCTGACGAACGAGCCGCGCGCGGCCTGCCCGCCGCTGGTCAAGCGCATGATCGCGGCCGGACGTTTGGGGAGGAAGAGCGGACGCGGCTTCCACGCCTACAAGGACAGCAGGATGTTTGGAGCGTGACGTGGCTCACTCGATCGTCGATACGGGCGGCAGCCGCTCCTTTCCCGGTCCGCACAAGCTCCTCGAAGCCGCGGTCGCCAAGGGTGACGTTGTCGTTGTCATCGGCGGCCAGGCCGGCCCGGCCCTCGCGCAGATGGCTAACCGTGAGGCGTGCACGGCCATCCTCGTCGAACTGGGTCTGGAGTGCCTCGGCGTGCACACGGGTGAATCGCGCGGGAAGGAAGGCTCGAACGTGCTGGGCTTTGCGCGTTACCGCCTGGGCAACGCCTACCCGACCAACCTGATCGAGCTGGTGCGCCAGCCGCAGACCAGGCCGGACGCGCTGGTTGCGGCGAGGGCTCTGTTCGAACAGGCCGGCTTTGTCGTTGCGGTTTGCGGTGACTTTCCCGGTCGCATCGTCGACCGGCTGATTCGGCCCTACTTCAACGCGGCGTTGCGCCGGCTGGACGAGGGGCTGGCGAGCGCCGACGACTTGGACACGACGCTGCGCCTGGGCCTAGGTTATCCGGAGGGTCCGATCTCGCTCCTCGAGCGCACCGGATTGGCGCAGCACTTCGACGTGACGCAGGCCCTCTATGAGCAGCTCGGCGACGTGGCCTACGCGCCGGCGCGGCGCGCGCGCGTCGCAAAGCTGCGCCAGACGGGATGATGCGCGCGGTCCTGGTTCGCGCGCACGGGCCGTACGACAGCCCGCGCCTGGAGGACATGCCGGATCCGGTTCCGGGCGAGCGCGAAGTCGTGATCGAAGCGCGCGCGATCGGTGTCAACTATCCCGACCTGCTGGCCATCGAAGGCCGCTACCAGAGGCTACCGCCGCTGCCGTTCAGCCCGGGGAAGGAGATGGCAGGTGTGGTGCGCGCGGTCGGCGCGGGGACGAGCGGCTGCAAGCCAGGCGACCGCGTGATGGCGCTGATCGAGCACGGGGCCTATGCGGAGCTAGTACGGGCGCCGCAGCAGCAGGTGTTCGTGCTGCCGGAAAGCATCGCCTTTCTAGAGGCGGCCGCGCTCGGGCTCGCGTACCAGACTGCCCACTTCGCACTTCTCGACCGCGGGCAGTACCGCTCAGGCGAAACCGTCTGCGTGACGGGCGCAACGGGAGGCGTCGGTCTCGCCGCGCTGCAGGTGGCAAAGGCGCTGGGCGCAACCGTGATCGCCGCCGTATCGGGGCCGCACCGGGCCGAGCTGGCGCGCGCGAACGGCGCCGACCACGTCATCGATCTGTCGCTGCCGGATCTGCGCGAGAGCCTGCGCGAGCAGGTCTATGCGGTGACGGGCAGACGTGGCGTCGACGTCGTCATAGATCCCGTGGGCGGCGACGTGTTCGATGCAGCGATGCGCGCGCTGGCCTGGCGTGGACGCATGGTGGTCGTTGGCTTCGCGTCCGGCCGCATTCCCGAAATCAAGGCGAACTACCTGCTGGTGAAGAACATCGCGGTGAGCGGTTTGCAGGTGAGCGACTACCGCGATCGCGATCCGGCGTGGATGCGGCGCGTCCAGGCGGAGCTGTTCGACCTCTACCTCGCCGGGAAGATCAAGCCGTACATCGAAGCGAAGTATCCTTTGTCGCGCTTCAACGAGGCGCTCGCGCGCTTCGGCCGTCGCGATGTCGTGGGAAAGCTGATGCTGGTTCCCGACCGGGCTTGACGGCGCGAACGGGGCGCCGAAGCGGCCCGCCGGCGACCCAGTTCCGGGACGCGTGCGGCGGCTACCTTCTGCGCCTTTCGCGCCTGAACGACACGACGATCTTCCACGTGCCCACCCTCAGGCTCCACGCACGCCAGCCGAGCGCGCCCTCGTTCGGCCCCTCCACTTCAACCCGAGGTGCGTCCGCGGCGCGCTTGATGGTGTCGCGGCCCGCATACACTTCAAGCCGTCCAAGTGCGGCGAACATCTCAAGCTGCCCCCAGGTCGTGAGTCACCGACAAAAAAGTACTCGAGTCGTTACGCAGGCACTGCGAAGACGCGCAAGTTGAATACACCTGGGTCCGTCTCTGCAGGCTCAGTGCTGGATAACGGCAGTCCTGGACCAGCGTGAAGGGCCTCTTGACATCTCGCGCTACACTACTACAATTGGTAGACTTGGGTGGCGCTACATACAAGATCTAGTGGTTTGGAGCGAACCGGGCGGGATTGCATGTCGGGCGACAGCGACATGAAAGCCCGCGAGGGTAAGGTACAGGCTCGTCGATCCGGCGAGACACAAGAGCAGTAAGTAGGTCTCCTCCCCTGTGCACAGTTTGGGCGGGCCAAGTGCCCGCCCGTCTTTCTCGGTGGCACCTCTGCTGGATCTCGAGAACAAGGAGCGCTGAGATGGAGCCCAATAGACGGGCGAGATGGAGTTTCAGCTGAGCTCGTCTGTTCAAGACGACCAGCGCGCCCGCGCTTCCGCTCACCTCACCGGGTGGGAAGGCGCAGCCCCGCTCTGAATCGTGTTCGCGTGCATGGCTATCCAGCTGCGATACGCAGCAACGCGGGTATAGACGCCGGGCTTCTTGTCCCGCGCACAGCCCTCTCCGAAGCTGACGATGCCGATCTGCACGTACGCGCCGAACGGGCCCGCTGGCGACGATAGAGGACCTCCGCTGTCCCCCTGGCAGGAGTCCTTACCCTTCTCGCCGGCG
>DATJVW010000259.1:0-19498 GCA_035501675.1 Burkholderiales bacterium
CTGGAGCAATGGACCGCGAAGAGCGGGCTCGTGCAGGCCCACATCGAGCTGGACGACCCGCCGACACCCCTGCCGCTCCCGGAGGAGTACGAGGACCTGGGTACCCTCCTGGAAAAGATCATCGCCAAGATCGGCGCCGCGCGCTTTTCTTCTCCTCCCCGACTCGACCTGGCCGGCTGGGTCGGCTACCGGTTGGCGGAGGTATTGCCGCTGGAGTTGGACGTCAAGCAGCGCTTGCTGGAGTCGCGCGATCCCCTTGCCGCGCTGAGCGAAGTTAAGATTTTCCTCCAGTCCCGACAGGTCGTGCTTTGATGTGAAGCACCGCGCGGAACCCACGCCGCGTCATGCCACGGCGCGCAGCTCACCTATGATTCGCTTCACGGGCGCTGGGATCGCCGCGCCCAGGGCCTCGTCTAACGACAACCACAGCCGACCCGGTTCTTCTGCGCTAGCGGACCGCGCCACCTGTGCCAGCACCGGAAGAATGCGCAGCTTGAAGTGGGTGAAGCCGTGGTCCACCGGCGCAAGGCGTTTGAGCTCGTCCACTCCCGCTCCGTAGCGACGCGCCGCCTCTCGGATCCCCCCTTTGCTCACCTCGGGAAAGCTCCATAGTCCACCCCAGATCCCGGGGGCGGGACGTTTCTCAAGAAGCACTTCGCCTGCACACATCAAAACCAGCATGGCGGTTTCGCGCTCTGGCAGCATCTTCGCTGGTCGGGGAGCAGGCAGTTGTCCGGTCAGTCCATCGCGCCGGGCGACGCAGCTCTGTGCTACGGGGCAGCGGCCGCATTGCGGGCTGCGCCGGACGCATAGTCGGGCGCCGAGATCCATGAGCCCCTGCGTATAGCTCTCCACACCCGTCTCCGGCAAACGCGACTCCGCCAGGCGCCACAGCCGATCCTGCACGTCCTTGTCTCCCGGATAGCCCGCAATGGCGTCGTGCCGCGCCAGCACGCGTCTGACGTTGCCGTCGAGAATCGCGTGCCGCTGGCCAAAAGAGAATACGCAGATCGCGGCGGCGGTAGACCGCCCGACGCCGGGCAGCGCGCGCACCGCCTCGAACTCGCGCGGCAGTGCGCCTGCATGCTGTTCGACGACCAGGCGCGCGGCTCGATGGAGATTGCGTCCGCGCGCGTAGTAACCCAGCCCGCTCCAATGTGCGAGAACGTCATCCTCGGTCGCCACGGCCAGCGATCCGATATCGGGAAAGCGCGCCAGAAAGCGGCCGTAGTAAGGGATGACGGCGGTCACCTGCGTCTGCTGCAGCATGATCTCCGACACCCAGATACGATAGGGATCGCAGGTGCTCTGCCATGGCAGATCGTGCCGGCCGTGCTTGCGCTGCCAGAGGATGATCCGCTCGGCAAAGCTGGGGTTTCGTGGCTCGTGATTCGTGGCTCGTGGTTCGTGACTCGACGGCCGTGATTCCTGACTGGACGGCCTTGGTTCGTGACTCGACGGCCGCGATTCGTGGCTCGTGATTCGTGACTCGTGACCAGCGGCCACACGCTTCTCGCTCTCGGAAGTCATGTCGCCTATTTTCGAAGGTCTTCTCACGGCGGATCGGCTGATTGAGGCGACGCGGTGTACCGAGTATAAATCACGAGTCACGAGTCACGAATCACGAGTCACGGCTTTTCAGCGGAGCAGCCCCTTCAGCTTCTCCTTGAGCGCGTCCTCGGGCTTTTTCGCCGGCTGGGCCGGTTGTGCCTGATCGCCGTTCGCGGGCTGGTCGCCGGACGGTCCGGGTGCTTTCTCGCCACCGAGCAACTGTTTGCCGAGGTCTTTGAGCTGAACTTTGCCGCCCTCCTTCAGCGCTTCCTTCGCCATCTCCTTCAGCGCCTCTTTATTGGCCCCGCTGAGCATCTGGCTGAACTGCAGCTTGTACTTGAGCGCGTCGTAGGGCCCGTAGATGCGCACGGGCAGCGTGAGCCCGGTCAGCTCGGCGCGTTCCTTGCCGCCCTGCCCTGCGGTGCTGGCCACCACCGCTGCCTTCACCACATAGTCGAGGTTGTCCTGCGCGATGTTCACGTCCCCCTCGCCGGAGATGCGCACGAACGGCGATTTGGCGCTGAGATCGCCGTTGTGCGCCACGCCGTTCTTGATCGTGAAGCTGGCGGTGAGCTCGGTGAAATCGGTCTTCTGCGCCGTATTTGCCGACTGCTCCGCATCCTGCCCACCGAGCTTGGACTTGATGCTCCGAACAGCGCCGGCCAGGTCCACACCCTTGATCGCACCGTCCTTGAGGCTCAGGCTCGCGGTCCCGTTCAGCGCCTGCTTGAACGCGCTGACCGTGTTGCCTGTCGTGGTAATGTCGAGGTCCACATTGCCGCGGCCTTCGAGGATGTCCTGCCTGACGGCGTCGCGCAACAGCGGGCCGATCGAGATGCCGCTCAACGCCTGCCTCACCGCGATCTGATTGGTATTGGCATTGACGCTAGCGCTTCCCTTCAACGCGCCCTGATACAGATTGGCCTGCATCGGATCCACGTCGAGCTTGCCGCTTTTGGCGCGCATGTCTACCCGCACGCTGCTGGCCTTGATGTTGTCCGCGATAAGCTCGCCGATCTTGACTCGGCCGTCGAGATTGAGCGCTTTGAGCGGTGAGAAGTCGATGGGCTTCTCCGCTTCCTTTTCCTTCGCCTTGGGCGCCGGGGTAGTCGGCTCAACGGGCTTTTCGCCCTGCGCGCTCTTCTGCTTGGGTGGTGCGTATTTGTCGAGATTCAGCTTGTCGATGTCGATGTCGAAATCATAGGCAGGCGTCGCGAACCTGGTCATGCCTAGCTTCGCTTTGAGGTGGCTCTCGTCGAACTGAGCGGCGATGTTGGCCGTCACTCGCTCGCCGCCGAGATCGGCCCGCACCGTACCCGACAGCGGGACCTTCGCCGTCTTCTGCGGAATGGAAGGGCTTGTCACCGTGAACTGGGCATCAATTTTGGGCAACTCGAAGACCCGCGTCTCGAGGTTGGCAGAGATCGGCGTGCTCAGCGTACCCTTAACGGCGTTGTCTTTCTGCTTCCCATCGATGTCCAGCACGAGGGCGGCGATCTTGAGCGCCTTGGCTGAGCCCTCGACCGCAGACAACTTCAGGGTCACATCGGCCGTGCGCTCAGGGCCGGCGAGCTTGGCCGCAAGCGACGCAGACTCGCCGCTGGCCCGGTCCTTGGTGATTTCCAGCTTCGGCGCGCTCAGGTTCACCGCGAGATTGTCCAGGCCCAGCTTGCCCTTCGCCGCCAGCGCAAGCCCCCGCAGCAAGACTTGATTGGCAGCCAGATTCACGCGCAGCATCGGGGTCTTGAGACTGCTCTCGGTCAGCGTCACGCCGGCCGCGCTCCCGGTTGCGGAAACGGACAACGCCTCGACCTCCACGGCCTCAGGGCTCGACTGCACGCGCGGCGCCGAGAGCTTCAGGTCGAAGCTGTCCTTGCCGCGGTTCGCTTTGGCGTCCAGGCTAAGGCCACTGACTTTGACGAGCTGCTTTGCCCCCTCGGCCTCGAGGTCGGCCTTCAGCGCAGCGGTGATGCCGGTGAGATCGAGGGCGCTGCCGCTCAGCTTCGCGTCCAGGCCCTTGAAGCTGTACTGCTGGTTGGCCAGGTCCAAGGTCAGCACGCCCAGCAGCTTGGCCCGGAGGTCGGCCTTGGGCTTGGCGCCCCTCAGCGCCAAGTCGAGTTGAACGGGGCTGGGGACGCGCTCGGCCACCCGCCCCGTCTTCAACTCCACGAGCTCGATGGCCAGATCGTTGCCGTTGCTCTCGTCCAGCCAGGTCACGCGGGAGTTGGTGATGCGAATGCCGCTCACGTCCAGCTTGATACTCGCTTTCGTCGCCGCCTGCGGTTTGGGCGCCTCTTGCCTGGGCTGCTCCGGGGCCTTCTTCTCACCGGCTTCGGCTCCGGTCAGATCCGAGAAGTTGGTGCTGCCGTCCTTGTGCTTGATCAGATCGGCGCGCAGCCCGTCGAGACGAACCTGGTCCACGACCAACTGCTTGCTGAAAAGCGGGATCAGCGCGAGATAGACCTGTGCCTCGTCCACCCCGGCGAATACGCGGTCTCTGTTGCGCTCGGACAGCGTCGTCTTACCGACGGCCGCCCCGATCTTGGGAAAGATCTTCAGCTTGATATCACCGCTGATGGTCAGCGTGCGCCCGGTGCGTTCCTTGACCAGTTGCACGATCTGCGGCTTATAGTCGTTGGGATCGAAGAGCGCGAATACGATGCCAATCGCCACCAGCAACAAGACGATCAGTGCGCCGATGGCGTAGAGGAGGTACTTCAAAGCCTTCATGTATCCGTCCCGGAGTCAGTCTCCCAGTGAGCACGCATTCTACCCGGGCCGGGGGTCACGGTCGCCGATCCATCCGCGGCGGACATTTATGTCCTCTTCACGTCCCGGCCGTGCCTTTTTGCACCTTTTTTATGCGCGAAGGCATACATTGCATGATGAGGTGCGGAGCGCATTAGAGGAAGTCATGAACGTCAGAGGAGCCGAGTTCATCAGTGCAAACGCGACGAAGCACGACCGTTCGCACATGCGAGAATTGACTGAACTCGCTTACATCACGGTCTTTGACGCGCTCGAGTTAGAATACGGCAAGGACGAAGTCCGGTCCGAGACGGAGCGCCGACAGTGCAGCGTGCGAGCCGGCGTGGCGGCCGACTATCTATTCGGCAAAGAGCCGGGCGAGCGGGCGCCTGAAACGCTCGATCTCGCTCGAGAGCAAGAGACCGCTCGAAACTGGTTGAAGCGTAACGCTCGGATGAGGGAGCTTGTTCTGGAGAGCCTTCGCGTTCTCAACATGCTGAGCGACGATAGTCGGACCCGAACAGGCCCCGTGGGCGAAGGACTTCTCATGGCCTACGGTCAAGGCGTTTTCCGCGCGCCTGACCCGGCCGCTTATGAGGCTTTGGTTCACGGCGCCATCTACAGTCTGCCTCTACACACCCAACAGAGTATCTTCTACGGATGGGCGAAGACCCGGTCATGCCACTAGCCGACGCTCATCGCCCGCGAAGTCGCGATCTATTGGTTTCGATCTGATGGCGGCTGATTGTGGGCATCATTAGTCGTCTTCTGTCCGAGGGCAACGTCGTCCTCGGACTACCCGCTATCGACAGGAAAGGGGCGCTCGAAGAGATCGCCTTGCTGGTCGGCCGTCGCCATCACATCGATCACACGCCGATCTTCCGAGCGCTGTGGCGCCGGGAACAGAGTGGATCCACCGCCCTGGGACATGGCTTCGCGATCCCGCACGCCCGCATCCCCGGCATTCGGGAACCGATCGTACTCTTCGTGCGTACTCAGCCTCCGATAGAATTCGGCGCGCCGGATCACCGGCCCGTGTCGGCGCTGTTCGTGATCCTGGTTCCCGAGGACGCAAACGAGGAGCACTTGCAGATACTGGCGACCGTATCGGAAATGCTTTCCAGCAGCCGTTTTCGGAGTCGACTGGAAGCGGCCAAGGACCCCGCTGCCATCCAGCGGTTATTTGGCGAATGGGCAAGTGATAGCGGTCCGAGCGTGAAGTAGGCCGCTTTCGCATGGGTGCTCCCGCCGCGTCTGAGCATTCCCCCGGTAGGGCGGGCTCCGCGCCCGCAGCAAACCGGGCCCATCCTACTGTCCGCTAGTCCACCTCGGCCTTGTCCGCAAGGGCCACGTGCGCCGGCCTCTCGTCGCTCGCGAGCTTGGTTGATTCTTGTCAAACGCGGCTTAGAGCAGAGCTGCTAGCGTGCGCGAATCTTTACGGCATTTTTATACGTTGCACCGGGAATCTTCGCACCGTTTTTATGCGGGTTTGTCTAGGATGCACGCGCTACTTGAGAGGAGGCGGCGATGATGGACGTGGTTTACCTCTTAGTGTTGATTGGTTTCTTCGCGGTATCGGCTGTGGTTGTCTACGGCTGCGAACGCTTGCTAGGGAGGCGCTCATGACCTGGCTCTATGCGTTGAGCGGGATCGTTGCGCTCGCTATCACGATCTACCTGGTGATCGCGCTGCTCTTTCCGGAGAAATTCTAATGAGTGCCAACGGGTACCTCCAACTGATCGTCTACATCGTCGTCCTGCTGGCGCTGGCGAAACCGCTCGGCACCTACATGGCGCGCATCTTCGAAGGCCAGCCTGCGGTGCTCAACACCGTGGGCGGGCCGCTCGAGCGCGCGCTCTATCGCGTTTGCGGAGTCGATCCCGCGAAGGAAATGCGCTGGACGCAGTACGCCCTGGCCATGCTGGCGTTTAACCTCCTGGGCGGACTGGTGGCCTACGGTCTGCAAAGGCTGCAGGCCTATCTGCCGCTCAACCCACAGAGCTTTTCGGCGGTGACACCCGACTCGTCCTTCAACACCGCTGCCAGCTTCATCACCAACACCAACTGGCAGGGGTACGGCGGCGAGAGCACCATGAGCTATCTCTCGCAGATGGCAGCGCTCACGGTGCAGAACTTCGTATCCGCAGCGACCGGCATCGCCGTGCTGCTGCCTTTGATTCGCGGCTTCGCGCGCCAGAGGGCGGACACCGTCGGCAACTTCTGGGTCGACCTCACCCGCACCACGCTCTACATTCTATTGCCGTTGGCGCTGATTCTCGCCCTGGTCCTGGTCTCGCAAGGGGTGGTGCAGACCTTCTCCGCCTATCCCACTACACCGCTGGTGGAGTCGGTCGAGTACGACAACCCGAAGCTTGACGCCGCGGGACAGCCCATCAAGGACGACAAAGGCAACCCGGTGACCGAGAAGGCCACGCAGAAAGAACAGAGCATCGCGGTGGGCCCAGCCGCCTCGCAGATCGCCATCAAGCAGCTGGGAACCAATGGCGGCGGCTTTTTCAACGTCAATTCGGCGCATCCGTTCGAGAACCCCACGCCGCTGTCCAACTTCCTCGAGGTCCTGGCCATCCTGCTGATCTCGGGCGGGCTGTGCTACTCGTTCGGCAAGATGGTGGGCGACACGCGGCAGGGCTGGGCGATCCTGGCGGCGATGACGTTCGTGTTCGTCGTTCTCCTTGCAGTTTGCGTCGGGTCCGAGCAGGCGGGCAACCCTGCGCTCACCAAGCTCGGCGTGGATCAGACCACGACCTCGATGCAGGCGGGCGCCAACATGGAAGGCAAGGAGACCCGCTTCGGCATCGTCAACTCGGCGCTCTGGGCCACCGCCACGACGTCAGCCTCGAACGGCTCCGTGAACTCCATGCACGATTCCTTCACCCCCATGGGCGGCCTGGTCCCCATGTGGCTGATACAGCTCGGCGAGGTGATCTTCGGTGGAGTGGGCTCGGGTCTGTACGGCATGCTGATCTTTGCCATCGTGGCCGTTTTCGTCGCGGGATTGATGATCGGTCGCACACCCGAGTACCTCGGCAAGAAGATCGAGGCGTTCGAGATGAAGATGGCCTCCATCGCCGTTCTGATGCCTCTGATCATGGCGCTCGGGTGGACGGCGGTGGCCGTTGTCATGGACGCGGGCAAGGCGGGCGTTGCGAACCCGGGTGCGCACGGCTTCTCCGAGATCCTGTATGCCTTCTCCTCGGCCAGCAACAACAACGGCAGCGCCTTTGCAGGCATCAGTGCCAACACGCCGTTTTACAACACGACGCTCGGCTTCGCCATGTTGTTCTCGCGCTATTGGCTCGCGATCCCGGTCCTGGCAATCGCCGGCGCTTTGGTCGCGAAGAAGAAGGTGCCCGTGAGCCTGGGCACGCTGCCCACCCACACACCGCTGTTCGTGGCCATGCTGGTTGGCGTTGTCATCATCATCGGGGCGCTCACCTTCTTCCCCGCGCTGGCGCTCGGGCCTATCGTCGAGCACCTGGTCATGGTTGGCGGGTGATGATCGCCGTACGTCGCAACGACCTCGTTATGGAGTATTCGCTATGAGCACCCAAGTCGGCGCGCCTGCACTACCTCCCGTCCCGGCTCTGCCGCGGAAGCTGGTCACCAAGAGCATCTTCCAGCAGGCGCTGACGGATTCCCTGGTGAAGCTGCTGCCGCAACATCAGTGGCGCAATCCAGTCATGTTCGTAGTGTACGTCGGCAGCATCCTGACAACCCTCCTGTATTTCCAGGCTCTGGGAGGTAAGGGCGAGGCACCGGCGGGCTTCATCCTCGCGGTCAGCCTCTGGCTATGGTTCACCGTGTTGTTCGCCAATTTCGCAGAAGCGGTGGCCGAAGGGCGCAGCAAAGCGCAAGCAGCGGCCCTGCGCGCGGTCAAGCGCGAAGTCGGAGCCAAGAAGCTCGGCGCTGCCCGGCGCGACGCCTCGTTCAACTGGGTTCCTTCGACCGAGCTGCGCAAAGGAAACTGGTTTTTGGTCGAGGCCGGGGAAGTGATCCCGGCGGACGGGGAAGTGATCGAGGGCGTGGCTTCGGTCGATGAGAGTGCGATCACCGGCGAGTCTGCCCCTGTGATCCGGGAGTCAGGCGGAGATTTCAGCTCGGTCACCGGCGGCACCAGAGTGCTGTCGGATTGGCTGGTGGTGCGTGTGACCGTCGATCCGGGCGAGTCCTTTCTGGATCGAATGATCTCGATGGTGGAAACCGCGCGCCGCCAGAAGACCCCCAACGAGATCGCGCTTTGGATCCTGCTGGTCAAGCTGACGTTGGTCTTCCTGCTGGCCACGGTGACGCTGCTTCCCTTCTCACTCTATAGCGTGGAAGTCGCGAAAGCGGGCTACCCGATCACGATCACGGTACTCGTGGCGCTGCTCGTTTGTCTGATTCCGACCACCATCGGCGGGCTGCTCTCGGCCATCGGCCTGGCCGGCATCGGCCGCATGCTGCGGGCCAACGTGATCGCCACCTCGGGACGCGCCGTCGAGGCCGCGGGAGACGTCGATGTGCTGCTGCTGGACAAGACCGGGACCATCACGTTAGGCAACCGTCAGGCGACGAGCTTTCGGGCTGCGTCCGGCGTCACCGAGCAGGAGCTCGCGGATGCGGCCCAGCTGGCTTCTCTCGCCGACGAGACGCCCGAAGGCCGCAGCATCGTGATATTGGCAAAACAGAAATTCTCCCTGCGCGAGCGCGACGTGGCTGCGCTCGGGGCCACATTCGTTCCGTTCTCGGCCCAGACCCGGATGAGCGGGGTAGATCTGGCTGGGCGTCAGATCCGTAAAGGGGCGGCGGAAGCGATTCGCGCCTGGGTCGAATCCAAAGGGGGCGGCTTTCCCACCGAGGTGGTCGGCTTCGTCGATACCATCGCGCGGCAGGGCTCCACGCCGTTGGTAGTCGCCGACGGCGCGAAGGTGGTCGGCGTGATCGAGCTCAAGGACGTGGTGAAGGGCGGCATCAAGGAGCGCTTCGCGCAGCTTCGCCGCATGGGGATACGAACCATCATGATCACCGGCGACAACCGGCTCACGGCAGCCAGCATCGCGGCCGAGGCCGGTGTCGACGACTTCCTGGCCGAGGCCACGCCCGAGGCGAAGCTGAAGCTCATTCGCGAGAACCAGGCGGGCGGCCGACTGGTGGCCATGACCGGTGATGGCACCAACGACGCCCCGGCTCTCGCACAGGCAGACGTCGCCGTGGCGATGAACACGGGCACCCAAGCGGCCAAGGAAGCGGGCAACATGGTGGACCTGGATTCCAACCCGACCAAGCTGCTCGAGATCGTCGAGATCGGCAAGCAACTGCTGATCACGCGCGGGGCCTTGACCACGTTCTCGATTGCCAACGACGTTGCCAAGTACTTCGCGATCATCCCTGCGGCTTTCGCTACGACCTACCCGCAGCTCATCGCGCTGAACGTCATGTATCTGGCCACACCGGCGAGCGCCATACTCTCGGCGGTCATCTTCAACGCGCTGATCATCATCGCTTTGATCCCGCTCGCGCTCAAAGGCGTGAAGTATCGCCCCGTCGGGGCCGGACCGCTGCTGCGCCGTAACCTGTGGATCTACGGGGTGGGCGGGATCATCGTCCCGTTCGTCGGGATCAAGGCGATCGACCTGCTGCTCGTGGCGCTGCACCTGGCGTAAAGGAGACTCACCGTGTTAAGAGAACTCAAGCCTGCGTTTTTGATGCTGGTCGCTTTTACCGTGCTCACCGGCTTGGTCTATCCGTTCCTGGTCACCGGCCTGGCACAGGTCATGTTCCCGCACAGGGCAAACGGCAGCCTGATTCAACGCGACGGCAAGGCGGTCGGCTCGGAGCTGATCGGCCAGCCCTTTTCCGGGCCGAAGTATTTCTGGTCGCGCCCTTCGGCCACTTCCCCGTACCCCTACAACGCGGCGTCGTCGTCTGGGTCCAACCAGGGTCCGACTAACCCCGCTCTGACCGATGCAGTGGCGGCGCGGATCAAAGCGCTGCGCGATGCGGATCCGGAGGCCAAGGCAGCTGTTCCAGTGGACTTGGTCACCGCGTCCGGGAGCGGCCTTGATCCGCACATCAGCCCGGCCGCCGCGGAATATCAGATCAACCGCGTCGCCAAAGCCCGCGGGATGGATTCCTCGAAGGTACGAGCGCTCGTAGCGCAGTACACCGAGCGACGCCAGCTCGGCTTCCTCGGGGAGCCGCGAGTGAATGTGCTAGAGCTGAACCTTGCGCTCGACGCTGGTCAGTAGCTCGCGAACTCGGGACCGTCGTGTCGCCGGGGTGAAGCGCCGCGGAATCCGTAGGCATTTTGTTTCTCGGTCGCCCTCCTCGTCCGCGTTACCCGGGGTCCAATGCGCGCCCGGGCTTATAATCGTCGGCGTCACCGTCGTTCGTGACGAGGTGAGATAGCCTGTGGCCACGCCCGATCGAGACCGGCCGGACCCCGATGCTCTGCTCGCGCAACTCCAGGAGGAGGAGGCGCAGGCGAAGCGCGGGAGGCTGCGCATCTACTTCGGCGCCTCAGCCGGTGTAGGCAAGACCTACGCGATGCTCGGAGCGGCGCGCAAGCTCAGCGAAGAAGGCCGCGACGTCGTGGTGGGCGTCGTCGAGACCCATGGCCGCGGCGAGACGGCCGAGCTGCTCGAAGGGCTCCCCGTCTTACCGCCGAAGGAGCTGGAATACAAGGACAACCGGCTCAAGGAGTTCGATCTGGACGCGGCCATCGCCCGGCATCCCGAGCTCATCCTGGTCGACGAGCTCGCGCACACCAACGTGCCGGGCTCGAGGCACCCCAAGCGCTGGCAGGACGTGGAGGAACTTGTCGCCAGTGGCATCGATGTGTTCACCACGCTCAACGTCCAGCACCTGGAGAGCTTGAACGACGTGGTGGGTGGAATCACCGGTATCCGCGTCTGGGAGACGTTGCCCGACACCTTCTTCGACCGGGCCGATGAGGTGATTCTGGTCGACATCCCGGCCGACGAGCTGCTCGGGCGGCTCAAGGCCGGCAAGGTCTACATCGCCGAGCAGGCGGAGCGCGCTTCCAAGAACTTCTTCCGCAAAGGCAATCTGATCGCGCTGCGCGAGCTCGCGCTGCGCCGCACCGCCGACCGCCTCGAGGAAGACGTTCAGTCCTATCGAGCCAAGCAGGCGATCGAGCGCGTCTGGAAAACGGAGGCCTCGTTTCTGTGCTGCATCGGTCCGCGCCCCGGCGGCGAGCGCGCGGTGCGCAGCGCGGCGCGCCTGGCGACGCAGCTCAACGTCGAGTGGACCGCGGTCTACGTCGAGACGCCGGCGCTGCAAAGGCTTCCTTCAACCGGGCGCGAGCGCATCCTCAAGACGGTCAAGCTGGCGCAGGACCTGGGTGCGAACACGGCGATTCTTGCGGGAAGCGACGCGCCGTCGGCCGTCGTCGAGTACGCGCGCAGCCGCAACATCTCCAAGATCATCTTCGGCCGTTCGCACCCCAGGCGGCTGTCGCCCTGGAGACCCTCGTTCGGAGCGCGCCTGGCTGCGCTCGCTCCCGACGTCGATCTCATCGAGATCGGGCGCGGCGATGCCGTCACCACACCTCAAGAGCGGGAGGAGTACGAAGTCGCGGGCCTGGGGGATGACGGAAGAAGCGCGCAGCGTCTGCTGGGTTACGTCTTCGCCGCAGCCGCGTGCGCGCTGCCGACGCTGGCCGGGAGCCTGCTGCTCCCCTACTTCGATCCCGCCAACCTCGTGATGTTGTTCCTTCTGACCGTGGCTGTCGTCGCCGTGATGTTCGGCCGCGGCCCGGCGGTCCTGGCGACTTTTCTGGGGGTCATATCGTTCGATTTCTTCTTCGTGCCGCCGCGGCTTTCGTTCGCGGTGACCGATGTCCAGTACCTGCTCACCTTCGGGGTGATGCTGGCGGTCGGCCTGATCATCTCGCAGCTCACCGCCGGCTTGCGCTACCAGGCTCGAGTGGCCTCGCACCGCGAAGAGCGTTCGCGAGCGTTGTACGAGTTCGCACGCGCACTGTCGAGCCCGCTGCGCGCCGAAGACGTCGTCGCGACCACGGCGAATTTCATCGGCCGGACCTTCCGCGCCAAGGTGGCGCTGTTGCTTCCAGATTCCACCGATCGACTGGTGTACGCCCCGCATACCGCCCCGCTGCCGATCGACCTGGGCACCGCGCAGTGGGCGTTCGACCGATCGCAACCGGCCGGCGCCGGAACCGATACGCTGCCGGGAAACGAGTTTCTTTACCTTCCGCTGCGCGCGCCGATGCGCACGCGGGGCGTTCTCGCGATCCGTCCCGACAGCCGGCGGCTGCTGCTCGTCCCCGAGCAACGCCGGCAGCTGGACACCTTTGCCGCGCTGGTGGCCATCGCGCTCGAGCGGGTCCACTATGTGGAGGTAGCGCAGCAGGCGCTGATCAAGATGGAATCGGAGCGCCTGCGCAACTCCCTGCTCTCGGCCCTGTCCCACGATCTGCGCACGCCGCTGGCGGCCCTGTTCGGCCTCGCCGACTCCCTCCGGTTGAGCAAGCCCCCCTTGTCGCCGCAGCAGGAGAACATCGCGGATGCGATTCGCGACGCCGCGCGAGGGATGAGCGCGCTGGTCAGCAACCTGCTGGACATGGCTCGGATCCAGAGCGGCGAAGTCAAGCTCAACCTCCAATGGCAGCCGCTCGAGGAAGTGGTGGGCAGCGCGCTGAAATCGACGCAGACCATCCTGGCCAGCCATCGCGTCGACGTCGATCTGGACAGACAACTGCCGCTGATCGAGTTCGACGCCGTGCTGATCGAGCGCGTTTTGTGCAACCTGCTGGAGAACGCTGCGAAGTACACGCCGCCGGGCAGCACCGTGCGGCTGGCCGCCGCGCGATCGGCCAACAACCTGTTGGTGACGGTCGCCGACAACGGTCCCGGGCTGCCGAAGGGGCAGGAGGAAACCATCTTCGAGAAGTTCGTGCGCGGCGCGCGCGAGTCCGCCACCTCGGGTGTCGGGCTGGGACTGGCCATCTGCCGGGCGATCGTCGAAGCGCACAAGGGGAAAATCTGGGCGGAGAACATCGCCGAGGGCGGAGCGCGCTTCTCGTTCACGCTGCCGCTCGGGACGCCGCCGGAGCTTCCAAAGGGCATCGAGGAGCCATCGCAGGCGGCAGCAGTCCAGCCATGAGTGAACCGCAGCCGGTCGCGGTCCTGGTCGAGGACGAGCAGCAGATCCGGCGCTTCGTGCGCGACGCCCTGGAGTCGGAAGGCTGGACCGTGTTCGAGGCCGAGACCCTGAAGCGCGGGCTCATCGAGGCCGGTACGCGCAAGCCCGACCTCGTCATTCTCGATCTTGGACTCCCCGACGGCAACGGGATCGATCTGATCCGCGACCTGCGTGGCTGGTCCCAGATTCCCGTCATCGTGCTCTCGGCGCGCGCCGGCGAGACGGACAAGATCGAGGCGCTGGACGCCGGCGCGGACGACTACTTGACCAAACCGTTCGGCGTGGGCGAGCTGCTGGCGAGAGTCCGCGCGGCGCTGCGCAGGCGTCTCGCAGGCGGCGGGAGCAAGCCTTGCGTCCGCTTCGGTGATGTCGAGGTCGATCTGGCTGCCCGCATCGTTCGCAAGGGGGGCGAGGCGGTGCACCTGACGCCGATCGAGTATCGGCTGCTGGCCTTGCTGATCGCGAGCGCCGGCCGCGTGCTCACGCATCGGCATATCTGCCGCGAGGTGTGGGGTCCGACCCACGAGCAGAGCGCTCACTATGCGAGGATCTACATGGGCCATCTGCGGCAGAAGCTGGAAGACGATCCCGCGCGGCCCAAGCACATCGTCACGGAAACTGGCGTAGGCTATCGCCTGACGGTGTAGAGGCGCGGCGCCGTCCGCGAGCGGTGGCAGAAGCAGTTCAAACTCACATCGTGCGCACCATCATGGAGAGGGAGACGCCGGGCTGAAACGGCCCAGCCGATTCCCGCTGACCTATGGAGCTCCTGGTCCTACTCCTGCTGATCCTCGTCAGCGGCCTGTTCGTGTTGTCCGAGATGGCGGTCGTTTCCGCGCGCAGGGCACGCCTGCAGCAGTGGAGTGAGGAAGGGCGTGCCGGCGCGGGCGCCGCGTTGGCGCTGGCCCAATCGCCCGCGCATTTTCTCTCGACCACCCAGATCGCAATTACAGTCATCACGATCCTGACCGGCGCGCTGGGTGAGGCGACTTTATCCAAGAGGCTTGCCGACAGCTTTTCGCAGGTCGCGTCGCTGCAGCCTTACGCGGCCGACCTGGCGTTTTGGATCGTTGTAGTCGGGATTGCCGTTTGCGCGCTGATCCTGGGCGAGCTGGTGCCTAAGCGCCTGGCGCTCATCGACCCCGAAAGCATTGCCAGCGCGATCGCACGCCCGATGCAAGCGCTGTCGAAGGCGATGTTTCCGCTGGTGCGCCTGATGAGCTTCGTCACCGAGCTTGTCGTGCGGCTGCTGGGCGTACACGCTTCGGGCGGATCTCCCGTCACCAAGGAAGAGATCAACGTCCTGATGGAACAGGGGGCGGAAGCCGGCGTGTTCGAGAAGCACGAGCAAGCGATCGTCTCGCGCGTGTTCCGCCTGGACGACGAGTTGATCGCCAATGTCATGACGCCGCGCGGGGATATCACCTACTTCGACCTCGACGAGCCGTTCGAGGTCAATCGCGAGAAGTTGCTTCGCAGCGGTCATTCCCGCTTCGTCATCTGTCGCGGCGGCCTCCAAGACGTGGTGGGCATCCTGCGCGCGAAGACCCTGCTCGACGCGGCGTTCCAAGCCAAACCGCTCGATTTTTCCGCCGATGTCGCCAAGGCGCTATACGTGCCCGACACCCTGACGGTCATCGAGCTGCTCGAAGCGTTCAAGAAGCACCGGCAGCACCTCGCGCTGGTGATCGACGAGTACGGAGAGGTTCAGGGGCTGGTGACCATGAACGACATCATGGAGGCGCTGGTCGGTGATGTGGCCACCGTCGAGGACTCGGGCGAGCCCGACATCGTGCGGCGCGACGACGGGTCCTGGCTGGTCGACGGCGCCATCGTCATCGAGCGCTTCAAGCAGGAGATTGCGCTCGACCAAGAGTTGACAGACGAGGACGGACACTCCTACCGCACCCTGGGGGGTTTGGCGATGAAAGTCCTTGGACGCGTGCCCCAGGTCGGGGATCGGTTCGTCAGCGGCGGCCTGCGGTTCGAGGTCGTCGACATGGATCAGAAACGTGTCGACAAGCTGCTCGTCACCCGTCTCGACGACGCGAGCACCTCCGCCACGGCCTGAGGCCTTTCCCACCAGAACAGCCCACGCGAATCATCGAAGGGGCGAGGTGATCCGTGCGATGGGGTGCGTCTTTCACATGAGCGTCGGGGTGACCCCGGCGCTCGTATCGGCTACTATCTGCGTCGCGGCATCGGCGGACTCACGGAGGGGGAGCGCTGCTATTCAAATTTGAACCGCCTGCTGCGTCCCATCGCCATTCACAGAGAAAGGAAAGAACATGCGTATGTCGATCTTCACGCGCAGGACGTTGCTCGGCGCGGGCGTTGCGCTGGCTGCCGCTGCAACACTTCTCGGCCCGGGCGTCGGCCTGGCCCAGCAGAAGCTCAAGGTAGCGGCCATCTATACCGTACCGGTGGAGCAGCAATGGGTGTCCCGGATACACAAGGCGCTCAACGCGGCCAAAGCAAACGGCGGGATCGAGTACGTGTTCTCCGAGAACGTCAGCAACGCAGATTACGAGCGGGTCATGCGCCAGTACGCCGAACAGGGCAACACGCTGGTCGTCGGCGAAGCCTTCGCGGTGGAAGCGGCGGCGCGCAAAGTCGCGAAGGACTATCCCAAGACCAGCTTTCTGCTGGGATCCTCGGGTAAACCGCAGGAACCCAACTTCTCCGTGTTCGACAACTACATCCAGGAGCCGGCCTACCTCACCGGCATGATTGCGGGCAGCATGACCAAGTCGAACCTGATCGGCATGGTGGGGGGCTATCCGATCCCGGAAGTGAACCGCCTCATGCACGCCTTCATGGCGGGCGCGCGGGAAACAAACCCGAAGGTCAAGTTCCTGGTGACCTTCATCGGCTCCTGGTTCGACCCGCCCAAGGCGAAGGAGGCCGCGTTCGCCATGATCGACAAGGGGGCGGACGTGCTGTATGCGGAGCGCTTCGGCGTGTCCGACGCGGCCAAGGAGAGAGGCAAGCTCGCCATCGGCAACGTCATCGACACGCAAAGCAAGTATCCCGACACGGTGGTCGCGTCCGCGCTGTGGAACATGGAGCCGACCATCAACCTGGCGATCAAGAACGTCAAGGACGGCAAGTTCAAGGCCGAGGACTACGGCAAGTACTCGACCATGAAGTACAAGGGCTCGGAACTGGCGCCGTTGGGAACCTTCGCCAACAAGGTGCCGGCCGACACAGTCAAGAAGGTGAGGGCCAAGGAGAAGGCCATCGTCGACGGCACGTTCAGCGTCGAGATCGTCGAAACCGAGCCTAAGTCGTCGATGTAGAAATCAGCAAAGACTTGCCTTGCGCTCGTCATCCCGGCGCAAGCCGGGATCCAGGGCCTCTCCTCGATGCTCTGGATTCCGGCTCGCGCTGCGCTTGGTCGGAATGACCTCCCACAATTGCCT
This sequence comes from Burkholderiales bacterium, assembly GCA_035501675.1. Taxonomy (GTDB): domain Bacteria; phylum Pseudomonadota; class Gammaproteobacteria; order Burkholderiales; family SHXO01; genus SHXO01. Next base: position 16,908 of record DATJVW010000259.1, read on the forward strand.
CCGCCCGTCCTCCGTCTCTCTGGCATCACCAAGCGCTTCGGCGCGCTGGTGGCCAACGACGCCATCTCGCTCGACCTCGGACGAGGCGAAGTGCTGGCGCTGCTGGGAGAAAACGGCGCCGGCAAGAGCACCCTGGTCAACATCCTGTTCGGCCACTATGTCGCCGACGCCGGGTCCATCGAGGTCTTCGGCCGGCCGCTCCCGCCCGGGGACCCGGCCTCCGCGCTGGCCGCGGGCATCGGCATGGTGCACCAGCACTTCACGCTGGGCGACAATCTCTCGGTGCTGGACAACGTGCTGCTTGGCACCGAGAGGCTGTGGCAGCCGTTCTCGCGCCGCCGGGAGGCACGCGCACGCCTGGCCGACACCTCGAAGCGGTTCGGCCTCACCGTCGATGCTGACGCTCGCGTGTCCGATCTCTCGGTCGGCGAGCGCCAGCGCGTGGAGATCCTGAAGGCGCTGTACCGCGGCGCGCGCATCCTGATTCTGGACGAGCCGACGGCTGTCCTGACACCGCAGGAGTCGGAGGCGCTGTTCGCCACGCTCAAGACTCTCGTCGCCGACGGCCTGTCGATCATCTTCATCTCCCACAAGCTGGACGAAGTGCTCGCTACCAGCCGACGCGTCGCGGTGCTGCGGCAGGGCAAGCTGGTCGCGATCCGCGACGCCCAAGCGACGAGCAAATCCGAACTGGCCGAGCTCATGGTCGGGCATCGGATAGACGCGCCCGTGCGGAGCCCGATACATCGAGCCGGCGAGTCGAGCGTGCTGCTCTCCGTGCGCGAGCTTGCCGCCGGCGCCAAGCTCGAGCGCGCGCACTTCGACGTCCGCCGCGGCGAGATTTTCGGCGTCGCCGGCGTCTCCGGCAACGGGCAGGCACAGCTCGCCGACGCGCTGTGCGGCCTGCTCGCCCCGGCACGAGGCGAGATTCGCATCGGCGCTCGCCGCGTGGAGGCAACGCCGCGCGCGTTCGTTCACCTCGGGGTCGCGCGCGTGCCCGAAGACCGCGGCGCCGTCGGCATCATCGGCGACCTCGCGATCTGGGAGAACGCCATCTCCGAGCGCTATCGCGAGCCCCGGTTCTCCCGGATCGGATGGCTGCGACGCGACGCCGCAAAGGCGCAGGCGCGGCGGATCGTCGAGCAATTCGACGTGCGCTGCTCGGGTCTCGACGCGCCGGCCCGGTCGATGTCCGGCGGCAACATCCAGAAGCTCATCCTGGGCCGGGCTCTGGTGAACGAACCGCAGGTCATCATCGCGAACCAGCCGACCTGGGGCCTGGACGTCGGCGCGGTGTCCTACATCCACTCGCAGCTGCTGACCGCGCGCGAGCGCGGCGCGGCGGTCGTACTGATCTCCGAGGACCTGGACGAGCTGTTCGCGATCGCCGACCGCATCGCGGTCATGTTCCACGGCGTCCTGTCCGGCGCGCGCGACGACTGGACGATTGCGCAGATCGGCCTCGCAATGGCCGGCGGCGCGGAGCCCACGCGTGTTTAGGTCGCTGCGCCTGGAGCAGCGTACCCGCGTGCCGGTGACGATCGCCATCGTCTCGCCGGTTGCCGCGGTCGCGTTCACGCTGCTCGCCTGCGCGGGACTGATCGTATGGGCCGGTGCGCCGGTGGGCCGCGCCTACTGGCTACTGTTCGACAGCGCCTTCGGCTCGCGCTTCGCGATCGGCGAAACGCTCACCCGCGCGACGCCGCTCATTCTCACGGGGCTGTCCTGTGCCGTCGCATTCCGGGCGCACTTCTACAATATCGGCGCCGAGGGTCAGCTCTATCTCGGCGCGCTCGCGGCGGTGGCAGTGGGCGGCAGCGCCATCGCTTTGCCCACCGCGCTGCTGTTCCCGCTCATGATCGCCTCGGGCATGGCAGCCGGCGCGCTCCTGCTGCTCGTGCCCGCGCTGGCCAAGACCCGACTCGGCGTCGACGAGGTGGTAACCACCCTGCTGCTCAACTTCATCGCCCTGTTGTTCGTGTCGATGATGCTGGATGGGCCGATGAAGGATCCGACGGCCTTGGGCTGGCCGCAGTCGGTCCCCATCCGTCCCGAGCTGGAGCTCGGGAAGCTGCTGGAGCGCTCGCGCGTGCATTCGGGGCTGCTGATCGCCGTAGTCCTCGCCGCCGCGCTCTGGATCGTGAACGCCCGCACCACCTTCGGCTACGAGATGCGCGCGGTCGGCGCCAACGCCCGGGCCGCGCGCTTCGCCGGGATCTCGGTCGATGCGGTTGTGCTGAAGACGGCGCTGCTGTCGGGCGCGCTCGCCGGACTGGCAGGCGTGGGTGAAGTCGCGGGCCGCGCGGGTTATCTCACGCTGGACATGTCGCCAGGCTACGGCTACTCCGGGATCGTGATCGCGATGCTCGCGGGGCTCAATCCGGCGGGCGTGGTGCTGGCCGCTCTGTTCGTGGCCGGGGTCATCGTCGGCGCCGATTCCATGAGCCGCGCCGTCGGCGTGCCGACCTACCTCGCCGATGTGATCGTTGCCGTTTCGCTGCTCTCGATGCTGGTAGCGACGATGCTTGCGCGTTACAAGGTGCGGTGGTCATGAGCGAGCTGCTGGACGTCGTCGCTACGGCCGCGTTCTG
>DATJVW010000260.1:0-21645 GCA_035501675.1 Burkholderiales bacterium
GCGCGAACACTTTGAGATCGGCCGCGCACTGGCCGCGCTTCGCAGCGAGGGCGTCCTGCTCATCGGCAGCGGCTTTACGTTCCACAACCTGGGCCTGCGAGGCTCGGCCTCTACGGCCCCTTCGCTGTCGTTCGATTCCTGGCTTCGGCGAACCTTGCTCGACGCAGATGGCGATGAGCGCGGCAGGGCATTGGCTAGCTGGAAGCAGGCGCCGGCCGCGTCCCTGGCCCACCCCAGTGAGGAACACCTCCTGCCGCTCATGGTCATCGCGGGCGCAGCCGGCGATGACCCAGGGATGGTTGCCTATGGGGAGCTCCTCATGGGGACGACCGCAGTGTCCAGCTTTCGCTTTGCGCCGCTTCGCGCGCCATCGAACTTCGATCGGCTGGCTGCGTAGAGCGAAGCCCTACCGATCCTGATTCATCTCCAACAAAGGACGAAAGACATGTCGATTCGATTCTCATCCGTCGTCGCTGCCCAGCCGAGGCGGATCGGCCGGAGCTTCTCCGCACTGAGCGTGGAAATGAACGGCCTTGGGCAATTCGCTTCACCGGTAATGGCCCTGGACGAGTTCAGGGTCAGCGCACCCACATTCGGGCCGCACCCACATGCCGGGTTCTCCGCGGTTACCTATGTGCTCGAGGGGTCCCAGGGAGCTGCACGGAGCCGCGACTCTCTGGGCAACGATATCGTTGTCGGACCCGGCGGAATCGTGTGGACTCAAGCGGGGAGTGGCGCAATCCATGAAGAAGCTCCGGCCGAGTCCGGTCGCGAGCTGCATGGCCTGCAGATCTTCGTGAATCTCAGCGCGAAGAGAAAGTTATCTCCTCCTCGTGTCTTCTCGCTGAATAGCGGGGATGTCCCGGAATGGCGCAAGGCGGGCAACGTGCGCGTACGTGTCGTGGTGGGCTCGTTCGAGGGCGTGAAGTCTCCGCTCATCCCTGCGGAGCCCTTCAATTTCCTCGATGTCGAGCTGCGCACGCAATTGCCCTTCAATCTTCCTGAGGGGCACAACGCTGTTGTCTATGTCCTGAAGGGAACGATAGGGGTCGCGAGCGGCGACGGTCCAGAGCACAAGGTGGACGCGGAGCACGCCATGGCCATTGCGGGCGGTGGGGACCTGGTGTTCAACGCGCATCATCCCTCGCAATTCGTGATTCTCTCCGGCGCCTCCATCACCGAGCCCGTCGTCGCGCATGGTCCCTTCATGATGAATGACCGCGTGCAGAGCGATGCGGCGCTCGCTCGTTTCCGCTCGGGCGCGATGGGAAGCTTGTCTCCGTCGATGGGAAAGTAGGCGCCGGGGCGGACAGTCAAGCTGCCCGGATTTTCGGGCTTGGTGCGGCTGTGTCTGCCTTGAAGTATCCGACCAACGCATCGATGAAGACCCGGGCTCGCGCCGGCATGAGCTTGCGTCCCGGAAAGACAGCCGAAATCGGTACCGGCGCATGCTGCCAGTCCGGCAGCAGGCGGACGAGCTGTTTCGACCGCACATAGACGTCGGCGGCCCGTTGCTCGCACAGTGCGATTCCGGCGCCGCAGGTCGCGAGGCGCAGGAGCATATCAGGGGAATTGGCGCCTACCCTGGGGATCGGTAGGCCTTTCCATCGTCTCTCGCCGCACACAAGATTCCAGGAGAGCGGCTCGCCTGCGCGCATGACATAGAGGCCCCAATGATCGAGGAGATCCTCGGGAGTCGCGGGGGTCCCGTGCTGGCGCAGGTAGTCGGGGGAGGCAAAGAGGGCCGGGCGAAACTCCACTATCTTGCGAGAGGCGAGGGCGGCGTCATCCCTGAGGGCCCCGATGCGGACGGCGACGTCGTAGCCCTCGCCGATCAGATCGACCGATCGCATCGACACGTCGAGCTCGAGAGCGATGCGGGGATATTTGAGCGAGAACTCCGCGATGACAGGTGAAAAGAGCGTACCGGCGATGTCCGCAGGCATGGATACGCGAAGGCGTCCGCTCGGCTCCCCCTGGCGGTAGTCCGCGAGCTCAGCTGCACCTTCCACGCCGTCGGCCACCTGGCGCGCATGGTCGAGAAGGACTTGCCCGAGCTCGGTCACCGCGAGCTTTCGCGTGGTGCGCTGGATCAGCCGCTCGCCAACTTGGGTTTCGAGGGCGGTGATTCGCCGGGAGATGGTCGAGGTGGGCAGCCCGAGCGACTCCGCCGCGCGCGTGAGGCTGCCCAGTTCGACCACCCGGACGAAGAGCAGGAGGTCGTTTGCTTCCAGGTGGATCATGGCATCCCTTGCGAGGCGTTCATGACCTCCTCCTACTCGCTGCCCGATCCCTTGAACTGGGCAACGAGCGCATCGATGAACACCCGGGTGCGGGCGGGCATGAGCTTGCGACCCGGAAATACAGCCCACATGGGCACCGGAGGAGATTCCCAATCGGGAAGCACGCGCACCAGCTGGCGCAGCTTCACGTAGTGATCCGCGATCCGTTGTTCGCACATCGCGATGCCGGCTCCCATCATCGCGAGGCGCATCAGCATGTCGGGCGAGTTGGCCGCAATGCGAGGTGTCCCCAGCCCTTCCCAGCGCTCGCTGTTCTTGCGCAGGACCCACAACAAAGGTTCACCGCCACGAAGCGCGCACAGCGCCAGGTGGTCGAGCAGATTGGCCGGCTCGCCGGGCGTGCCGCGCTCCTTGAGATAGCGCGGCGAAGCGTAAAGAGCGGCGTTGAGCTCCCCGACCTTGCGGGCCGACAGGGTGGCATCGTCCTCCAGCGAGGGGCCGAGGCGCACCGCGATGTCGTAGCCTTCCCCGATGAGATCGACGCGACGCATCGAAATGTCGAGATCGAGCGTGATGGAAGGATATGCGGCGGAAAACTCCGCGATGACGGGCGAGAAGAGCGTATTGGCGATGTCCGCGGGCATGCTCACTCGCAGGCGGCCACTCGGTTTTTCCTGGCGGTGATCCGCGAGGGCCGCCGCGCCCTCCACGCCTTCCGCGACGCGCCGTGCATGGTCCAGGAGCACCTGGCCGAGCTCGGTCACCGAGAGCTTTCGCGTGGTGCGCTGGATCAGCCGCTCGCCGACTTGCGCCTCGAGCGCCGAGATGCGGCGCGACACGGTGGAGGTGGGCATTCCGAGGGCCTCCGCGGCCCGGGAGAGGCTGCCCGATTCCACCACCCGGGCGAATAGCAGCAGGTCATTGGCTTCCAGATGCATCGTGACGCCTGTCTCCCTGGTGATCGTTGCACTCGAGCAACGGTGATTTGCATTTTGTCGGCTTACGCCGCGCGGGGCCAAATCATATCCTGATGAGCAACGATAGTCCCGGAAGCGTGAGGGCCCTAGTATGCCGCCCCGATTCGCGTCTGTGCTCGATGTGCAGCCTCGTAGCATCGGGCGAAACTTCTCGGCCCTGAGCCTGGAGCTCGAGCCGCTCGGGGAGCGCGTATCTCCGATCGTCGTCCTCGATGATTTTACGGTGAGCGCGCCGATCTTCGGGCCGCACCCTCACGCGGGCTTTTCCGCGGTGACGTACGTCCTCGAGGATTCGCCCGGGGCCCTGCGCAATCGCGACTCCCTCGGCAACGAGATCATCATGGCTCCCGGAGGGATCGTCTGGACGCAAGCCGGTAGTGGAATGCTCCACGAAGAGCTGCCTGCACAGGCGGGGCACCCCGTTCATGGCCTGCAGATCTTCGTGAACGTCAAATCGAGAAACAAGTTCGAGCCGCCTCGTGTCCACACCCTCGACGCGAGCCGTGTGCCTGAATGGGGCTCGGCGGACGGGACGCGCGTGAGGGTGGTTGTCGGCGCGTTCGGTGGCATGGCATCGCCCCTGGTTCCGATCGAGCCCTTCAACCTGCTCGACGTCCAGTTGAAGAACGATTGGTCGTTCAACCTCCCGAGGGATCACAACGCGCTTGTCTACGTGCTGAAGGGGGGCGTTACGGCGCGCGCCGCGGGCCGCGACCAGCTCGTTGGGTCGCAGCAAGCCCTGGCGATCGAGGGGGCAGGGCACGTCACGATCGCCGCGGTGCATCCATCGCATTTCGTTCTTCTTTCGGCCGCGGCCATCCGCGAACCCATGGTCGTGCATGGGCCTTTCATCATGAACGAACCGTCCCAGGTCGAGGCGGCGATGATGCGCTATCGTAGCGGGGCGATGGGGCGCCTAGCGCCTTATGTAGAGACCTGAATCGCAGGTCCCGATGGCGCTGCCGTGGGTGCCCTCGGGCCACCTTGGGCGAGGAGGTGGTATGGCGGCCAAAGGTTCATCACGCACTTGGCGGTTGCTCTGTTTCGTCGCCACCGCGTCGCTCGCTTGCGGATGCGCAACCGTCATCAATCCACCTCTCAACGTGCCCCTGCCGCGTGGCGCGGCGATGGAAATGACGCCGCCTTCCACGGCGATGCACGAGAACTCCATCATCCTGTCGTTCTCGGGAGGCGGATTGCGGGCAGCGGCCTTCGCCCACGGCGCACTGCTGGCGTTGGAGTCCAAGCGAACGCCAGACGGCGATCTCCTGGGAGACGTAGTGCTGATCAGTAGTGTTTCCGGGAGCTCCCTGACTGCCGCGTACTACGGGCTGCACGGGCGCAAGGGACTGGCAACTTTTCGAGACAAGGTGCTGATTCCGGGTTTCGAGCGCGACCTCAGCCTGTCCCTCAATCCCGTGAGCCTCTACCACCTCCTGGGTGCCGGGCTGAACTCGGGCGGCGAGCTGGGCCGCGTACTGGATCGCGACGTCTTTCATGGAGCCACGTTCGCGGACCTGTACCGGAAATCCACCGTGGACGTGAGGATCCACGCCACGGAGCTCTATTACCGGATGCCATTTCCTTTCATCCCCGCGGCCTTCAAGACCCTTTGCAGCGACATCAACCGGTATCCGGTGGCGCAGGCCGTGGCGGCGTCGATGGCGGTTCCCATGGTGTTCTCGCCGGTCGTCCTCCGGTCCTATCCGGGGCATTGTGTCGCGCCGGCCGCGGGGAACGATTCGATTCCGAATGCTCGCGTCTCGCACACGCTGGCGACGATTTCGCAGGCGATCAAGAGCTACCAGGAGCCGCCCGTCAAGTACGCGAAGCTCGCCGATGGCGGGCTCATCGACAACTTCGCGGTCAACGAAATCACACTCTCGCGTCTCTTCGTGGGAACGCCGACCGCCCCGATGTCCGAGCGCGACGCCGTTCGAATACGTCGTTTGCTCTTCGTGACCGTCGACGCATCACGACCGTCCCGGGGGGAATGGCTCGAGAAGGAGGAAGGGCCCGAGGGCATATCGCTCGCGCTTGCCGGAATGGACGCTGCCATCGACTCGGCAGCGCGCTTCGCCGCCGACGCGTTCGATCGAATGGTGGCGGACTGGCAGCGATCGATCATCGACTTTCGCTGCGGCCTGTCGGCCGAGCAGGTGAAGAACCTGGGCGGGCCCGCGGATTTCGATTGCCGCGCGGTTTCGTTCGCCGTGGCGCATCTATCGGTGAACGACCTGCCCCAGCCGATCGGCGATCGGGTGGCTTCGATCCCGACGCGGCTCGCGCTGGAGCCGGCACAAATCGACGACGCCATCGAAGGGGGGCGCCTCGGCATGCTCGGATTGCCCGAGCTCCATACCTACCTCGACGCGAGGACCTTGCCGAATCGCCGATCCGCCCGCCCATAGGCGGGGTAGTTCCCCCGGGATCCCCGGGGCCGATCCTTGCACCGACGCAAGGATGATTCCCATTCGTCCCCCTTAATCGTCGCGCGGGTCGAGCCTATCGTTCGACCCCATGCGTATCGATTCTCGAGTCCAACCCGTTCACGCCGGCCTCATTGAGGCCGGCGGGTTCGTGCCCCGCCAAAGGCGCTCGGATGCCCGGTCGCAATTGACTAACCAATTAATTAGTACAGGGGCTATGAGCACACTTCACAGACTTCAACGGCCATCGCCGGGCCCGGGGCGCCGCAGGGGCGCGGATTCCGAAGGCCGAGAGCGCCTCCTCGACGCGGCCGTCACGTTGTTTTCCGAGCGTGGCGTCGCCAATACGACGGTCGCGCAGATCGCGAAGGCCGGGCGTGTCACCTCGGCGATGGTCCACTACTGGTTTGAGACGCGCGACAAGCTTCTCGATGCCGTGGCCGAGGAGCGCATGGTGCCCGTGATCCGGGAGATCTGGGAAGCCGGGACGCCAAAGGAAGAGAGCGCGACCGAGTTAGTGCACGGGCTCCTGGTGCGAATGCTGGACCTCATTGAAAGCAGGCCCTGGCTTGCATCCCTCTGGTTGCGCGAGGTGGTGCAGGAAGGTGGCCTGTTGCGTGAGAAAACCCTGTCTCGAATCCCGATGGAGCGCAACGTCGCATTCCGTCAAAGGATCGCCAAGGCCCAGGTCCGCGGCGAAATCAACCCGCACATCATTCCCGAACTCCTGTTCTTCTCGATGCTGGGATTGGTGATGCTTCCGGCTGCGAGCATCCGGTCGAAGCGCCGCTTCGGGCCCATGGTGCACCTGGAGCGCCCGGAACTGCAGCGGCACGTACTCGGGCTCGTAATGAACGGCCTCTCAGGTACCGGGGCCAGGAGGGCGCGCTCGTGAGCCTGCGCTACCTCTCCGCGGTTGTCGCCGCCTTGCCGCTGCTGCTGGCCGCTTGTTCGCGTGGCGGCGCCGATCCCTACCAAGGCTACGTCGAGGGCGAATTCGCATACATGGCGTCCTCCCAGGCGGGGCAACTCGTGAGCCTCGATGTCCGGCGCGGCGAGCGTGTGCGCGCCGGCGCGCCGCTCTTCACGCTGGAGTCGCAGAACGAGGCCGACGCCGTCAAACAGGCCGAGTATCAACTTCGCGCCGCAGAATCGCAGCTCGCCGACCTGCGCACTGGCAAACGCCCGCCGGAGGTCGCGGTGAATCAAGCCCAGCTCGAGCAAGCCCGATCCGATGCCGCGCGTGCCGATCGCCAATGGCGGCTGGACGAGGACCAATTCAAGGCGGGCGTTGTGCCGGAGCACCAGCGTGATGATTCCCGCTCTGCCGCTCTCACCGCTCAAGCTCACGTCCGCGAGCTCGAAGCCCAACTGCAGGTGGCCAACCTGCCGGGACGCGAGCAGCAGATCAGGGCGCAGGAGCAACAGGTCGATGCGGCGCGCTCCGCTCTCGCCCAGGCGCAGTGGAAGCTCGACCAGAAGTCCGTGAGGACAGTGCACGCGGGGCTCGTGTACGACACGATGTACCGCAGCGGGGAATTCGTTCCCGCCGGCAGCCCCGTGGTGCGCATGTTGCCACCCGAGAACATAAAAGTTCGTTTCTTCGTGCACGAATCCGTGCTGCCGTCGCTGTCTCCCGGACGGGAGGTCGCGATCCAGTGCGACGGTTGCGCGACCGAGATTCCCGCGACCATCCGCTTCGTGTCGGATCAGGCCGAATACACGCCGCCGAACATCTACAGCAACGACACCAGGGGCAAGTTCGTGTTCATGGTCGAGGCGTGGCCTCGTTCGACAGATGCACCGCGACTGCATCCTGGCCAGCCCGTGAAGGTGGTGTTGCGATGAGCGCTGCCTTCGAGAGCGGCCCCGCGATCGACGTGCGAAACCTCAACAAGCACTTCGGTGCGAAGCACGTCGTGAGAGATGTTTCGATCCAGGTCCAGCGTGGGGAGATCTTCGGCTTCCTCGGCCCCAATGGCAGCGGCAAGACGACCACGATCCGGATGCTGTGCGGACTGCTGACTCCCGACTCGGGCTCGGGCACTTGCCTCGGTCTCGACATCCTTCGCGACAGCGCCGCGATCAAGCGCCAGGTCGGCTACATGACCCAGCGATTCACGTTCTGGGAAGACCTCTCGATCCGCGAGAACCTGGATTTCGTGGCACGGCTCTACCAGGTGCCTGACCGCAAGGGCGCAGTGCAGCGCGCCCTGGACGAACTGGGCCTCGCGCATCGCGCAACGCAACTTGCGGGCACTCTTTCCGGCGGTTGGAAACAGCGCCTGGCTCTCGCCGCATGCCTGCTCCACGACCCAAAGCTGCTGCTGTTGGATGAGCCGACGGCCGGCGTGGATCCCAGCGCGCGGCGCGATTTCTGGGAAGAGCTCCATCGCCTCGCGGCGCGGGGCGTTTCCGTCCTTGTCAGCACTCATTACATGGACGAGGCCGAGCGCTGCCACAAGCTTGCCTACATTGCATGGGGCGAGCTGCTCGCACAAGGCTCGGCGTCCGAGGTGATCGATTCGCTGGGACTGGCGAGCTGGGCCGTGTACGGCGACAACCTGGCCACGATCGCAGATCGGCTGCGCGACAAGCCTGGCGTTGCACAAACCGTTGCGTTCGGAAACGCGCTCCACGTGAGTGGCAGCGATGGAGAGGCGCTTCTGCAGTCGCTCGCCTCGGTCTCGCGGGAGTCGAATATCCGCATTGAGCCGGTGCCGACCAGCCTCGAGGACGCGTTCATCTACCTGATGAAGAAGGCGCCCGACAACGGCGCAGCGCCGGGAGAGCGGCGCTGATCATGCTCGCCCGGTTCTCATTCGCTCGCTGGTGGGCTGTCGTGCTGAAGGAATTCCTCCAGTTGCGGCGCGACCGCATCACGTTCGGAATGATCATCGGCGTACCGATCATCCAGATGACGCTCTTCGGGCTCGCGATCAATTTCGACCCCAAGCACCTGCCAACGGCGGTGATCGCAGCCGACCAGAGTGAGTTCACGCGAAGCTTCATCGCTGCGATGCGCAATTCCGACTACTTCGAGATAGTCGAGACGTTGCCGAGCGAAGAGGAGGGACGCCGGGCCCTCACCCAGGGCCGCGTTCTCTTCGTGGTGGACATTCCGGAGAACTTCACACGCGAGCTCGCGAAGGGCAATCGCCCGTCGCTGCGCCTGGATGCCGATGGGACCGATTCCGTCGCCGTCGGCACGGCGATCGGGGCGCTGCCCAACCTCGTGCAGTCCGTGCTCACCAAGGACATGGTAGGCCCCCTGGCCAACGTTGCGCCCTCGGCAGCCAACGCCTTCGACGTCCAGGTGCACCGCCTCTACAACCCCGAATCGATCACGCAATACAACGTCGTGCCGGGATTGATGGGCGTGATTCTCACCATGACCATGGTGATGATGACCGGCCTCGCCGTGACCCGCGAACGGGAGCGTGGAACGATGGAGAACCTGCTCTCGACACCGGTGCTGCCGCTGGAGGTGACCGCGGGCAAGATCGTTCCGTACGTCGCGATCGGGCTGTTGCAGGTCACCATCGTGCTGCTCGCCGCCCACTTCCTGTTCGGCGTCCCGGTCCTTGGCAATCCCGCCACTCTCTATCTCGGGGCGTTGATCTTCATCGGAGCGAGCCTCTCGGTGGGGATCATGCTCTCGTCCCTTGCGCAGAATCAGCTCCAGGGCATGCAGCTCACGTTCTTCTGGTTCCTGCCGAACATCCTGCTGTCCGGATTTATCGTCCCCTTCGCGGGGATGCCTGGTTGGGCCCAAGGCATCGGCAGCCTGCTGCCGCTCACGTACTTCAACCGGTTGGTGCGCGGAGTGCTCCTGAAAGGAGCCACTTGGCATGACCTCTGGCCGCATGTGTGGCCGATGGTGCTCTTCATGGTCGTGATGATGACGATCGCCGTGCGCGTATATCGCAAGACACTCGATTGACCCAAGGAAACCCTGCCCGATGAACAAGTTTCTTCGTCTTCATAGAATCGAGCCCGACGAGCGCGCGCACGCAAAGAGCTCCGGCACGGACGACTCGCAGCCCGGCTCCGGGTGCAAGCAACCGCCCGGGGTCTTCCGTCCCATCGTGGACGCGCGCCGCTGCGAAGGCAAGGGCGACTGCGTGGTCGTCTGCCCCTACAACGTCTTCGAGGTGGGTCGTTTGTCCGACGAGCGATTCAACGCCATGCCGCTGCTCGTGAAACTCAAGCTCATGGCCCACGGGCGAAGGACCGCGTACACACCCGGGGCCGATGCGTGCCGAGCCTGTGGCCTTTGCGTGGCTGCGTGTCCCGAGAAAGCCATACGTCTGTTGCGCAGCGTTCCAAGAGATATCCAGGAGGTTGGCCATGTCCAAGCCGATTGAAGTCCCAGGCGCCTTTGTGCGCACGATGCTCAGCGTCGCGGTGGCGACCACGCTTGCCGCGTGCGCCGTCGGCCCCGATTTCCAGCAACCCGCAGCCCCCAGCGTTGGGCGCTACACCGAAGAGCCCATTGCCACGGAAACGGCGACCGCGCCGGGAAGAGGCGGCGCGGCCCAGCACTTTGTGGCGGGGGACCTACCGGAACAGTGGTGGACGCTATTCCACTCCGAGGCGCTCGACCAGCTCGTGCGGGAGGCGCTCGAGCATAGTCCGACGCTCGCAGCGGCGCGCGCAACGCTTGCACAGGCGCAGGAGAACCTGAAGGCCGCCAAGGGCGGGCTGTTGTACCCGTCAGTCACGGGCAACCTCACCGCTACGCGGGAAAAGGCGGCCGCATCCGGTCCCGGCGGTGGAGCGTTTCCCGGATCGTCGGCGTCCGTTTTCAATCTCTACAACGCCTCGGTGGACGTTTCCTACTCGCTCGATATATTCGGCGGCAACCGCCGGCAGCTCGAGGGGCAGCAGGCGCTTGTCGACTATCAGCGCTACCAATTGGAAGGCGCGCGACTCGCGTTGACCGCCAACGTGGTGACCGCCGCGATCCGCGAGGCGTCGCTCCGCGCCCAACTCCAGGCCACGCGCGAGACGCTCGCGGCCCAGGAGGAAAGCGTGCACCGGACACAGCGGCAATTCGAGCTGGGCGGAGCGGGTCGGCTGGATCTGGTATCGGTACAGAGCCAGGCCGCGCAGACGGCGGCCACGATCCCGCCGTTGGAAAGCGCTCTTGCGCAGGTGCGCGACCAGCTCGCCGTGCTGACGGGGCGCACCCCGGCGGAGGCCGGGATCCCGCAGTTCGAAATCGATGCGCTGCACTTGCCCGAAGATCTTCCGGTCAGTCTTCCGTCGGAAATCGTCCGCAGGCGCCCCGATATCCGCGCGTCGGAAGCGTTGCTGCACCAGGCGTCGGCGCAGGTCGGAGTCGCGACCGCGAACCTCTATCCGCAGGTGACCCTTACGGGCAGCCTGAGTGGGCAGGCAACGCAACTGCATGACGTGTTGTCGGGCCCATCGCTGTGGAGCCTTGGCGCCGGAATCGTGCAGCCGATCTTCCGCGGCGGCCAATTGCAGGCCGAGCGTCGCGCAGCCATGGCCGCGTACGACGCCGCGCTTGCGCAGTACCAGGGCACGGTGCTCCAGGCCTTCGGCAACGTCGCGGACGCACTCCACGTTCTCGAGCAGGACGCGCAAACGCTCAAGGCGCAGGCGGAGGCCGAAAAGCTGGCCCGCGAGCGCCTCGATCTCACGCGCAAGCAATGGGAGCTCGGAGGGACGAGTTACCTCGCGCTCCTGGACGCGCAGCGACAGCATGCTCTCGCGCGCGCGGCTCTCGTGAGCGTCGAAGGGGCCCGATACGCGGATACCGCAGCGCTCTTTCAGGCGCTGGGCGGGGGATGGTGGACCGCCGACAAGATCGCGCTGACGGCTGGCGCGCGGACGAACTGAAATCAGGGAGCGATGCCATGAAGAAACGAATGGTGATCATGCTTTTGAGCGTCGGCCTGCTGCTTGGCGGCCTGGTCGGCTTCAACGAGGTGAAGGGCTACATGATGAAGAAGTACATGGGCTCGGCACCGATTCCTCCTGCGACTGTCACCGCCTCCAAGGCGGACTACCAGGAGTGGCAGCCGCAGATCTCTGCGGTGGGCACGCTGCGGGCGGTCCGGGGCGTCGACGTCACGACGGAGGTTCCGGGCCTCGTGTCGAGCGTCGAATTCAAGTCGGGTGACGAGGTGAAGGCGGGCCAGGTGCTGCTGCAGCTCAACGCCGACACCGACGTGGCGCAGCTGCATGCGCTCGAGGCCTCCGCCGACCTTGCGAAGACCACCTACGAACGCGACAAGGAACAGCTCGCGGCCGAAGTCATCAGCAAGGCGCAGGTCGACAACGACGCCGCCGATCTCAAGAACAAGCGTGCGCTCGTGGCGCAGCAGGCGGCCCTCGTGGAGAAGAAGACGATTCGCGCGCCCTTCGCCGGCAAGCTGGGGATCTCGACGGTCAATCCCGGCCAATACATCACTGCGGGCACGGCGATCGTGACGCTGCAGACGGTCGATCCCGTCTACGTCGACTTCAACGTCCCACAGCTGCAGATCCCCCAGATGCGCCTGGGGCAGAAAGTCACCCTCACTGCCGACGCGTATGGCGGAACGACCTTTGAAGGGAAGGTGAACGCGATCAACCCGCGCGTGGACACGAGCACTCGAAACGTCCAGGTGGAGGCGACGATCGCGAACCCGCGGCGGCTCCTGGTGCCCGGAATGTTCGCCACGGTGAAACTCGATACGGGCGAGCCCCAGCGCCTCCTCACCCTGCCGCAGACGGCAATCGCGTACAACCCGTACGGCAGCACCGTGTTCGTGGTCAAGGCCGCAGACAAGTCGGAGGGCCAGAAGCAGGGGGCGCTCGTGGCACTGCAGACGTTCGTCACGCCCGGCCCCACGCGCGGCGACCAGGTCGCCATCCTGAAGGGCGTCCAACCCGGCGATGAGGTCGTGACCAGTGGACAGGGCAAGCTCAAGAACGGCATGCCGGTCGTGATCGACAACAAGGTCCAGCCTGCCGACAACCCGAATCCGGCGCCGCAAGAGCACTAGCGAAGGGGTATCGAGATGAATTTCACCGACATCTTCATCCGCAAGCCCGTGCTGGCGGTCACCATCAGCCTGCTGATCCTCGTGCTCGGCTTCAAGGCGCTCACGACGCTTCAGGTGCGGCAGTACCCGAAGACGCAGAACGCCGTGGTGACCATTACCACCAACTACTTCGGCGCCGACGCCGATACGGTCGCGGGCTTCATCACCCAGCCCCTCGAGCAGGCGATCTCGCAGGCGCAGGGCATCGACTACCTGTCGTCGACCAGCTCTACGGGCGTGTCGACGATTCAGGCAACGTTGCGACTCAACTACGACGCCAACAAGGCGCTCACCGAGATCAACACGCAGGTCGCGTCCGTGCGCAACCAGCTTCCGCCCGATGCCCAGCAGCCGGTCCTCACGGTTCAAGTGGGCGAGACGATCGATGCGATGTATATCGGATTCTTCGGTGACGGCCTGTCGAACAACGCGCTGACCGACTACCTGGCCCGGGTCGTCAAGCCACGGCTCGACTCCGTCGAGGGCGTGCAGACCGCAGAGATCCTGGGCGCACGCCAGTTCGCCCTGCGCGCGTGGCTGGATCCCAAGAAGTTGGCTGCGTATGGCGTGACCGCAAGCGACGTGCGCAACGCGCTCGCTAGCAACAACTACCTGGCGGCAGTGGGCACGACGAAAGGGCAGATGGTCAGCGTCGACCTTACGGCGGCCACCAGCCTTCACACCGTCGAGGAATTCAAGCAGCTCACCGTGAAGCAGGCGAATGGGGCCATCGTCCGCCTGCAGGATGTTGCCAACGTGGAGCTCGGCGCGGAGAACTACGATTTCTCCACGGCCTTCGGAGGGCGCAGTTCCGTATTCATCGGGATCAAGGTGGCTCCCGATGCCAATGCCCTCGATGTGGCCAAGCGCGTGGTCGACGTGTTTCCGGACATCCAACGCCAGATGCCCAAGGGAATCACCGGCGAGATCGTGTACGACGCGACGAAATACATCCACAGCTCGATCGATGAAGTAGTGACGACGCTCGTCGAGGCGCTGCTCATAGTGAGCGTGGTGATCTTCCTCTTCCTGGGGAGCTTCCGCGCCGTGGTGATTCCGGTGATCGCGATCCCGCTGTCGCTCATCGGCACGTTCTTCATCATGCTGGCGCTGGGCTATTCAGTGAACCTGCTCACGCTCCTGGCACTCGTTCTCGCGATCGGCCTCGTTGTCGACGACGCGATCATCGTCGTCGAGAACGTTGATCGGCACATGAAGGAGGGCAAGACACCCTTCGAAGCAGCGCTCATCGCCGCGCGTGAGCTGGCCGGGCCGATTCTCGCGATGACGGTTGTCCTCGTTGCCGTGTACGTGCCTATCGGCTTCCAGGGAGGCCTTACCGGGGCGCTCTTTGGCGAGTTTGCGTTCACCGTGGCGAGCGCGGTGGCGGTCTCGGGAATCGTCGCGCTCACGCTCTCGCCGATGATGGCCTCCCGTATTTTCCGGGCCGGGCAGGAGGAAGGTCGCTTCGTTCGTTTCCTCGACAAGCAGTTCGAGCGGCTGCACAACGCTTATGCGCGGCGGCTGCACAGTGTGCTCGACACGTGGATCGTCATCGTGGTGATGGGTGCGCTGCTCCTGGGCGGAGCCGTCTATCTTTTCATGACGTCGAAGGCCGAACTGGCTCCACAAGAGGACCAGGGCCTCGTCGTCGGCAACATGATCGGCGCGCCGAACGCTACGCCGCAGCAGATGGACATGTATGCCAAGCAGATGTTCGACATCGCGAAGTCCGAGCCCGAGTACGACCAGATGTTCCAGATCACGGGCACGCCTACGACGAACCAGGGAATCGGCGGGGTGCTGCTGAAGCCCTGGGATCAGCGCAAGCGGGGGGCGGCAGAGCTCCAGAAGGACCTGCAGCAGAAGTGGAATGGGATCGCAGGCGCCACCGTGGCTGCATTCCAGTTTCCGCCGCTGCCCGGCTCGCGCGGGCTTCCGATGCAGGTCGTGATCAAGACGACTGAGCCCTTCGAACGCCTGAATGACGTGACCCAGGCGGTGCTCGCGAAGGCGCGAGCGAGCGGCCTCTTCTTCTACGTCGATACCGACCTGAAGCTCGACAAGCCGCAGACGACGATCGAAGTGGACCGCGACATGATTTCCACTTTGGGCATGAGCCAACAGGACGTCGGCGCCGCCCTTTCCGCGGCGCTCGGCGGTGGGTACGTGAACTATTTCGCGATCGCGGGCCGGTCCTACAAAGTCATCCCGCAGGTGCTGCAGGCCGATCGGCTGAACCCGTCACAGGTGCTGGACTACCACATCCGCACGCCAGACGGCTCGCTCGTTCCCGCGTCCACGGTGGCCCACCTGAAGACGGTCACGGTGCCCGAGGGCATCAACCACTTCCAGCAGCTCAACTCGGCGACGATCCAGGGCGTCTATACACCGGCGGTCTCGCAGGCCGAGGTCCTGGAATTCATGCGCAAGGCCGTGGCCGAGGCCGCGCCCGTGGGCTACCAGGTGGACTACTCGGGACCTTCGCGCCAGTACATGCAGGAATCGGGCGGGTTCGTGATGACGCTCCTGTTCGCGGTCATCATCGTGTTCCTGGCGCTCTCGGCCCAGTACGAGAGCTTCCGCGATCCCGTCGTGATCCTGGTCTCCGTGCCGATGGCGCTCTTCGGCGCGCTCATCTTCATCAACATCGGCCTTGCGTCCCTCAACATCTATACGCAGGTGGGACTGGTCACGTTGATGGGGCTGGTGAGCAAGCACGGCATCCTGATGGTCGAGTTCGCCAACAAGCTGCAGCTTGCAGGGCGCGCCAAGCGCGAGGCGATCGAGGAAGCGGCAGCGGTGCGCCTGCGCCCGATCCTCATGACCACCGCGGCCATGGTGTTCGGCGTGATACCCCTGGTGATCGCCTCGGGCGCCGGTGCCGCGGGCCGCCAGGCGATGGGCCTGGTGCTCTTCACGGGGCTTTCCATCGGCACCCTGTTCACGCTCTTCGTGGTCCCGGCGATGTACATGCTTCTCGGCACCGAGCATCGGGACGCCGAGGCGGCTGGCGAGGGTTCTCCCCTTCCCGCGAAAGCCTGAAGGCAAAGCGCGCCGCGCTTCTCGCGCGGCGCGCTCGACTTCTCCTGGTGGAAATCTGAATTCCACGAACCGGCCTTACTCATCCGGCGCCGGGCGCATATCTTGGTGCGTATCAACTTCACCCCGAGGAGACCCACTTGATCATGGCTGACGACCTCAAAGTCGCGGGCGGCCCGGTGATCGCAATGATGGCTGCGATCATCGCGTTGCTCATCCTCCTCTTCGCCTGACCGGGTTGCTTGTGCCGTGGTGAACGCGCGCAAGCTCGCAGCCATCGTTGGCGCTTGTGCGCTCGCCGCGGCCTCGCACGCTCTTGCCGAGCCCCCGCGGTTCACGACGTTCACGTTCGAGAACGACTTCTTCGCGGGATTCGATCAGCACTATACGAATGGAGTGCAGCTCGCGTTCCTGGTCGATCTCGATTCCGCGCCCGACTTCATCAAGGCCGGGAGCGCCGATCCACAGGCGGTCGTGGCGATCGGCCAGCGCATGTACACGCCGGCCAACACGAACATCAATCCTCCCGATCCTCACGATCGTCCGTATGCCGGATGGCTCTACGTGATGGGTGACCTGCGAACTCGTGCTGGAGCGGTCGTGGATCATCTCACGGTGACGGCTGGTACCGTCGGTCCCGCCTCGGGTGCTCACCAGACCCAAAATGCGGTGCACCGCCTTCTGGGTGAGGACACCTCTGCCGGGTGGGGGACGCAGGTGCGCAACAAGGGCACCTTCATGGTGGGCTACGAGCGAGCCTGGCCGGAGGTCGCGCAGACGAGGTTGGGCGCCTACCAAGCCGATGTCTCGCTGCGCGTGGGCGCAACTGCAGGAACGCCGTTCACCTACGCGGATACGGGAGCGGTGATCCGCTATGGCTCGAACCTGCCTACCGACCTTCCGGTCACCCACATCTCGCTGGGCCCTCCGCGCGATGGGTTCCGCGGCGCTCCGCAATTCGGGTGGTACGGGTGGCTCGGACTCGATGGCCGCGCGGTGGCATACAACACGTTCATCCAGGGCGATACGTTCGCGGGCGGACCGAGCGTGAGGCGGGAGAGCTTCGGCACGGACGTGCAGGCCGGCGTGGCGCTCGTGTGGCCCCGCGCCCGCGTGGGCTTCACGCTCGTGCAGCGTTCCGATGAATTCGTTGGCCAGACGGGGCCGGATCGATATGGGCAGCTCGTTGTGTCGTTCGCATATTGAAGGGCGATCGAGCGGCCCGCGCATTTTTGCGGCGTTGGAATGCTGCTTTGCGCCTGGGCGGCTTCATCGGCGAACGGCATGAGCCTATCTTGGAATCACGAACAACACAGAGCAAGGAGAAAGCGATGAGCAACATGACGGCAGTACGCGTTCACCAATACGGTGGAGTGGACGCGCTCAAGATCGAGGACGCACCCCGCCCGCAGCCCGGACCCGGGGAAGTTCTCATTCGGGTGCAGGCTTCCAGCGTTAATCCGGTCGACTGGAAGATTCGCGCCGGCTATTTCAAGGACTTCATGCCGATGCCGCTGCCCTACGTTCCGGGCCGCGATGTCTCGGGTGTGGTCCAGGCCGTTGGCGCCGGGGTGGCATCCTTCAAGAAGGGCGATGAAGTGTACGGCGTCATCAACGGCGCGTACGCGCAGTACGCGATCGCCAAGGAGTCGGAGATTGCCCGCAAGCCGCGCCTGGTCGATCACGTCCGCGCGGCAGCGATTCCCCTGGCCGCCTCGACGGCCTGGCAGGCGCTCTTCGACAAGGGCCACCTCGAGCCGGGCCAGACGGTCCTCATTCATGGCGCGGCCGGAGGCGTGGGCAGCTTCGCCGTTCAGCTCGCGCGGTGGAAGGGAGCGCGCGTCATCGCGACCGCTTCCGGCCGCAACCAGGCCTACCTCCAGGAGCTCCGGGTCGACCAGGCCATCGACTACGACAAGGTAAGGTTCGACGAGGTGGTCCGCGACGTGGATGTCGTGTTGGACACGATTGGCGGGAAAACCCAGACGGACTCGTACAAGGCGCTCCGGCGCGGTGGCGTGCTCGTTTCGGTCGCGGCTCCGCCCGATGCGGGTGAAGCGGCCAAGCACGGGGTGCGAGCCGAGTTCCTGGCAACTCAATCCAACGCTGAGCTCCTTGCGACGATCGCCGACCTCGTCGACGCGGGGAAGGTTCGCCCGATCGTGAACTCAGTCCTCCCCCTGGCCGAGGTGCGCCGCGCCCACCAGCTGAGCGAGGGCGGGCACGTCCACGGCAAGATCCTGTTGAAGGTCGACTGAGGTTAGGGGAGAGCCCCGAACGAGCTCCTGTTCGCGGGTGCCTGGCATCACGGCTTGTCGCCAGGCATCCGCGCGTTTTCTAACCGATTGACAACTACCTGAGACCTCCGCTATCCCCGCCGTACTTTTGCCTGAATGAGTAGTGAATCGTTCTGCACGGTCATGCAGTTTGCAACGGACGTGACCGCAAGAAACAACCAAGATTCAGCTAGATGCGCTGCAGGACTTTAGCTACGAACCAGGGGGTCGTGGGTTCAAATCCTGCCGGGCGCGCCAGAACAATCAAGCCTCTGTCGAATGACAGGGGCTTTTTCATTCTTGTCGTCGTGTCAGCTATCGGCCAATAGCGGACATTAGCCCCGCGGTCTACTATTCGCCTGAACGTGTTTGGCGGAGCGTGCAATGAGTGACATGACCGCGACGATTCTCCTGGTACTGGTTGTGGGCGCTTGTGGCTGGGCTATCTACCGCGTTCTAGCCACGCTCAATGCCGGAGGACCATCGTCCAAGAGGGCGGACTACGCTTCACTTGGCGGGTCAGCGCCCGAGGATGATCGGCTCCTCCAGGAAGCGATCGCCGTAAACGACCGGTACGCTTCGACAGACGACTTGAAATGAGCCGCCCGCAATATCGGCTATGGGTCGAAGCGCCCCTCATAGATCAACAGCAAAGGGTAGTCGTCTGGTACGTACCAAGGCGAAGCGTGGTGCGGACTTTGTTCGCCGCGGTACCTACCGACCCTGCTTTTCGTCGCTCGACACCCGACCGACTATGAGCTCGGCCGTAGACCGCGCAATTTTCATGAGCTCGCTTCG
The DNA here is from genome assembly GCA_035501675.1 of Burkholderiales bacterium. Lineage (GTDB taxonomy): Bacteria > Pseudomonadota > Gammaproteobacteria > Burkholderiales > SHXO01 > SHXO01. Next base: position 18,824 of record DATJVW010000260.1, read on the forward strand.
GCGAGCGCCGGCCCGTGCGCGCACGGCTACGCTGTGAAGCACGCTGGTCGCTACCCGCGCTAAGTCCTTTGCTTCGCCGACCGTGCATCGGTCCCCTTCGGCTTGGGCCCGGGCGATTCGAGCAGCAACAACGGAATCGACATCAGCTAGTACCTCTGCCAGCGCGGATCGGATCGCCGAATCGCCGGTAGCCTCCGTAACTGCCGTGCAGATGACGAGGCACCCGCGGGGTGGGCCATCGCCCCGTAGGTAATCATGGATCGCCTGCGAATAGAAAGCTTCGAGCCCTTCACGAAGCGTGGGGGCGTCGAGCGCCTTCTGCAATTCGCGCCCTGACTCGGCTGCGAAGGCCCGCAGCGCCGCGAGGTACATCTCACGCTTGTCACCGAAGGCCCCATACAAGCTTGGCCGGTTCATGCCCGCGGCAGCAGCGATGTCGTCGAGTGATGTGGCCGAGAAACCCCGATTCCAAAACGCGTCGCGAATGGCGCCAAGCGCAACGTCCCTGTCGTAAGACCGAGGTCTGCCGCGCTGGCGCGTTTGTTTTGTACTGGAGCGCATAAAAAACGCTTGCCTTTTTGTGCAAGGTGGTACAAATATACGCGCGACCAGCCCGAGATGCGAGCGCGGCTATGTCGATTATCCACCGTGGGCCGGGCGCGGAGGCGCGAATGAATAGCGTGGCAATTTTCTGGATGCAGATTCTTACGAGCGCGGTCGTCTTCGGCGTCGTTGCCGCATGGTACGTGTGGCCGGCACTGACCAAGCTGTCCCGCAATTCAGCTCTAACGGCCCTGCTCTTCGTGCAGGTCCCTCGCTATGTGGGAATGACCGTGTTGGTCTCGGACATGATCGATCCGAGACTGCCCAGGGAATTCCTCAGCAATACTGCCTACGGCGATCTCTTAGAAGCAGCGCTGGCCTTTGTTTCCATCATTGTTCTGCGGAGTAACTGGCGTGTTGCCATTCCCCTGGTGTGGGTGACCACCACATGGGGATTCCTGGACCTGCTCAACGGATTGCGCAACGTCTTGCAGATAAACGTGCCGAGCTTCAACCTGGCTACGCTTTGGTATATCTACACGTTCTACGCGCCTCTGGTCCTCATTGCTCATTTGATGACCTTCTGGATCTTGATCAAGTCCAGGTCCTGGAACAAGGAGAACTAACAATCAGAGCTTGCCCCAGTGATGTGGGTACGACAATGACGATGTCCGCTTAGGGTCAGAACCGGACATTCAACCGTCGGCTAGGTCGCCGAGCAACCGGCCAAGGTTCATTTCGGCGTTGCGGGTCTGAAAACCCATCTTGGCTGCGGCCTGCGCGCGTGCCTGGGCCTCGGGGTCATTCAGCGTTTCGGCGAACAAATCGGAATCGCGGCGAAAGTCCTCGACCGGAGCAAGCGCGATCGCATTGACACGTTGCTTTACTGCCAATCGGCCCGCTGTGGGAAACCCGGCAATCCTATGCGCAAGAGACCGCACGAATTCACCGAGCGCCTCGGCTGGCATTGCACGATTAATCCAACCGTATCGCTCAGCGAGTTCCGCGTCGTAGTCATCCGCACTTAGAAGAACCTCGAGGGCCCGTGCCCGGCCCATGAGGCGCGTGAGGTGCTGGACGGCACCAGCGCCGGGGATGCTGCCAAGACCAGGTTCAGGCTGGCCGAATATCGCTGACTCTCGGGCGGCGAATCGCATATCACACGCGAGCACAAACTCGCTTCCAGCGCCCCGGACTCGGCCTTCTATCTGAGCGATCGTTACGAGGCGGCTTTCGCTGAGTCGACGAAATAGAAGCCCAATTGATGCTTCGCCGACCAGCTTGGCGGCTTCCTGACGGTATTCCTTCACCTTCGTCACGTCCACATGAGAGATGAAGTACTCCGCATCTGCACTCCCGAACACCAGCACTTGTACGGTGCGGTCTGCCTCTGCCTGCTCGATGAGCGAAACGAGGTCACGCACCAACTCCGGTCCCAGCAGGTTCATTGGAGGGGCGGAAATGTCTACGAACAAAACGGCCTGCTCCGAACGAATTTCGAGCGTCTGGAAGTTCATGACATGGCCCTTGCAGGGAAGTTGGCGACGTTACGGTACTCGTTGTTGCAGCTGATAGCGAACGCAGTTCAGCGACGTCCCCTTCGGGTCGTTTGCTGACGTTGTCCGTGATTGGGAGTGATTGGTGGCAAGCGCTGTAAGTGATTGACGCTATTGATCACAGTTACCCCCTACGAACCAGGGGGTCGTGGGTTCAAATCCTGCCGGGCGCGCCAGATATCGAAAGCCCTTGTCGACGAGACAAGGGCTTTTTCATTTGCTGGCCAGCATGGCGTCCGCTAACGCCAGAAGCGGCCAATTCAGGGATCCGCGGAGGAGCAGGAAGATCCAGGACTACTTGATCTTGACGACGACTTTGCCCTTCGCGCGTCCTGTTTCGACGTGGGCCAGGGCCTGGTTGGTCGATTCGAATGGAAAGACGCGATCGATCACGGGGCGGATGACGCCGGCCTCGATCAGTCCGGTGATGTCGTGCAGCTGGTGTCCGCTGGCTCGCATGAAGAGGAAGGAATACCTCACGCCACGCCGGGCCGCCTTCTTCCTGACTCCGAAGCTCAGCAGGCGGGCGATGACGCCTACGAACCACGGCGCGCCAATTGCCTTGGTGAATGCCAGGTCCGGAGGACCGGAAATCGAGATGAGCATGCCGCCCGGCTTCAACACGGATAGGGATTTCTCCAGCGCCGCCGCATCCTGGCTGTGCAGGACGACATCGTAGTCGTGGAGAGCGTCCTCGAAGTCGACTTTCCTGTAGTCGATGAC
>DATJVW010000261.1:0-2784 GCA_035501675.1 Burkholderiales bacterium
CCATTATCCGCCGCATCTCGGTCATCGCGTGTTGTGCGCTGCCCTTGCAGCAGATGACGTAATCGTCTGCATACGACACGATCTTCGCACGCAGCCGCGTCTCCAGCCCTCGCCTCTTCCATCCCAGCACAAATCGCCGCATGTACAAATTAGCCATCAGCGGTGAGATCGGGGCCCCCTGTGGAACGCCACGCCCGCTGTCCTTGTTCGGTGTCGTTCGCTTCTTTCCGCCCTTGCCGTCGTCTTCTTCCACCGGGGCTTCGAGCCACATCTTGATCAGATGCAGCAGGTGCCGGTCTGAGACCCGGCGCGCCACCGATTTCATGAGTTCGGCATGCGGAATTGAGTCGAAGGACCCAGCCACACACTACCCATCTCCGCGACCTTCCCTCCAGCGTCATCATCACTCGTAAGCGCCATCCCTTCGAAGGCGAGTCGCTAAGAGTTCTGGGACACACCCGCCGGCGCAGCCGACTGCATCTGCTGCTTGTGCTTCCCGACGGCAGCCGCTCGCTCGTACCTGCCGAATGGACCGACCTCAAATCAGGCGTCATGCCCTGCTCCGGGGAGCATGCGCCGAGTGCTGCCCTGGCCTCGCTCACAGACTTGCTCCACCTGCGCCTCCTCGTCGATGCTCTTCTGCGCCGCCCAAGCAACCCGGGTAGGGCAGAAACAGTACCTGCACAAGAGGAGAGCCATGGAGCAGCTGAGTCTAGATCTGTTCTACACCCACAACCCTCACGCGTACCTATGGGAAGGGCTCGCAGAGCCCCAGCGCGCCCTCGTGCTCGAGATCCTGGCGCGCATGATCGCCAAGGCCGTCCAGGACGGCGCACACGAGCCGGAGGGACCAAGCGATGAGTGATAGCACGAAACTGCAACCCAGCCACCTGCAGCGCGCCGCCATCGTCTACGTGCGCCAATCCAGCGCGGCTCAGGTCGAACACAATCGCGAGTCCACGCTGCGTCAGTATGCGCTGGTTGAGCGTGCCGCGACACTGGGCTGGCAGCGCGATCAGATCAGCGTGATCGATGATGACCTTGGCATGTCAGGGGCGAGCAGCGCACAGCGCCTGGGCTTTGCCCGCCTGACCACGGAAGTCGCGCTCAAGCACGTGGGCATCGTGCTGGGCCTGGAGGTCTCGCGTCTTGCGCGCAACAACGCCGACTGGTATCGCCTGCTCGATCTGTGCGGGATGACGGACACTCTGATCGGTGATGCCGATGGCATCTATCATCCGGCCCTGTTCAACGATCGCCTGGTGCTCGGCCTCAAGGGCACTATGAGTGAAGCCGAGCTGCACATCCTGCGCGCTCGCCTGGAGGGCGGCATTCGCAACAAGGCCGCACGCGGAGAACTTCGCCGCGGGCTGCCAGTGGGCTTTGTCTATGGCGAGCAGGACGGCGAGGTGCGCTTTCATCCCGACGCCTCCGTGGTCGGCGCCATCCGCACCGTGTTCGAGCGCTTCGCCGAGCTTGGCTCGGCTCGGCAAGTGTGGCTGTGGTTTCGCACCCAGGGCCTGAGCTTCCCGTTGCAGTGCAACGGGCTAAGCGAGATCCGCTGGGTGGCTCCCACCTACACCGCCATCCACAAGGTGTTGCGACACCCGGTGTATGCTGGCGCCTACGTCTACGGCAGAAGCCGGGTGGAGCGCTTCGTCAACGACCACGGTGGCATCGGCAAGCGCCTGCGCCGCGTGCCACGCGCGCAGTGGTCCGTGCTCATTCACGATCACCATGAGGGCTACATCGACTGGGCGACCTATGAAGCAAACCAGAAGCGCCTGGGCAACAACATCCGCCCGCAGGCGCACCAGGCCGCAGGTGCGGTGAGAGAGGGCAACGCGCTGCTGCAAGGCTTGGCGGTGTGCGGACACTGCGGGCGGCGGCTGCACACGCACTATCGCGGCAACTTCTCCGCTCCCGGGTACCACTGCCCGGGCAAGACCCTGGTGGAGGGGCGCGGCCAGTATTGCCTGAACATCGGTGGTGTGCAGATCGATCAAGCGGTGACCAGAGTCGTTATCGACGCGCTCACGCCGGCGGCTTTGCAGGCCAGCCTCAAAGCCGCGCAGCAACTGGAGGCCGATTGCGATTCAGCCCTTTCGCAGTGGCGTCTGGCGGTGGAGCGAGCGCGTTACGAAGCCGAGCGCGCCGAGCGGCGCTATCGCAGCGTGGAGCCCGAGAACCGACTGGTAGCCCGTGGACTGGAGGCCGAATGGGAGAGGCGGCTGCGCGAGTTGCAGCAAGCTCAGAGCGAGCTCGCCATTCGCGAGCAGCAAAGGGCGCGCGCGTTAGATGCCGCCCAGGTGGAGCGTATCCGTACTCTTGGCGTGGATCTTAAGCGCGTGTGGTCGGCGCCTACAACCGAGGATCGCGACCGCAAGGAGCTGTTACGCGCGTTACTGGAGGAGGTCATCATCGCGGTCAACCGCGAAGAGCACCGCGCGGATCTGACTCTGCGCTGGCGCTCGGGCGCACTGACCGAACTCGAGCTCGAGTTGCCGCGCAGACAGGCCGCGGTGCGCACCGATGAGGACACCATCGAGTTGATCAGACGTTTGGCTGCGCACTACCCGGACACGACTATCGCCGGCATCCTCAATCGGCAAGGTCGCACAAGCGCCTACGGCGAGCGCTTCACCGCGGTCATCGTCAGCAGCTTGCGCTACACGCGTGCCATTCCTCGCTACCAGCCGCCCATCGAGCCCCCCGAGGGGGAACTGCTCAACATCAAGCAAACAGCCCAGAGGCTCAACGTGGCCGCTTCCACCGTCCACCGTT
>DATJVW010000262.1:0-17103 GCA_035501675.1 Burkholderiales bacterium
AACCGGAGCGCGCCAGCTTGCGCCGCGACGCGGATGATGGCGTGCAAATAGTTCACGGAGACCTCCGCCAGGCCCCTTTTCCAGCTGCGCGTGAAGACGAGCTCGTAATCCGAAATGTACGTGTCCAGGGTAGGGCCACCCGTGCTGACCTCAATGCGGCAGCGGCCGGACCTCACCAGGCTGCGCGTGCGGCGCTCCACGGTGCTGCGCAGGCGGGACGATCGTGCGCGCAGAAACTCGTCGGAACCCAACCCAGACACGTGCTCGTACCAGTTGGCAAACATGAAGAAGCGCTGCGGGATCCAGCCCTCGGCCCGCAACGCTGAGGGCAGGCGCTGGAACAAGTCCGAGTCGGGATCGAGCGGACTTACGCGCAGCACGTCGTAAGGTCGATCGGATCGGCGGGCGTGGCGGGCCACCATCCGCAACACCTCGAGCGTCGAAACCCCTTCCGCGACGAGCGGCCTATAGGGAGTATCGTCGCCCTGCGCCAGTATGAGCGCACGGCCGTGAAGCCCCTTGGAATACCGGTCGGAGGACAGCCCGGCGCTGAGTGCCCGAGGCAGTCCCGCGGAGTCCTCGATACCGAACAGCACAGGCCTGTCATCGCCCGACGCCCCGTGATGCATCACGGCCTCGAGCCACGCCCGGCCGTGGCGCATGTCCTGCTGGGCTCCCCATTCAAGCAGCTCTGCGTAGCTCCTCGGCAGAGCATCCACACCGGCATATTCGCGCAGTTGCATTCGGGCCGAGGCGGGCGGGCGAGGGCGGTCGGGGGCGGAGGCACCGGCCGACGCTGGCTCCAGTGGAATTTCTCGCCCCCGCCCAGTGGTACGCATCGTCGACATTCTGCCAGTCTCTCGCCACACTGCTCGGCGCGCCTACGCGGTGGGGGTCGGCTCCGCAACGGGCGAGTAGTGTTTGCCAACGAGAACTGTCTTCTGCATTCTCCGCTCGAGCAGAGGGCGCCGCGTATGAAACAGATTACTTCCAGGAATAATGCTGCGTATAAATCCATCCGGCGCCTTGTACGTTCCTCACGGGCGCGGCGCGAAGAGGGGAGGATCGTATTGGACGGTGTGCACTTGGTCCAGAGCTACCTGGAGCGCTTTGGGCCGGAAGGGGTTGAGCTTGTCGTGAAGCGGTCAGCCATGAAGCACCCCGAGATCGGCGCGCTGGCGCAACAGGCAAGGTCAACGGCGCTGAGCGACTCCCTTTTCGATGAAGTGGCGCCCGTCGAATTTCCACTCGGAATTCTGGCCGTGGCGCCAATGCCAGGGGCGATCGCATTGAGCCAGGGGCGAGGGTTTCAGGTCCTGCTCGATGGCGTTCGCGATCCTGGCAACGTCGGAGCCATACTCCGCAGCGCGGCCGCGGCCGGCGCCAGCGCGGTTCACCTTTCGAGCGACTGCGCCGATCCGTGGTCTCCGAAGTGTCTGCGTGGAGGAATGGGTGCGCAGTTTCTGCTGGCAGTCCAGGAGCATCGCAGTCTGGCGCTTGACGCTGGCGGTCTCGGTGCGAGGTTGATCGCTTGCACAACCGACGCAGAGACGTCCTTGTTCGACGCACACCTGGGTGGCAATGTCGGGTTCATCGTCGGAGGCGAAGGCCCCGGGATTTCCCCCGAGTTGCTCGCGCAAGCGCAAGCGAGAATCCGGGTTCCCATGCGGCCTGGAGTCGAATCCCTGAACGTCGGCGCCGCGGCGGCCGTGTGTTTCTACGAATGGGCAAGGCAGGCCAATGCTTAGGCATCCGCGCATGATCGTTTTAGGCGAGGCTGCTGGAATAGCGTATATAACGATTAAGTCTCAAAGCTTTACACATACATTCTCAGAGCGTTTCGAGCGGTTTCCGCCGTCAGCACCACATGCACACAACTTTGCGAGAGGGGGCTGCTAGTCTCACACACTCTATTTAACATAATACACATTATGCGCCATTCAAGGAGTGCGCAGAATCTCGCAATCGCAGGGTTCTTAACGCATTAACCGATGCTCTTAAGGTTTTAGATTAAACAAAGCAAAAAAATTAGCCGAAGTGGCGGCGGCCACCCCGTCAAGCGGGACAGCATGGATCTCCGAGATTTGCTCAGCGACCCGTCGCACGTAAGCGGGCTCGTTTGTCTTCCCGCGATGGGGCGCGGGGGCGAGATACGGGGCATCGGTCTCGATCAGCATTCTATCGAGAGGCAGCTTTCCCGCGACTTCCCTGAGTTCCTTGGCGTTGTTGAACGTTAGAATCCCGGAAAAGGAGATGTAGAAGTTCATCGCCAAGGCCGCTTCGGCAACCGAAAGGGTTTCGGTGAAGCAATGCATGACGCCGCCGACCTTCGCAGCCCCTTCGGACAGCATGATCGCGAGCGTGTCTTCGGAGGCTTGGCGGCAGTGAATGATCAGCGGCTTGGAGCACGCGCGAGCCGCCCGGATGTGCGTCCGAAACCGCTGGCGCTGCCATTCGAGGTCGCCGCTTTCTCGGTAGTAATCGAGGCCGGTTTCTCCAATTGCCACGATCCGGGGATGCGAGGCTAACTCTGCGAGCTGCTCGAGTGATGGATCGACACCACCGCGCTCGTTCGGGTGCACCCCCACGGACGCGTAGATGTTCGGGAATCGCTCTGCGATCGCGAGGACCTCGGGGAGCGTCTCGAGACTGACGCTGACGCAAAGCGCGTGACTCACGCCTGCCCTTCCCATTCTGGTGACGACGCCATCGAGATCCCCGGCGAGTTCCGGGAAATTGATGTGGCAGTGTGAGTCGACCAGCACAGTCCGAACGCTACCGCGCTGGTCAGAGGGTGTGGGTAGGACGGTTCAGTTGCAGCTGACCGGCTAACAGCGACTCGATCCGCGATTTTGCCACGGGCCCGCCCCCATCCTCCTTGAACTGGACCCCTACCCCCTGGACGCGATTACCGTGACACCCAGGTGGGGTAATCCAGATGACCTTCCCGGCCACTGGAAGCCTGTGGGGGTCATCCAGCAGCGTGATCAACATGAAGATCTCATCTCCAAGCTTATAGCTTCGAGCCGTGGGGATGAAGATGCCCCCACCCTTTACGAATGGCATGTAGGCCGCATACAGGATTGATTTCTCCTTGATGTTCAGGGAGATTGCACCGGGGCGAGGAAGGCCGGAGGGCGCTTCGGCGGACATCAGGAAGGCTGCCTTGCCATCATACGAGTGTAGCGAATGGCCAGCTGCTCGATGACGAGTCGTGGGTTTAGGGGATGGTCCAAGGCGCGGAGTGCGGCAATGAGCTCTTTCGCCAGGCTGTCTAACTCAAGTACGTCTGCATTATCGGCAAGTCGAAGCAGGTTTTCAGCGCAGTCCGGGTTATAGCGCACCCGGCCGGCGATGCGCGCTGAGACCAGGTCGTGGCACCACCGATAGAGCAGGTGGTACATCGTTGGCATCTCCTCGGTATCCATCTGAGCCGCCAGGTCTCCCGGATCCTTGGGGGGCGAGACCAGGAGCTCGTTGAGCGCGCGGCGGCGATCCCAGTATCCTCCTTGCCCCAGCCGCTCAGCCGCGAGCGGCGCGAACCCGGCTTGCGCCAATGCGACTTCCGGGTCGATCGTGCGCTTCGCAGCAAGCCAGTCGAGCGCCATGTCGCGAGGGGGGATCTGAAAGTCGATTCGAAAGCAGCGGCTGCGTACCGTCGAGGGCAGTCGGTGCGGTCGATCCGCGACCAGAAGGAACACCGTGCCCGGCATCGGTTCTTCCAACGTCTTCAATAGCGCGTTGGCGGCACTGATATGCATCCGGTCGGCGGGCTGAATCAGAACGACCTTGGCACCGCCGAGATGGGATGTGATGGCCAGAAAATCCGCGAGTGCCCGGACTTGGCTGACCATGATGACCCGCGGACCGCGCAATCCCGGCGTTCCGCCGAGCGCCGGCTCGGTTGCTGGCTCATCATCCGCTGGTTCGACGAGTCGAAAATCGGGATGAGACCTGCTCTCGAACAGATGGCACGACGCGCATACGCCACAAGGCTCGCCGTCCGGTTGAGGGCTTCGGCACAAAATTCCCTGGGCGAGGACGCAAGCGAACGCGCGCTTGCCTAACCCTCGCGGTCCGGCGAGCAAGACCGCTCCGGCGGGGCCGCCTGGGCGAGCTCGCAGTCTCTCCCAGAGAGGACGGTTCCACGGGTAAATCATCTATAAATTAATATGGTACAAGAATATCTTCAAGCGTTTTATGAATTTCGCCAATGCTGCGGGTGGAGTCGATTACGCGGAAGCGCGTTGGGTAATGAGCGGCCCGATCCAAGTATCCCGATCGCGCCCGCTCGAAAAAATCCCCCGGTTGCCGTTCAAACCGATCCGGTGCGCGGCCCCGGTCCATGCGCCTGTGGCCCACTTCGACCGGCACGTCGAAGAAGAGGGTGAGGTCGGGCTGCAGGCCGCCCTGCACCCACTGCTCGAGAATCTCCAGCCTGGCCAGGCTCACTCCTCTGCCCCACCCCTGGTACGCAAACGTTGCATCGGTAAATCGGTCGCACAAGACGACTCGGCCTGCTGCCAGGGCAGGAAGGATTACGCGATCCAGGTGTTCACGCCGGGCGGCGAACATCAGCAGCGCCTCGGTTTCCGCATGGATCTGATGCTCCGAATCCAGTAGCAGTCTTCGAAGGGCTTCGCCTACGGGGGTACCCCCGGGTTCGCGGGTCGCGGTAACCAGCCGCTCACGACCTTCGAAGTATTCGACCAGCCACTGCAGGTGCGTAGACTTTCCCGCTCCGTCTATGCCCTCAACTGTAATGAACAGCCCGGCCATGGCATCCCTCAGCGCTTGAGCTGGTACTTCTGCACGGCGCGATTATGCTCATCCAGGGTTGAAGAAAACTGGGAGCTGCCGTCTCCGCGCGACACGAAATACAACGCTGAGCTGGGCGCCGGACTCATGGCCGCCTCGATGGATGCTTGACCGGGCAGGGCGATGGGGGTGGGGGGCAATCCGCTTCGCGTGTAGGTATTGTAAGGCCCGTCGGTTTCCAGGTTCCGTTTGTGCAAGTTGCCGTCGAACGCGTTGCCCATTCCATAGATCACGCTGGGATCGGTCTGGAGCCGGAGGCCGCGCTTAAGCCGGTTGCAGAAGACTGCCGCGACCATCCGCCGTTCTTCCGAGCGACCCGTCTCCTTCTCAACGATCGAGGCCATGATCAAGGCCTCGTAGGGTGTCTCATACGGCAGTCCCGGATCGCGCGTCTCCCAAGCCGCGCGCAGCCGCTCCTCCATCGTCTGATATGCACGAGACAGGACTTGTAGATCGCTGGCGCCGGTGTTGAAGCGATAGGTGTCCGGAAAGAATAAACCCTCTGGGTGGAGTTCCGGCGCCTTCACCCGCCGCAGCACCTCCTCATCCGAGAGCCCGGCCGTGTCGTGCCTCACGCCGGGATGAGCATCCAGGGCCGCACGCATCTGTGCAAACGTCCATCCCTCGATGAACGTGATCTCGGATTGCAAGACTTCGCCACGCGCCAACTTCTCGATCAGCGCAACGGGTGTTATCCGCTCCGGCAGATCGTAGATGCCCACCTTGACCGCCCCGGCCTTGCCGAGGAACCGGCCCAAGAGCACGAAGGTCGTGGTCTCGTACAGGATGCCGTCATTCACCAGCTCCCGCCCCACGCCGCGCAAGGTGGCGCCCTGCTCCACCGCGAAGCGACGGGCTGAAGCGGGCACGTCTAACGGGGTCCACGCGAAGTATGCGACCCAGCCCGAGACGGCAACCGCAGCGAGCACAAGCGTGTTTGCCATGATGCGTAGCACCGAGCTGACGACGCTGCGGTCGGTGGCACGGCGCCTCAGGCGGGTTCGCACGGGCGCTTCCCTTCGTGCCATGTTGAGGTCCCGATCCGCGGCAACGAGGTTGGCCCGGCCGAAGTTGTCGACGTGAAATGCCCCGCGCCTGCGGCGCGACTGGCGAATCGGGAATTTGGCTTCCGGCTAACCGTCGAAACGACGGAAGGCCAGGGTCCCGTTGGTTCCGCCAAACCCGAATGAGTTCGACAGCGCCACACGGATCGGCGTCTCACGCGCGCGATTCGGCACATAGTCCAGATCGCATTGCGGATCTTGGGTGAAGATGTTGATGGTCGGGGGCGCGATCTGATGCTTCAGAGCCAGCGCGGTGAAGACCGCCTCCACCCCGCCAGCCGCTCCCAGCAGGTGGCCCGTCATGGACTTGGTTGAGCTCACCGCCACCTTCCGCGCGTGTTCCCCGAAACAGCGCTTGACGGCCACTGTCTCCGCGAGGTCCCCGAGCTGCGTGGATGTGCCGTGTGCGTTGATGTAGTCCACTTCGTCGGGGTTGATCTCGCCGCTGCGCAGTGCGCTGACCATGGAGCGGGCTGCCCCTTCACCGTCTTCGCACGGCGCCGTCATGTGGTGTGCGTCGGCGCTCATCCCGTAGCCGTCCAGCCGGCAGTAGATCTTTGCGCGGCGTTTCCGAGCGTGTTGTTCTTCCTCGAGCACCACGACCCCGGCGCCCTCGCCCAGGACGAACCCGTCACGGTCCTTGTCCCACGGGCGGCTCGCGGTGGCCGGATCATTGTTGCGCGTGCTGAGCGCGCGCATGGCGGAGAATCCGCCGACGCCCAGCGCGCACAGACACGCCTCCGACCCCCCGGCGATCATGACATCCGCATCGCCGTACTCGATCAGGCGCATGGAATCACCGATGCAATGATTGGCGGTAGTACAGGCGGTCACCATGGCGAGGTTCGGGCCCTTGAACCCAAACATGATGGACAGATTGCCCGACACCATGTTGATGATGGCGCCGGGAATGAAAAAAGGCGAGATCTTGCGAGGTCCGTGTTCGAGCAGCGTCTTGTGGGTATCCTGGATCATGGGCAGGCCGCCGATGCCCGATCCGATGTTGACGCCGATGCGCTCAGCGTTCGGCGCCGGCAGCTGCAGCCCAGCATCGTTCACCGCCTCGATCGCGGCGGCCATCCCAAAGTGGATGAACGTGTCGAAGCGGCGGGCTTCCTTGGGTGACAACACCTTGCTGACGTCGAAGCCCTGCACTTCGCCCGCGATCTGAGAGGCGAAAGGCGACGGATCGAAACGGCTTATCCGCCTGATCCCCGATTTGCCCGCAAGGATGTTGGACCAGGCCTCCCGGACATCGTTACCTACCGGGCAAACGGTGCCAAGCCCGGTCACAACCACTCTGCGCTTGGACAACTGTGCTCCGCAGCCCAGTCGCTGATCAAGCTACTGCTTCAGGTGAGCGTTGATATAGTCGATGGCCTGCTGCACCGAAGTGATCTTCTCCGCTTCCTCATCCGGGATTTCGCACTCGAACTCCTCCTCCAGCGCCATCACCAGCTCGACCGTATCCAGCGAGTCGGCGCCAAGGTCATCGACAAAGGTCGACTCGGGCTTGATATCCGCATCGTTCACGCCCAGCTGCTCGGCCACGATCTTCTTCACGCGTTGTTCAACGGTTTCCATCAAGTTCCCTTCCTGTCTACGAGAGTGGGTAGCGATCGAACCACGTCGCCAGAGATGCCGCCTGCAGGCGCATGTTTGGTCTTCTTGGGCGCCGCGTAAGATAATTAGTTAGTGTACCAAAATTGCCAGGCGCGGGTGGCAGGCCAGTGGCTACTTCCCCGCGTCCAGGGCTCAGCGCATGAGCATTCCGCCGTTGACGTCAAGGGTTATCCCGGTGATATACGCTGCCGAGGGCGAAGCCAGGAAAGCGACTGCCGCCGCCACGTCAGCCGGCTGGCCAAAGCGCCCCAACGGGATGTGCTGAACCAGCGCCTGGCGCTGTGCTTCGCTAATGGCGCGCGTCATATCCGTATCGATGAACCCCGGGGCCACGCAGTTTACGGTGACGTTCCGGCTGCCGATCTCGCGCGCCAGAGACTTGCTGAACCCGATCACGCCGGCCTTTGCTGCGGCATAGTTGGTCTGCCCCGCGTTGCCCATCTCGCCGGAAACCGAAACCAGGTTGATAATGCGGCCCTCGCGCGCGCGCATCAGATCACGCAGACAGAGGCGGCAAAGCCTGAAGACCGCAGTCAAGTTGGTCTCCATGATGTCGTTCCACTCGCCGTCCTTCATCCGCATGAGTAGGTTGTCGCGCGTGATGCCCGCGTTGTTGACCAGGGCATAGAGGTGTCCGAACTCGGCCTGAGCGGCCTCGAGCACCCGCTCCATCTGCGGCGCATCGGTCACGTTGAGGATGAAGCCGCGTCCCTTGAACCCCTGCTCCGCCAGGGTTCGGGAGATCTGATCGGCGCCGGAACTGGATGTAGCCGTGCCCGCTACCACGGCCCCCTGGGCGGCGAGTTCCAGTGCGATCGCGTGGCCGATGCCTCGGCTGGCGCCGGTGACCAAGGTCAGCTTCCCTTCCAGGGGTTTCATCGCGTCCCGCCGTTGGTGTTTGTCGCAAGCGCCTGCAGTTCGCCCGCGTCCTTCGGCGCCACGATCGGGAGATCAGGCGCGGTCCGCTTGCCGAGCGCCGTGAGCACCCCCCCGGGTCCGCACTCCACGACCTGACGCACGCCTGAGCGCGCCAGCGTTCTCACGGTTTCCACCCAGCGTACCGGGTGGTACAACTGGCGCACCAGCGCATCGCGGATGCGCTCGGGTGCATCTTCGGTGGCGGCATCGACATTGTTGATGACGCGCAGCAGCGGCCGCCGCAGGTTTGTGTGTGCCAGCCTTTCTCGCAAGCGCTCGGCCGCCGGACGCATCAGGCTGCAATGCGAAGGCGCGCTCATGGGCAGTAGGACCGCGCGCTTCGCGCCGCGAGCCTTTGCCAACTCGATGGCGCGTTGAACACCCGCAGCCTCACCCGCGATGACAACCTGCACGGGGGAATTGAAGTTAGCTGCCTCGACCACGCCGGCCGCTGCGGCCTCCATGCACACCGAGCGCACCGCCTCCTCGTCCAGTCCCAGGATTGCGGCTATGGCGCCCAGCCCTTCCGGCACCGCTTCCTGCATGGCCTGTGCCCGGAAGCGCACGAGCGGCACGGCATCGGCGAACTCGATCACGCCAGCCGCGACCAAGGCCGAGTATTCGCCTAGGCTGTGGCCGGCCAGCAGAATGGGGTCGCGTCCCCCCAATTCTTTCCAGGCGCGAAACAGCGCGACACCCGCAACGAGCATCACCGGCTGAGTGTTGACGGTCTTGTTCAGTTCCTCCTCCGGCCCGCTGGTTACCAACTCCCACAAATCGACCGCCAGTGCCGCACCGGCCTCGTCGAACGTGCGCCGCACCGCGGGCAGCGACTCGAAGCCGGCCATCATGCCGAGCGACTGCGAGCCCTGGCCGGGGAACACGAATCCCAGATTCATGGGAGCTCTCTCAGATCCACTTCATCAGCACCGCGCCCCAGGTGAACCCGCCGCCCACCGCGTCCAGCATCACGTGCTGGCCGCTCGCGATGCGGCCGTCGCGCACCGCCTCGTCCAGCGCCAGCGGGATGGACGCAGCCGAGGTGTTGGCGTGACGGTCCACGGTGACGATCACCTTGCGCATGGGCAAACCAAGCTTCCTGGCGGTTGCCTCGATGATGCGCACGTTGGCCTGGTGTGGAATCAGCCAATCGATCGCGCTTCGGTTCAACCCGTGTGAAGCCAGCGTCTCCTCGACTACCTCTTCGAGGACGCGCACGGCGAACTTGAACACCGCGTTGCCTTCCATCGTTACAAAGGCCGTGCCCTGGACGCCGCCGCGGCAGACCTGACCCGGAACGGACAGGATCTTCGCGTAGCTGCCATCGGCGTGGAGTTTGCTGCCCAGAATCCCTGGGCGCTCGCTGGCCGCCACGACGACCGCGGCTGCCCCGTCCCCGAACAGAACGCACGTGGAGCGATCGGTCCAATCGAGGATGCGCGAATAGACTTCCGTGCCGACCACCAGCGCGTAGCGGCACTGACCCGAGCGGACGAACGAGTCGGCCGTTGCGAGCGCGTACACAAAACCGCTGCATACGGCCTGTACGTCGAAGGCGGGACAGCCGCGCACCCCCAACTTGGCCTGCAGAATGCACGCGGTACTGGGAAAAATCATATCCGGCGTGGTGGTGGCGACGACGATCAGGTTGAGCTGATCGGCGCCGATCCCGGCCGCAGACAGGGCCTTGCGCGATGCCTCCAGCGCAAGGTCGCTCGCCTTCTGATCATCCGCGGCGATATGCCTCTGACGGATTCCGGTACGCGTGACGATCCACTCGTCGCTCGTGTCCACGATGCGTGCCAAATCGCGATTGGTCAGGACCTTTTCTGGAAGATAGCCTCCGGTCCCCACGATCCTGGCATGCATCTCAGAGCGCCCGTTCCGCCTTTACGGGAAGGTCCGGCATGCGCTCGCTGATGCGCTGGATGATACCGCTGCGCGCCTCGTCCCAGGCGCGCTTGATGGCGACCTCGAATGCGAAGCTGTCGGCCGAGCCGTGGCTCTTGACCACGATTCCGCGCAGCCCGAGCAGGCTCGCGCCGTTATAGCGCCGCGGGTCCACGCGCAGGCGAAAATGGTTGATCACCGGCAACGCGATCAACCCGCACAGCTTGGTGAACCAATTGCGGGTGAACTCTTCCCGCAGGTAGTCGCGCAGCATGCGCGCCAGCTCCTCAGAAGATTTGAGAAACACGTTACCCACGAAACCATCGCACACGATGACGTCCGTCGTGCCCTTGTAAATGTCGTTGCCCTCGACGTTGCCGTAGAAATTGAGACCGCTGGTCTTGAGCAACTCCGCGGCCTGCTTGACCGCCTCGTTACCCTTTATTTCCTCGGCACCGATGTTCAGCAGCCCGACCGTAGGCCGCTCCACCTGCTCAACGACACCGAACAGGACCGAGCCCATGATAGCGAACTGCAGCAGGTCCACTGGACCGCAGTCGACGTTGGCGCCAAGGTCCAGTATGCAGGTGCGGCCGCGGCGTGTCGGGACCATCGATGCGATGGCCGGGCGCTCGACGCCGGGCAGCATCTTGAGCACAAAGCGTGAAACCGCCATCAGCGCGGCCGTATTGCCCGCGCTGACGCAGGCGTCGGCGTCCCCGGTCTTGACCAGATCGACGGCCACCCGCATGGACGAATCACGCTTGGTTCGCAGGGCCACCGCCAGCGGCTCGTCCATTGCCACGACCTCGGATGCAGGTTGGACCCGCACGCGCGAGTCCGCCGACAGGCCCGCCCGCTTCAATTCGGTGCGCAGGACCTTGTCGTCCCCAACGAGAATGACGTCGGCATCGGGATTGTGCAATAGAAAGCTGGCCGCCGCGGGAACGGTCACGTGGGCGCCATGGTCCCCGCCCATGCAATCCAGGGCGATCGCAATGCCCATTAGTGGCACACCCCGTTGCCGTGCCGCGGCCCCATTTCCACACAAGGGTTCATGTCGCTACCCTTGCCGCGGCGCTGGTCGATGAGGGCGGGACGGGGAACCAGCTGGCTATCACGAGGCCGGCAGTCGGATCAGTCTTCTCGGGTCTTGACGACCTTCTTGCCGCGATAGTATCCGGTAGGGCTGATGTGGTGACGCAGGTGGACTTCGCCCGACCCAGGTTCGATCGCCAGCGGCGGATTGCCCAAGGCATCGTGCATTCTGCGCATGTTCCGGCGCGAGGGCGATTTCTTGCTCTGCTGAACTGCCATGTAGGTGCTCCTTAATCAAGTCCCGTAGCGGGAGCCGGCGGATTTTCATCCGACTCAGCTTTCGGCCCGGCCAGCGCTGAAAACGGCGATGCGCCCCTCTCCAGCTTCGCCGGCGCCGGCTGCAGACGGCACGTATCTTCCGCATGGCACGGCGCCATTGGCAGACTGAGCACTATCTCCTGCTCCACCAGATCATGCAGGTCGAGCGATTCTGCGCCCGTGATGGCGTCGACGTTCTCGTCTTCGTCGCCTGCGCAATCCAAGTCCTCGGCCTGTCCGACCAAGACGAACTCCCGGCGCAAGTTCAGGTGCAGCGGCAACCGCTCGAGGCAGCGCTGGCAACGCAGCGCCAGATCGGCCGTCAAGTCGAAGCGCAGCGCCGGCCGTCCCAGCGCCGACATATACCCTTCCACCGCGTACCTGACCGCCCCCGCGCGGTCGAAGAGCACATCGCCGAGTCTCGGCAGACGCGCAAGCGGCAACTCGCCGGCGAGCTTCGATGTGTCGCGTGCAAAGCGCGTCGCATCGATAATCAGCGGCTCGACGCTGCTCGCGCCGCCCGCGCCGTCGATCACCATGCTCGGTTCTCAAGCACCTGCGCCTGTTGCGCCCAGCCTGCCTCAAAATAAACGGCGCATGATAAGATTTTCTCGCTTCTCTGTCAAAAGGTTAAGGCTTCAGCGCCGCGCTGCATGCGGGGCTTGCGATGTATTGATGATGCTCGTTCTCGCCTCGACCTCGGCGTATCGCCGCGCGCTCCTGAGCCGGCTCCAACTGGAGTTCGACACCTTCGCGCCGCACCTGGACGAGACGCCGCTGACGGGCGAGCCGCCGGAGGCCACCGCCCTGCGCTTGGCGCATGCCAAGGCGCGCGCAGCCGCCGCGCTTTATCCGACCGCTCTGATCATAGGCTCGGACCAAGTCGCGGAGCTCGACGGCGTGCGTCTTGACAAACCCGGCAATCGCGAGCGGGCGCAGGAGCAGCTGAGACGGATCAGCGGGCACGAGGTCGTGTTCCATACCGCGGTCTGCCTGCTGCGCGCGCAGACCGGCCAGACGCAGGATCGGGTCGTGCCAACGCGGGTGCGATTTCGCCCACTGACGCCATCCCAGATCTCGGCCTATCTGGACCGGGAGCAGCCGTATGACTGCGCCGGCAGCGCAAAATCCGAGGGACTTGGTATCGCGCTCCTGGAGCGGATCCAAGGCGATGACCCGACCGCGCTGATCGGCTTGCCGTTGATTGCGGTCGTCACCCTGCTCCGCGATGCAGGGATAAACGCCCTGTGAGCGCGGCAACTCACGGTCGGGCTGCGGGTTGATGACAACCGGCGCGTTGTACCTGATCCCCTCGACCCTCGGAGGAGGCGAACCCGACAACGTGCTGCCGGAGCCCGCCCTTAGAACCATCCGCGGTCTCGATGGCTTCGTCGCCGAGGAAGCCAGAACCGCGCGCGCATTCCTGCGACGGGTCGGGCTCGACCGGCCGCTGACCGAGGTGCGCATCCAGACGCTTGACAAGCACACCGCTACCCAGGAACTGCCGACGCTGCTGGAGCCGGTGCTGCGTGGGGAACGCATCGGGTTGCTCTCGGAAGCGGGTTATCCAGCCGTGGCCGACCCCGGCACGCAGTTGGTCGCACTCGCGCATCAGTATGGCCTAACCGTGATTCCGCTGGTGGGCCCTTCTTCTCTAGTGCTAGGTCTCGCGGCCTCCGGCTTGAATGGGCAGAGCTTCTGCTTTTGCGGGTATCTTCCGGTAGAGTCCTCCGCGCGAGCCGCGCGCATCCGCGAGCTCGAGTCGCGATCGCGCCGCGAAGGCTGCACGCAGTTGTTCATCGAAGCACCCTATCGCAACAATCAGCTGCTCGCAGCACTGCTGGAAACATGCGATCCAGGGACCAGACTCTGCCTTGCCACCGAGCTGACCCTGCCTGGAGAGAGCATCCGAATGCAGCAGATCCGTGACTGGAGAAACGCTCCACCGGATCTCGACCGGCGGGCTACAGTGTTCGCGTTGCAAGCCCTCGCGCATCCTGCAATCAGCGCAGGCGGGGTGAGGCGGTCCGCACCAGCGCCTCGGCGGTCGCGGCCCCGAAGCGGCGGGCGAAGCGCTCGACGAGGTTTTCGTGAGGCGTGAAGTCGACGATGTCCTCGGCCTTGATCACCTCGCGTGCCACGTAGTCCACGCTGCCCAGAGCGTCCGCCAGTCCCAGCTCGATGCTCTTCTGACCGGTCCAGATGAGCCCGCTGAACATCTCGGGTGTCTCCTTGAGGCGCTTGCCGCGGCCGCGCCGTACCACGTCGATGAATTGACGGTGCACCTCGGACAGCATCTTTTCCGCGAAATCCCTCTGCTTCGGGTTGAGCGGGGAGAACGGATCCAGGAATCCCTTGTTGTCCCCCGCGGTGAGCAGGCGCCGTTCGATCCCAAGCTTCTCCATCGTGCCTGTGAAGCCGAAGCCGTCCATCAGCACGCCGATGGAACCGACGATGCTGGCCTGATCTACGTAGATGCGATCGGCGGCCACGGCCACGTAGTAGCCGCCCGAGGCGCAGACGTCCTCCACGACGACGTACAGCGGTATCTTCGGATACAGCGAACGCAGGCGCCGCATTTCCCCGTTGATCTGCGCCGCTTGTACCGGGCTCCCGCCCGGGCTGTTGACCCGCAGGATGACGCCCGCGGTCTTGGTGTCCTTGAATGCATCCTGCAACCCCGCGTTCACGCGCTCCGCACTGGCCTGGCTGTCCGCGGCGATCACGCCGTTGACCTCCACCAGCGCCGTGTGCTTGCCCGGCAGCGCCTTCTCTTTGCCGCCGAACCAGCCCAACGCGACAAACAGCACGATGAACAGATAGAGGAAGCCGAGCGACTTGAACAAAATGCCCCAGCGCCGCGAGCGCCGCTGCTCGTCCAGGACCGACCGGACCAACCGCTCCAGTACCGCCCGCTCCCAATTCTCGCGACTAGCCGCTTCGGGCTCTGCCATTGATGTACCTCACTGCTCCGATAACAGGTAGACCTTCCCGCCAGACTCCTCGACCGGCAAGCGGGCCAGACCGCGACCGCTGCAGGGGCCACGCAGGCAACGGCCGGTGTTCGGCAGGTAGGTCGCGCCGTGGGTGGAACACATCAAGTATAAACCGGTCAGGTCGAAGAACTCACCCTCGGCCCAGTCCAGCTCGGTCGCGATGTGCGCGCAGCGATTGAGGTATGCGTAGACGGCGCCTTGGTGCCGGATCGCGAAGGCGGGCTGCGACTCACCCTGTCGCTCGACGATAAAGCGCACGCCCTTCCCGCCCTCCTGCAGGATCGCGCTGTCGCAGATCAGCCGTTTCGATCGACCCATCGCACCAGCTCGGCGAAGGACATCAAACAGGCGAGCGGCCCCTGCGCCTCGAGGCTCTCGCGGGGATGTGCGCCATAGCCCATCGCGACGGACGGCACCCCGGCGCTGCGAGCCATCTCCAGGTCGTGCGTGGTGTCGCCGATCATCAGTGTGCGCTGCGGTTTGGCTCCCAGGGCGGTCATCAAGTATTGGAGCATGTCGGGATGAGGCTTGGGAAAGCCCTCGTCCGCACAGCGCGAGGCGCGAAAGAAGGACGCGAGGCCGGACCTCTCGAGCGCCCGGTCCAGCCCCTGACGGCTCTTACCGGTAGCCACCGCCAGGGTGAAGCCCGCTGCGCAGAAAGCCTGGATGCCCTGGGACGCGCCGGCGAACAGGCTCACCTTGTGATCGCCCGCCAAATAGTGGTGCCGGTAACGTTCGGCCAGTCGCGGGTAGTCCGCCGGGGGCAGCGCGGGGAACAGATGAGTCATGGCGTCGACCAGTCCGAGCCCGATGATGTGCCGAGCGCGTTGTTCCAGCGGCGAGTCAAGGCCGAGGTCGCGGGCCGCGGCCTGGATCGAGCCGACGATGTGATCGGCGGAGTCGACTACCGTGCCGTCCCAATCGAATACCAGCAAATCGAAGCGCTTACCCATCCGTTTCACGGCGTTGGCGGTGACCCGCCTTGTCCGAGCACATCCAGAAACGCGGTCAGTTCGATCGGGAGCGGAGCCTCTACCTCCGTCGTCTTATCGGTCTGTGGGTGGTGGAACTGAACCCGGGCGGCATGCAGGAACATGCGCTTGAGCCCGTCACGCGCCAGGCTCTTGTTGAGAGCGAAGTCGCCGTACTTGTCGTCGCCCGCGACCGGAAAGCCCAGGTGGGCCAGCTGGACCCGGATCTGATGTGTGCGGCCCGTGAGCAACTCGGCTTCGAGCAGTGTGTAGTCTCGAAAGCTGCGCGTCCGTTTGAACAGGGTGTGAGAGGGCAGCCCGTCGTCGCTGACGTTCACGCGCCGCTCTCCGACTTGTGTGACATATTTGAGCAACGGCAGGCGCACATGCTGAACGTCGCTGCGCCACCGCCCGCGCACCAGCACCACGTAGGACTTCGCCATCTCACCGGCCCGGAGCTGGGCGTGCAGATGGGTCAGCGCACTGCGCTTCTTGGCCAGCAACAGAACACCGGATGTGTCGCGGTCGAGGCGATGGACCAGCTCCAGGAACCGGAGGTCGGGGCGCTCCGCGCGCAGCTGCTCGATGACGCCTCGGCTGATGCCACTTCCGCCGTGCACGGCCACGCCTGCCGGCTTGTCGATCACCAGCAGCGCGCTGTCCTCCAGCAGCGTGTGTGGCGAAAGCCGGCCTCGCGCAGGGCCGGCGGAGTCCGGGTAAAGTCGGTCTGGCCGGGCGGTGCGCACCGGCGGGAGGCGCACCCGGTCACCCACCCGCAAGCGGTACGTGGCGTCGACGCGTCGGCTATTCACCCTCACCTGCCCGGTGCGCAGCAGACGGTACAGGTGGCTCTTCGGTACGCCTTTGAGCAGGCGAATGAGGAAGTTGTCGATGCGCTGATCGGCATCCTCCTCGTCCACCTCGGCCCAGGAGGCGGTTTGCGCCGGAATCGACGGCTCGTTGCTTAAGGTATTCATTTTGCTTATACTATTTCCTGTGTTTCCGCGGCGCGATCCGGAACGACGCGCAGAGAAACAACACCGAATCTCAGCCCCGCGGCACAGCGGGGTGCGTACCAGGCTCGTGACCTGACTCAATCATGACGGGTTAACTTCGCTGACCCGGGACCAACTAGCGATGGCAAGCTGATTTCGCGCTCAACAACGCACGTAGCCCATTTTCCGTCCAGGACCCGACGTGTCCGGACCTCTGAGGCAAACCTGAAGACTATTCGAAGCCCTTACATTATGACCGACCCGTCCGAATAGTACCCATGCGGGGAGCCCGTGCCGAGCTCCACAAGGTTGCCCTGCCCGTGTGTTCGAGCGCGGGGGGTACAAGAATGAAACGCATGCTGTTCAACGCGACCCAGGCAGAAGAACTGCGGGTCGCCATAGTAGATGGTCAGAAGCTTATCGACCTGGATATCGAGACCACCGGAAAAGAGCAACGCAAAGGCAATATCTA
>DATJVW010000263.1:0-13672 GCA_035501675.1 Burkholderiales bacterium
GCGTAACCCATGCCGCCGTGCGCGAGCATGGCTTGCTCGCAGGTGCGGAAGCATGCCTCCGCGGTCAGATACTTCGCCGCATTCGCCTCTGCGCCGCAGGGATCGCCTCGGTCGTACAACGCCGCCGCCTTGAATGCCATCAGGTCGGCGGCTTCGAGCTCCATCCAGCAGCGGGCGAGCGGATGCTGGATCGCCTGGTTCTGCCCGATCGGGCGGTCGAATACGATGCGCTCGTTGGCGTAAGCGACGGCGCGCGCGAGCGCTGCGCGTCCCATACCGATCGCCTCCGCAGCGATCAAGATACGCTCCGGGTTGAGGCCATGGAGAAGATAGTCGAAGCCCTTGCCTTCTTCGCCTATCCGGTCATGCGCCGGCACGGGCAGCTCTTCGATGAACAGCGTGTTGGAGTCCACCGCCTGGCGACCCATCTTCTCGATCTCGCGCACTTCCACGTAGCGCCGGTCGAGATCGGTATAAAACAACGACAGTCCATCGGTCGGCCGCCCATCGGAGGCAGCCGGGGAAGTCCTGGCGAGGACCAGCATCTTGGCCGCGACCTGCGCCGTCGAGATCCAGATCTTCTGGCCACGCAGCAGGTAACGCTCGCCCTCGCGCCGCGCGAAGGTCTTGGTCTTGGCGGTGTTCAACCCCGCGTCCGGCTCCGTCACGGCGAAGCAAGCCTTTTCCTCCCCGCGGATCAGCGGCGGAAGCCAACGTCTCTTCTGTTCCGCGCTCCCGAACACCACCGCGGGGTTGAGCCCGAAGATGTTCATGTGCACGCTGGAGGCGCCCGAGAAGCCGGCGCCCGACTCGCTGACCGCCTGCATCATCAGCGCCGCTTCGGTGATGCCCAGGCCGGCACCGCCGTACTCCTGGGGCATCGCGATGCCGAGCCAGCCCGCGTCAGCGATCGCGCGGTGGAAGTCGTCGGGAAAAAGGCCGCTGCGGTCTCGCTCCAGCCAGTACTGAGCGTCGAAGCGGGCGCACAGCTTCGCGACGCTGTCCCGTATCGCGAGCTGATCGGGAGTGAAAGAGAAGTCCATACACCTCGCGCACAGCGCGATCTGATCAATGGCCCAGCAGCGTGACACCGCACCGCGCGAGCTCGGCGATCTCGCCGTCGGAATAGCCGGCCTCGCGCAGCAGTTCGGCAGAGTGCTCGCCAAGGCGCGGCGCAGGACGACGCGTGCCGGGCTGCGATGCGGACCAGTCCGTGGGTGTGCGAGGAGCGAGTAGCTTGCCCTCGCTGGGATGATCTTCGGTCTCGAAGAAGCCGCTGGCCGCCAAGTGCGGGTCGTGGACCAAGTCCTCGATCGAGTTCATGGGCGACACCGGAATGTCGGCTTTCTCGAGCAGCGCCGTCCATTCGTCCGTCGTGCGCGTCTTCATCAGATCGGCCAAGGCGTCGTAGATCTCCGCGATGTGTCGAGCGCGGTTACCTTGGGTGGAGTAGTGCGGGTCTGCCATGAGCTCGGGGCGTCCGATCGCGTCGAAAAAGTTCTTCCACTGCTTGTCGTTGTAGACCAGCACGCAGATGTAGCCGTCCCGCGTTGCGTACGGGCGCCGCGCCAGCAATCGCGCGTAGCCGGAGTCCGCGATGGGGGGATCGTAGGTCAGGCCGGCGGAGTGATCGCCGAGAACGAAGTGCGCGACGCTCTCGAACATCGGCACTTCCACCGCCTGGCCCTGACCCGTGCGCTCCCGGTGGAACAGCGCACCGGTCACCGCGTACACGGCGTGCAGCCCGGTAAGCCGGTCCGCCAGGTTTACCGGCGCATAGCGTGGCGCTTCAGCGCCCCCGCGCGAGGCGAGCCACGGAACGCCCGAAGCCCCTTGAATCAAGTCGTCGTAGGCGGCTTTCGCCGCGTAGGGCCCGCGCTGCGAGTAGCCGTAGGCGCCGACGTAGAGGATGCGCGGGTTGACCGCACGCACGGCCTCGTAGCTCAGGCCCAACCGCGCCATCGCCTGCGGCCGTACGTTGTAGAACAGCACGTCCGTGGTGGGCACGAGCCGCATCAGCGCCTCGCGTCCTTCGGGTCGCTTGAGGTCGAGCACGATGCCGCGCTTGCCGCGGTTGAGGTTGAGAAACATGTAACCCATGCCGGGGCTGCGCATCGGCCCGGCGTGGCGCATGTTGTCGCCTTCGTGCGGCTCGATCTTGATCACGTCGGCGCCCAGCTCCGCGAGGATCTGGGCGGCAAAAGGACCCATCACGACGGTGGTGAGGTCGATAACCTTCACCCCGGCTAGAGGACCTGGCATTTGAAGTTCGAGTTGTATGCTCGTGCGTTGCGGACGAGTTTACCTCAGGTGTGCCGTCTGCTACCGGTTTTGCCCGTCGCGCGGGCAGCCATGTGCCCGGATGAAGCGCAGCGGAATCCGGGAAGTCCAGCGGATTGCGCTTCGCCCGTTCCCGACGATGCGACCCGTCGGGCTGGGCGGACTTGCGTGACTGGGGAGACAGTTCGCCGGACGGGAGGATCAGGAAGAAGGCGGACCCCGCCAGCGGGCGGGGTCACAGGCGGGAGAGGTCGGGTCTCGGGTCGGTGCGAGTGCCAAGCCGAGCTGGAGTTGCGGCGACCTATTTTTCGATGGTGCCTGTCGAGTTGACCTCGTATTCGCCGCTGGGCAACGCATGGGCCTCGAACATCCCCCCACCCGAGACGCCAGCGAAGCGCCCGGTCCCGGAGTTGGGCACCACGGGCTCCTGGCTCTCTCGGTCGGGAGAGTTGGGCCGGCGGGTGGTGCTGCGCCTAGGTACCGCCAGCAAAAAGGCAGACAGCTCCTGAGCGCTGGCGAAAGCTCTGGCCTCACCGGTGCGCACGTTTTCCGCCAGACCCGCGATCCGTGAGCCGGCCCGGCGGTAGATGCGAATGACGTACACCGTAGCCTCACGCATGGCGCAATCTCCCGAGCGGAGAGTGCCAGCCTACGCCCCGCGGGATTACAAATGACTTACAAATTCCCAACAGCGGGCACTCTGCGCAAGTGAGGTCTGGAGTGACGCATCAGTGAACCGACTTCCCGGTCCTGGCAGTGTCGGAAGAGGCGCATGACCAGTCCATCTCTGGCGTAGGATGGCTAAATACGATAGCTATCTCGATCCATACCATGGACAAGACCTACTCAATTGCCGAAGCGCGGCACGATCTCGCGAGCCTGGTGCACGAAGCGGAGACGGGTAAGCCGGTCCACGCTGACCCGACGCGGTAAGCCGGTCGCCGTGCTGCTCTCACACGGGCGGTACGAGGAGCTCGTCGAGAAGAAAAGAGGCTACTGGAGCGCCTTGCGGGAGTCAGATCGCGAGCATCGCCGTGACAAGCCAACTGGCGCTGGTGACTCGTAACGTATCCGACTTCCGGCACTTCGCGGACTTGACCCTCGAGAACTGGTTCGAGACGTAGCTCACCCGCCGATATCGACGCCGGATTCCACCCGAGGGCACCAAGCTCCGCTCAGCGGTACTCCTGCCCGGGCTCGATGCTTCTGATGACAGCAAGCAGCCGTTCGCCGTAGCGCTCAGCCTTCGTGAGTCCAATGCCCGACACCAGCAGCAGGCCTTTGCGGTCGCGCGGGCGCAATTGCGCCAGTTCGCGCAGCGCGGAATCGTGCAGGACGACGTAGGCCGGTACCCCTTGCTCATCCGCGATGCGCTTGCGCTCGGCCCGCAGGGCCTGGAACAGCGTTTCGGCCGCCGAGCCGAGTGGTAAGCCGAGGCTGCCCTTCGAGCGCGGCTTGCGGCCCGCCCGCACCACCGTCCCCGCGGTACGCCTCAGCTCAAGGCGAGCCTCGCCTTTGAGAACAGGCCTTGCCGCGTCGGTAAGCCGCAGGGCGCCGTACGCGCGCGGATCGGCGTGCAGCATTCCCATCGCGACGAGCTGACGCGCAACGCTGCGCCATGCCTTCTCGTCCAGGTCGGCTCCGACACCGAAGGTAGGCAAATGCTGGTGTCCGAGCTGGACCGCCCGGTCGGTCGCATGGCCGCGCAGGATATCGATCACATGGCCCGCACCGAAGCGCTGCCCGGTACGCAGGATCGCCGAGAACAGCTTCTGCGCGGCGATGGTTGCGTCCCAGGTCTGCGGAGGATCGAGGCAGAGGTCGCAGTTGCCGCACGGCGCGATGGACTCACCGAAGTAGTTCAGCAGCACGGCGCGGCGGCATTGCGCCGTTTCGCAGAAGCCCAGCATCGCATCGAGCTTCATCTGCTCGATGCGCTTTTGCTCGGGCGGCGCCTCAGACTGTTCGATCCAGCTCTTTTGCAGTACGACGTCGGCGAGCCCGTAGGTCATCCACGCATCGGCGGGCTCGCCGTCGCGACCGGCACGCCCGGTTTCCTGGTAGTACGCCTCCAGGCTCCTGGGCAGGTCCAGGTGGGCCACGAAACGCACGTCGGGCTTGTCGATCCCCATGCCGAAGGCGATGGTGGCAACCATGACGACGGCGTCCTCGCCCTGAAAGCGCTGCTGGGCTTCCCGGCGCGACTCAGGGTCCATGCCGGCGTGATACGCGGCCGCCGCAATTCCTTTCGCCTGCAGCCAGGTGGTGGTCTGCTCGACTTTCTTACGCGAGGCGCAGTAAACGATCCCGGCTTCGCCGAGGTGTCCCTCCTCGCCGCCGGAGCCGCGCAGAAAGTCGAGCAGCTGGTCGCGGGACTGGTCTTTTTCGACCACGCGGTAACGGATATTGGGCCGGTCGAAACTGGCCACGAACTCTCGCGCGCGGGTCAGCCCGAGCCGCGTCTTGATCTCGGCGCGCGTAATGGCGTCGGCGGTGGCCGTGAGGGCGATGCGCGGCACATCGGGGAAGCGCTCGTGCAGGATCGAGAGCTGGATATATTCCGGGCGGAAATCGTGCCCCCACTGCGAGACGCAATGCGCCTCGTCGATGGCGAACAGCGCCAGCCCGTGCTCGTCCTGTATCTGGCCGAGGCGCGTCAGAAAGGACTCGGTCAACAGGCGCTCGGGCGCCACGTAGAGCAGGTCCAGCTCGCCGCGCCGAGCGGCGCGCCAGACGGCGGAGGCGGCCTCGGCTGCGAGGCTGGAGTTCAGAAATGCGGCGCGGATGCCGAGCTGCCGCAATGCATCGACCTGATCCTGCATCAGGGCGATCAGGGGAGACACCACGACGCCTACGCCGCGACGCAGGATGGCGGGAATCTGGTAGCACAGCGACTTGCCACCACCGGTCGGCATCAAGACCGTGGCATCTCCGCCGGCCAGGACATGGTCGATGATCGCGGCCTGGGCGCCGCGAAAGCTGTCGTACCCGAACAGCTCGCGCAGGACCTCGAGCGGTTCGGTCATTTTGCTGCTTGATTACCCACGAATCTCAGCCTGTGGCCGCGATAGTGCCTCGGTGAAAAGATTTCCTCCCTTGCGCCCGAAGGCGCGGGGGAGGGATAGGGTGGGGGCAAGCGGGCGAAGGGGGCCCTCGTTTCGGCGGAGCTTCATTGGTAATCAAGTTTTCCTGTCGGGGCGCGAGTCGTCAGGATCAAGCACTCTGCGCAGGGCGTATCACGCAGTCGGGCGTGAGGTCCTGGATCGAGCGCGCGCCCAGCAGGGTCATCGTGCGCACCAGCTCCTCGCCCAGCAGGCGCAGTACCTCGCGAACGCCGCGCGCCCCATCGGCAGCCAGGCCATACAGAGGCGCGCGCCCGAGCAGCACGGCGCGCGCCCCCAAAGCCATTGCCTTCGCGACGTCGCTGCCGCGCCGGAAGCCGCTGTCCACCAGGACCGGCACGCTGCCGCCCACCGCCGCGACCACCTCGGGTAAGGCATCGATCGTGGCCTGTGCGCAGTCGAGCTGCCTCCCGCCATGGTTGGAAACGATCACCCCATCGGCGCCTAGGTCGACGGCGCGTCGAGCGTCCGCCGCGGTCAGCACGCCCTTCAACAACAGGGGCCCCGGCCAATGATGGCGGAGCCAGCGCAGGCTATCCCAGGTGAGCGTGCGATCCGTGGTCCGGCTCAGCAGCGCGGCCTGCGTTTGCGCCGATGGCGGGCTCGCATCGGAGTCGCTGAGGTTCACGAAGCGCGGCATCCCGAAGCGCAGGAGCGCCAATGACCAGCGGGGATGGCGCGCCGCGTCAAGAGCCATACGGAGCGAATACCTGAACGGAAGCCTGAACCCGTTGCGCAGGTCCCGTTCCCGGTAACCGCTCACCGGCACATCGACGGTAAAGACGAGGGCGGCATAGCCGGCGTCGCGAGCGCGCCCGATCATCCGCTCGGCCAGAAGCCGATCGCCCAGCACGTACAACTGGAACCAGTTGATTCCGCGCGCCTCTTGCGGGAGGCGCTCCAGGCGCGCGTTGGACGCGGTGGACAGAACGAAAGGGATGCCGGCGGAGGCTGCCGCCCGCGCCAGTTCCACGTCCCCGTCCGGCCACAGCAACGCATTCAGGCCGGTCGGGGCGACGGCCAGCGGCAGCGCCCAGCGTTGCCCGAACAGTTCGACCGAGGTATCGATGGCGGACACATCCCGGAGCAACGCCGGGCGAAGCTGCAGCGCCTCGAGCGCCGCACGGTTGCGCAGCAGGCACGTCTCGTCATCGGCGCCCCCCTCGAGGTAGTCGAATACCAGGCGCGGGAGCCGCCGCCGCGCCCGCTCTCGAAAGTCACTCACGTTGATCGCAAGGGTCATGGGCGGCGGGCATCGCGAGAGGTGGCGGCAAGCATGGAGGGTGGCGCTGGGACGGTCAAGCGCGGGCGTGCGACGCCGGCGGCCGCGGGATTGCGCGGCGGCCACACCGGACCCGCGCGATAATTCTGTCGCCGCGCGGACGGTGTCCGTTCGCGTTCAATCGACCCGGAGGAACGCCATGGCCTATGCGGACTACAAGATGCTCACACTGAATCGCCCTGAGCCCGGCATCCTGGAGATCGTCATGGGCCAGGAAGGCAAGCTCAGCGTGGCCGACGCGCAGACCCATCGCGAGCTCGCCGAGATCTGGCGCGATGTCGATGCGGATCCCGAGACATCCGTGGCGATCATCAGCGGCCTGGGCAAGGGCTACTCGGGAGGCGGCAGCCTGGATCTGGTCGAGACGATGACACGGGACTTCGACACTCGGGCGCGCGTCTGGCGCGAAGCGCGTGATCTGGTCTACAACCTCATCAACTGCTCGAAAATCGTCGTGTCCGCCATGCATGGCCCGGCCGTGGGCGCCGGCCTAGTGACCGGGCTTTTAGCGGACATCTCGATCGCGGCGCGCAACGCGCGGATCATCGACGGCCACACGCGGCTGGGCGTGGCCGCCGGCGATCATGCGGCCGTCGTCTGGCCGCTGCTGTGCGGCATGGCCAAGGCCAAGTACTACTTGCTGCTATGCGATGAGATCAGCGGGCAGGAGGCCGAGCGCATCGGCCTGGTTGCGCTGTGCGTCGAGGAAGGCGAATTGCGGGACAAAGCGCTCGAAGTCGCGCGGCGCCTGGTGCGAGGGTCGCAGTCGGCGCTGCGCTGGACCAAGTACAGCTTGAACAACTGGCTGCGGATGGCGGGCCCGACATTCGACGCGTCGCTGGCGCTGGAGATGCTCGGGTTCACCGGCCCGGACGTGCGCGAAGGGGTGGCGTCCCTACGCGAGAAGCGCGCTCCCGATTTCGACCCGTCGTGTCCGTTCTGAAGGGGGCCTGGGTGAAGCTGAGCGCAACCCAGGGGCCTTTCCCGGATTCCGCTCTGCTTCATCCGGGCTACGTGTGTGGTTGTAGCCTGGATAGAGCGAAGCGTCATCCAGGAGCTCGCCCCGGATTCCGCTGCGCTTCATCCGGGCTACGCGGAGAACTCCCGCAGCAGCTTGCCCGGCCGGCCGCCGCCGGCCAGCGGGCCGCGCTCGTTCACCACGCGCACGCCGTTGACCCAGACTCCGTGCAGGCCGACCGCGGGTGTGTCGACGCGGCTGGCGCCTCCGGGCAGGTCCCACACCCGGCGCTTCTCGCCGCGACCCACGGTGGCGGGATCGAATAGGATCAAATCCGCCCAGGCGCCCGGGGTCAGGCGGCCGCGATCCTTGATCCGGTAGACGTCCGCAGGGCGGCTGGTCACCGCCTGCACCGCTTGTTCCAGCGTCAGGTCGCCGCGCTCGCGCACCCAGTGGCCGAACAGGTGCAGGCCGAATCCGGCATCGCACAAGAAAGCGAGATGAGCGCCGGCGTCGGACAAGGTGATCGCGGAGTGGGGATGTCGCAGCAGGCCGCGCACGGCGTCTTCGTCGGTGTTGAACAGCTTGCACTCCACCAGCGCGTCCAGCTCGCCGTCGAGCCCGAAGTCGAAGAACCAGTCGAACGGGTCCTTGCCTTCGGTGCGCGCCAGCGCGGCGACGTTGCCGCCCACCAGGGGGCCATGCCGGGGCTCGCGAACCTCGCGGATCTCCATGTGCTCCAGGCTGTGGTAGGAGAACCGGTTCGGTACCGTCTTGCTGCGGGCTTCGGTTTTCACGGCGTCGCGAAATGCGCGATCGGTCAGCACCCGCTGGAACTGCTCCGAGCCCTCGGCCTCGATCGCAGGGCGCCAGGCGAGCAAGGCCTCCAGCGGGTAGGGATGGCGCAGGGTGAACTCCATACCGAGCGGGAAGCATCCGACCTGGCCCCACAGCTCGCGGCCGCGCCTGCGCGCTGCGTCGATCTCCTCGAACTCGCTGAACACGCGCGTTGGATCGTTGGGATCTACGAACATCGCGGCGATCATCACGGGCCGGCCGTTGCGCGCGGCGACCTGCTCGAGCCACGGCACGGTCGTCGTCATTCCCTTGGTCAGCATGAACACGCCCTTGCGGGCCTCGCCCAGCGCGCCGGTGAGCTCCATCAGCTCGTGCTCGTCGGCCAGCCGCGACGGCATCGGGATCCCGTTCTCGCCGTTGTGCTGCTCCAGCGTGGAGGTGGCGAAACCGACTGCGCCGGCGCGCACCGCATCCGCGACGAGTCGTTTCATCTCCGCCACCTCCGCCCTCGTAGCGGCGCGTGTGGACGCCTCCTCGCCCAGCACGTACGTGCGTACCGAGGAGTGACCGACGAACGAGGCCACGTTAGGCACGACGCCTTTGCGCTCGAGCAGATCGAGGTACTCGGAGTAGCTTTCGAAGCTCCAATCCACACCCGCGCGCAGCGCCTCCAGGGGCATGCCTTCGACGTGGGTCAAGTTGCGCAGCGTCCGGTCGCGGTCTTTCTCTCGGCAGGGCGCGATGGTGAACCCGCAGTTGCCGATCACGACGCTGGTTACACCCAGCGCCACCGAGGGCGTGGCGAACGGGTCCCACAGGAGCTGGGCATCGAAGTGAGTGTGCAGGTCGATGATCCCGGGCGCCAGCACCAGCCCGCCGGCATCCACGCGATCATGCGCCGGGCCCACGTCGCCTGCCACGGCTGCGATGCGGCCGCTGCGCACCGCCACGCTAGCGCGCCGGGCAGGCGTTCCGAGCCCGTCGATCAGCTCCGCGCCTTCGATCACGAAATCGTGCACGTCCATTCCTCCTCCGGTGGTGGCTGTCGCATCGAGCACGAAGCATACTCCGATGCCAACAGCCGGGCCGGATCGGCGGCACAGCGCTGTGCTAGCATCGCGACGGTCGAGGAGGCTGAAATGAACATCGGGATTGCAGGCACCGGGCGGATGGGCAGCGCGATCGCGCAGCGGTTGATCGAATGCGGACACGCCGTGAGCGTCTGGAACCGCTCGGCGGAAAAAACCAAGGCTGCGCAGATGGCGGGCGCTCAGTTGGCGGCGGCCGCCGCCGAGCTCACGCAACGCTGCGAGTTGGTGGTCACGATCCTGACCAACGCGGCGGCCATCGACGCCGTGTACCACGGACCCCAAGGCCTCTTGTCCGGCGCGGTGAAGGGGAAACTGTTCATCGAGATGAGCACCGTGCGCCCCGACACCGAACGCGCGCTTCACGCAAAGTTGACGGCCAAAGGTGCGCAGATGGTCGAATGCCCGGTAGGCGGCACCGTCGGGCCGGCCCGCGAGGGTAAGCTCCTCGGCCTCGCCGGTGCGGACGACGCCTCCTTCGAGCGCGCCAAGCCCGTGCTCGATCAGCTGTGCCGGCGCATCGAGCGCTGTGGGCCGGTCGGCGCGGGCGCCAGCATGAAGCTGGCGGTGAACCTGCCGCTGATCGTGTTCTGGGAGGCTTTCGGCGAAGCCATGGCGCTGGCGCGGCCGCTCGGCTTCGAGCCGGCGCGCCTGGTCGAGCTGTTCGCGGAAACGTCCGGCGGCACGAACGTGCTGAAGACGCGTGGCGCAGGGGTGGCCAAAGCGCTCGCCGGGGAAGACACCGGCGCCGCCACGTTCGATCTCGATTCGATGCGCAAGGACCTGCGCACGATGCTCGAAGAAGCGCGCTCCCGCGGTTTCGAGCTGCCCGCTGCGGCCAGCGTGCTCGCGGCATTCGACCAGGCGTCCGCCGCGGGGCAGGGCGGCATCGACGGCGTGCGCATTCCCGCGTACGTCGTGCGGCGCAGCAGCGGTTAAGCTGTTTGGCGGTGAGCCCGCGGGGCTGTCCCGGACCCGACGTGTCCCGCATCCAGCGGGGCTGCCGGAAGGCCGCACCATTTCCTCCGTCTGCGAGGCGGCCAGTAGCGCTGGCCGTTCCTCGCGCAGCCCATATTCCTATAGCGCCGCCAAAGGAGTACAGTCTCAACGCCCCTTGGCAAGAGCCGGGTTTGCCCCTGCGGGCAAGGCGGAGGCCAGGGCAGAAGGCATATTGAGACGTATGCGGTGAATATCCCAACTCGAAGGGGGAGTCCCAAATGAAACTAAAAGTGAACCAGCAAGACAGGAGTTACGAAGGCGATCCCGAACAGCCCCTGATGTGGTATCTGCGCGACGAGCTTGCGCTGACCGGGACCAAGTTCGGGTGCGGTGTCGGGCTGTGTGGCGCCTGTACAGTGCACGTCGGCGGCAAGGCCGTGCGCTCCTGCACGGTGTCCATGAAGGATGTTTCGGGCCAATCGGTTACCACCATAGAAGGGTTGTCGGCCGACGGCAATCATCCGGTGCAAAAGGCATGGCGCGCCGAGAATGTTCCGCAGTGCGGTTACTGTCAGCCCGGGCAGATCATGCAGGCGGCCGCCCTGATCATGGAAAAGGGCAAGCCCACGGAGGAGGAGATTTACGCAACGATGTCCGGAAATATCTGCCGCTGCGGGTGCTATCAGCGCATTTATGCGGCGATCAAGTCTGCCGCGCAGGAGGCCTAAGATGAGAAACTATAGAGTCACCCATCAGGCCGTTATCGAGAACGTCAGCCGGCGCAATCTGCTCAAAGGCATCGTTGCAACCGGTGGATTGGTCATCGCAGCCCAGTTCTACCCGCGTTCGGTGCTGGCCGACGGAGGCTCGGTCAACGCATACAAGACCGGCGCAGACGGCATGCCCGGCGGCACGGTCTACGATCCGCACGTGTACGTGGCCATCGCCCCGGACGGTACGGTCACGATCGTGGCCCACCGCTCGGAAATGGGGCAGGGCTCGCGCACCAGCTTGCCGATGGTGGTCGCGGACGAAATGGAAGCGGATTGGTCCCGCGTCAAGATCGTCCAGGCGCCCGGCAACGAGCCTAAGTACGGCAACCAGGATACGGATGGATCGCGCAGCATCCGCCACTTCATCCAACCCATGCGCGCTTGCGGCGCTGCAATGCGGGAGATGCTGGAGGACGCTGCGGCATTGACGTGGGGTGTCTCGGACACAGAATGCCGCGCGCAGAACCACAAGGTGGTCCACGTTCCGACCGGCAAATCGCTCGGTTACGGTGAATTGGCCGCGAAGGCGGCTGGAATGAAGACGCCGTCCCTGAACAGCGTGACGCTCAAGGATCCGTCGCAGTTCCGCTACATCGGCAAGGGCGTTGTCCAGATCACGGACCTGTTCAACATCACTACCGGCAAGGCGATGTACGCCCAGGACATCCACGTTCCCGGGATGCTGTTTGCCGTCATCGAGCGCCCGCCGGTGGTGCTGGGCAAAGCCGTGTCGTACGACGAAGCCGCGGCAATGAAGGTGCCGGGTGTGGTGAAGGTGATCGAGATCAACCCGACCCCCATGCCGGCGAAATTCGCTCCGCTCGGCGGCGTCGCGGTGATCGCGAACAGCACCTGGGCGGGCATTAAAGGCCGCAAGGCCCTGAACGTGAAGTGGGATGACGGTCCCAACAAGGACTACGACTCCGACGCGTTCAAGGCCAAGATGGCCGAGCAGGCGCGCAAGCCCGGCCGCATCGAGCGCAACGAAGGCGACGTCGACAAGGCGCTAGCCGGCGCCGACAAGGTGATCGAGCACGAGTACTACATCCCGCACTTCTCGCATGCGACGATGGAGCCGCCGGCCGCAGTGGTTCAGATCAGCGGCAACAAGGCCGAGGCCTGGGCGTGCGTGCAAAGCCCGGGTGGAACGCGCGGTGACGT
This sequence comes from Burkholderiales bacterium, assembly GCA_035501675.1. Taxonomy (GTDB): domain Bacteria; phylum Pseudomonadota; class Gammaproteobacteria; order Burkholderiales; family SHXO01; genus SHXO01. Next base: position 12,402 of record DATJVW010000263.1, read on the forward strand.
CGCCAAGCTGCTCGGCTTGAAGGAGAACGATGTCACGGTCCACGTCACGCTGTTGGGCGGCGGCTTCGGGCGCAAGTCGAAGTGCGACTTCGTGCTGGAAGCGGCGATCTGCTCGAAAGCGGTGGGCGGCAAGCCGGTCAAAGTGGTGTGGACGCGCGAGGACGACATCCAGCACGCGTTCTATCACGCGGTGTCGTACCAGCACGTGACCGCCGGCATCAAGGATGGCAAGGTGGTGGCCTGGCGTCATCGCAGCGTCGCGCCGTCGCTGATGTCCAACTTCATGCCGGATCCGCATCGTGAAAGCTCGCTGGAGCTGGGCCTGGGGTTGATCGACGCGCCGTTCTACGTGCCGAATCTGCGTCTGGAGACCGGCGAGGCGACGGCGCATGCGCGTATCGGCTGGTTCCGTTCGGTCAACAACATTCCGCACGCGTTCGCGATGCAGTCGATGGTGGCGGAGCTTGCCGTCGAGACGGGCAAGGATCAGAAGGACTTCCTGCTCGAGATGATCGGCCCGCCGCGCATCGTGGATCCGCGCAAGACGGTGACCAACGACCTGTGGAACTACGGCGATCCGTGGGATACCTACCCGGTCGACACCGGGCGTCTGCGTCGCGTTATCGAGATCGCAGCCAAAGAAGCCGGCTGGGGGCGCCAGCTTCCCAAAGGTCACGGGATGGGCATCGCGGTTCAACGCAGCTTCCTGACGTACGTCGCGACCGTGGTCGAGGTGGGGGTGGACGACAAGGGCAATGTCTCGGTGCCGCGCGTGGATACGGCGATCGATGCCGGATTCACCATCAATCCGGAGCGCATCCGTTCGCAGATCGAAGGCGCCGCGGTCATGGGGTTGAGCATCGCGAAGTACACGCAGATCACCTTCAAGAACGGTCGCGTGCAGCAGAGCAACTTCCACGACTACAAGGTGCTTCGCATCGGCGAGGGTGCGATGGACGTGCGCACGCATATCGTGCCCAACGGCATCGAGATCCCGTCGAGCGGCGTGGGTGAGCCCGGCGTCCCGCCGTTTTCGCCCGCGTTCATCAACGCGATCTACAACGCGACCGGCAAGCGCATCCGCACGCTGCCGCTTGGAGATCAGTTGAGCGCTTGAGGAAGACGCCACCCGGACGTGCTCGGGTGGTGTTGTTGCCGCAAGTGATGTGACGACGCCCGCTCGGAAACGAGCGGGCGTTTTCTTTGTTCCCGGTCGCTTCGCTACAGGCAGCCCCGCACGAAACCGGCCTGCTCCTGAGCAGCGTTGAGCA
>DATJVW010000264.1:0-24250 GCA_035501675.1 Burkholderiales bacterium
CCCGGGACGCTCGGTCCGAGCGGTTCCGAGGTCGGAGCGACGCGCGGGATCCTCCGGTCGTTGCTGTCGCTGCTGCGCGAAGAAGGCGTATCCCACGTAGCGTGCGCCTTCGACCACGTGATCGAGTCTTTTCGCAACGAGCTGTTCGACGGATACAAGACGAGCGAAGGCGTGCCGGCGGAGTTGATCGCCCAGTTTCCTCTCGCCGAGCGGGCCGCCCATGCTCTTGGCCTGGTCGTGTGGCCGATGGACGAGTTCGAGGCCGACGACGCCCTCGCGACCGGCGCCGCGCGCTTTAGTGCCTCGTCGGAGGTCGAGCGGGTCTTGATCTGCACGCCCGACAAGGACATGGCGCAATGCGTGAGCGGCTCCCGAGTCGTCTGCTTCGACCGGATGCGCCGTCGGATACTGGACGAGCCGGCGGTCGTTGCGAAGTTCGGGGTATCGCCCGCGTCGATCCCGGACTGGCTCGCGCTGGTCGGCGACGATGCCGATGGCATTCCGGGCGTGCCTCGCTGGGGCGGCAAGTCCGCGTCTGCGCTCCTGGCCCGCTACGGGCACATCGAGGCGATCCCGGACCAGGAGGCGCAGTGGACCGTTGCCGTGCGCGGGGCCGCTGCCCTCGCCAAGAGCCTGCGTGAGCATCGAGAGGAGGCCGCTCTCTACCGCCGCCTGGCTACCCTGCGCACGGACGTTCCGCTCGCGGAAGGCGTCGAGGACCTGCGCTGGCGCGGGGCCCTGCGTCCTGAGCTGACCAGACTGTGTCGCGAGATCGGCGACGAGCCATTCCTCGAGCGAGTGCAGCGCTGGCGGGACTGAGTCCACGGGCCCGCGTGCGGCAGCGGTCTGACTTCTCGCTCGGGAGGTATTCCATGGGGAGCAGGCACGCCGATCCGGGTTACGGCCGGACCCGCGATTGCGGCAATTCGTTCGCTTGTGCGGGTCTGTAAACTGGCATCGGGTCAGCTTAACGGAGGAGCGTAGAGATGCGGTACAGGCACCGGCCCGCACGGCGCGATGATCTCGCCCGCATCGTCGCCATCTACAACTCGACGATCCCGTCCAGGATGGTCACTGCCGACACAGAGCCGGTTTCGGTTGCCGCCCGCCAGTCGTGGTTCGACGAGCACGTGCAAACTTCGCGGCCTTTGTGGGTTGTCGAGGCGGATGACCTGTGCATCGGCTGGCTCAGTTTTTCGTCGTTCTACGGGCGTCCGGCGTACCGTTCAACCAACGAGCTGAGCGTCTATGTCGACGAGAATTACCGCAGGCGAGGCGTGGGCTCCTACCTCTTGAGCGAGGCCATCTCTCACGCCCCGCACCTCGGGGTCTCGACGCTGCTCGGGTTCATCTTCGGCCACAATACGCCCAGCCTGGCGCTGTTCGAGAGATTTGGCTTCTCGAGGTGGGGCCTTCTCCCGAGAGTCGCCAGGCTGGATGCGGTTGAACGCGACGTGGTCATCATGGGTCGCCGCGTGCGTGATGGCTAGACGATGGACTTTCGGGAACGCGTCCTCGCGCGGAAAGCTCTGGCCGAGCGCACAGCGTTGACACCGGTGCATCCAAACGTGTTGCGGGAGGCGGTATGAAAACGGTCGACGTATATCGGATCACGGACCAGCTCGACGACCCCACGCTGGACGCTTTGGCCACGCGCCTGGAGGCGCGCGGAAAGCATCCGCGGTTCATCGAGATGATGCAGCAGTACCTCGGCGCGATGCGGATCGACTCCGCCGCGGCCGTCCTCGATCTGGGTTGTGGCACGGGGGTGGTGACGCGGACGATCGCGCACAGGAAAGGCTTTTCGGGGCACGTGACCGGGATCGACCGCAGTCCGTATCTCACCGCCGCTGCAAGACGCTTTGCCGCCGAGGAGGGTATCGGCAGCGCCGTCGAATTTCGCACCGGAGACTCGCAAAGCCTGAATCTCCCGGACGCGGCGCTCGACGCCGTGGTGGCGCACACGCTGATCAGCCACGTCGAGGATCAGCGCGCCGTGATGAGAGAGATCGCCCGCATCGTGAAACCCGGCGGCAGGATCGGGATCTTCGACGGCGACTACGCTTCGCTCACCTTCGGCGCCGCCGATCCGGCGCAGGCCAAGGCCACGGACGAAATGATCAGCAACGCGCTGGTCACCAATCCCAGAGTGATGCGGGAGATGCCCCAGCTGCTGCGGGAAGTCGGTCTGACGCTCGAGGCCTCGTTTGCGCATGTCGTGGCGGACATCGGCAAGGCGGACTTCTTCGCGCCGGGGCTGCAGTCTCTGATCAGACTGCTGCCGAAATCGGGCGCGATGAGCGAGAGCGAGGCCCGGGCCTGGGTCGATGCCGTGATGAAGCGCTCCGAGCAAGGCATCTATTTCGGCGCCAGCAACTTCTACAGTTACGTAGCGACCCGGCCCTGAGTGCCGGCGGATATCCGCGATCTGTGCCTGCCGGCGAGCAATGCCGATGCCCGACAGACGAACCGTTCTGAAGCTCGGCGCCGGCGCGGCGGCGGTGCTGGGCGCGGCACTCGCCTGGCGTGCGCGGGACCAGGGAGTGTTCAGCACGGGCGAGGGGCCTGCGTACCTGCCCTGGAAAACATGGGAGGGCGGCGAAGCCGGCACACCTCAGCGCCTGGTGCGCGCAGCCATTTTGGCGGCCAGCCCGCACAACACCCAGCCTTGGCGCTTTCGTGTCGCGCCCGCAAGCATCGATCTGTTTGCCGACCGGGCGCGCAACGTCGGTGCCATCGACCCATTGCTGCGCGAGATGCACATCGGTCTGGGATGCGCTCTGGAGAACCTGACTCTCGCGGCTTCGGCGCAAGGCTTCGAGCACCGGCTGACCCTCTTTCCGAATCCCGGCGACGCCACTCATGTGGCGCACGTGAAGCTCGAGCCCGGGCGCAAGCTCGCCTCACCGCTGTACGAAGCGATTCCCCGCCGCCACACGAACCGCGGCGCTTACGAGGTGAGCAGGAGCGTCGACCCCTCAGTGCTCGAACGGATGCAAGCGCTGGGCGCGGACCTCGAGCTGGTTTCCGTACGCTGGGTCACCGGTACCGATTCCCGCCGGGAGCTGGGCGAGCTGATCGTCCAGGCGACCGAGGCGATCATCTCCGACCGGGAGCAATCGCGAGACAGCGCGGCGTGGTTCCGCGCTACCTGGGAAGAGATCCAGCAAAAGCGCGATGGCCTGACCGTGGACGCCCAGGCGCTGCCCGGATGGATGCGCGCCGCGGCCAAGGTGCTGCCGCCGACCGGTCAGGAACGGTCGGACCAGTTCTGGCTCAAAGCGACGCGCGAGGTGCATGTAGCCACGGCCATGGTCTACGGCGTGCTCCTGGCGCGCGACCCACTGGACAACTCCAATCGGGTTCAGGGCGGGCGTCTGTGGCAGAGGATGCATCTGTGGGCGCAAACCCAGGGCATCGCGATGCAGCCTCTGAATCAGGTGCCGGAGCGTGCCGATCGGGAACGCGGCCTCGGCACCGAGCCCCGGTTCGGCAACGCGCTCAGGGAGCTTGCCGGCGGTCGGGAATGGCATGCGCTGATGCCGTTTCGCCTCGGCTATCCGACCCGCGACGCACTGGCCAGTCCCCGGCGCAGCGTTGAACAGGTGATGGCGGCTTAACGACTATACTGGCGCTGTGCGCGATGGGAGGGTGAGACATGTTCGATCTGAAAGGCAAGGTTGCAATCGTCACCGGCGGGAACGGAGGGATCGGATTGGGCATGGCACGAGGTCTGGCCAAGGCCGGGGCGCGTGTCGTGGTCGCCGCTCGGAACAAGGAGAAATCGAACGCCGCGGTGCGTGAGCTCCAGGCGCTGGGCGCCGGAGCGCTCGGCATCGGCGTGGACGTGACCGAGGAGAAATCGGTCAGCGCGATGGTCGCCGAGACGATGGAGCGCTGCGACAGGCTCGACATCCTCGTCAACAACGCAGGGATCAATATCCGCAAGCCTGCCCAAGACCTGTCTCTCGAGGAATGGCGGCAGGTCATGGACACCAACCTGACCAGCGCCTTCCTGTGCTCGCGCAGCGCCTATCCGCACCTGAAGCGCGCCGGCGGGGGGAAGATCGTCAACGTCGGATCGATGCTTTCGATCTTCGGCGCCGCGTTCGCGCCTGCTTACGGCGCGAGCAAGGGCGGCATCGTGCAGCTCACCAAATCGCTGGCCACCGCCTGGGCGCGCGACAACATCCAGGTCAACGCCGTGCTGCCGGGATGGGTCGATACCGATCTCACGCGCCGGGCGCGTCAGGAGATAGCGGGGCTGAACGACCGTGTGCTCGCAGGCACGCCCGCTGGTCGGTGGGGCAGCATCGACGACTTCGCCGGGATCGCGGTGTTCTTGACCAGTCCCGCGTCCGATTTTCTCACCGGCGCCGCCATTCCGCTGGACGGGGGGTATTCGACGCTTCTGTGATCTATGCTCACGGGCCGCGATCTGCTGATCGGCGCGCACACGCAGATCAGGAAGTGCCGGTGTCGGCAGCTAGGCGAGCGCTCATGAGCCACGGCACGGGGTTGGCCCTTGCGCTCATCGCTGCATTGGCGGCCGGTTGCGCGGACCAGAACATCAAGCAGATGACGACCAGGCCCAAGCCCGGTGCAGGCGAGGCTGGAAGCGCTGCCGAGCGCAGGGTTGTGCTGTTCAGGGCGGAGGTGAATGTCGGCGACGAGCCGATGGCGGAGCCGTGGGCATTGCATTGGAGCGGCCTGAGGCTGTTCACGGTTGTCGGTCCAGCGGAAGGTCGACTGACCTACCGGCACAGCTTCCTTCCAGGCCGCCCGGATGTGGCCTCGAGCGACGACGGGTGGGCGTTCCTGGCGCTGCCCGCGGGGGCCTATAAACTGGAGTTCGAGGGCAACGCCATCCGTTTTGCCATGGCAGGTTCCGAGTACTTCGGCACGGAGGCGGTGCCGGTCGGCCGATCACCGCCTGCGGTTTTCGTTGTGCCCCCCGATGCCAGCCTGACCTACATCGGTACGTTCAACTTTACCTGCCACGAGCCGACAAGCAGCCCCGACGCGCTCAAGCTCGAGTGTACGAAGTTGGAGATGCGCGATGAGGCGCAGCTCGCGCGTGGGGTCGCGCAGAGGTCGCTGAGCATGTATGGTCCCATGCAGGAGGCGCCTGCGGCCCTGTTTGAGCAGAAGCCCTAGCCGCTGAGCGTTGTGCGCAGCGCCGCAGTGCACTGCCCGGCTGACGGGGCGCTCGACGGACCACGCGCATGAACACGAAGTCAAGAAAGTGGATTCTGGTAGCCGTGCTGTCGGTTGCCGCGGCCGGAGCCGGCATCGCCTGGTGGTGGCTGCGGCCTGCGCCGCTGCCTCCCGGCTTTGCCGTCGGCAACGGCCGCATCGAAGCCACGCAGATCGACATCGCGACCAAGCTGGCCGGTCGCATCAAGGAGGTGCTCGTCAACGAAGGCGATTTTGTCGAGGCGGAACAAGTCGTCGCGCGGATGGACACACAGGTGTTGGAAGCCGAACTGCGTCAGGCCGAAGCGCAGGTGAGTCAGGCGCGCAACGCCGTGGATACGGCGAAGGCCGTCGTCGCCCAGCGCGAGAGCGAACTGACCTTCGCCCAGAACACGCTCAAGCGCTCCGAGGATCTGGTGCAGAAGGGGTTCATCAGTCCGCAGAAGCTCGACGCCGATCGCATGGCGATGCAGACGGCCAAGGCGGGCCTGGTGGCGGCGCGTTCTCTAGTGGTGCAGGCGCAGTCCGCCATCGACGCCGCGCAGGCGACGGCGGAGCGCATCAAGGCGGATCTCGATGACAGCGTGCTGAAGGCGCCGCGCGCGGGCCGTATTCAGTACCGGCTCGCCGAGCCGGGCGAGGTGCTCCCCGCGGGGGGAAAGGTCGTGAGCATGCTCGACCTGAGCGACGTCTACATGACGGTGTTCTTGCCCGAGATCACGGCCGGCCGGCTGGCGATCGGTGCTCCGGCGCGAATCGTGCTCGACCTGGCGCCGCAGTACGTCATCCCGGCCAAGGTCAGCTTCGTCGCCGCCGAGGCGCAGTTCACGCCCAAGACGGTGGAAACCACGGCCGAGAGGCAAAAACTCGTGTTCCGGGTCAAGGCCCAGATCGACCCCGAGCTGCTGCGCAAGTATCGCACGCGAGTCAAGGCGGGGCTGCCGGGTCTGACTTACGTTCAAGTGAACCCGAACGCGCCGTGGCCGGCGAACCTGGAAGTCAAGCTGCCGCCGACATGAAGGCGGCGGCCGAGCCGGTGGTGCGCGTCACCGGTGTCGGTCTGCGCTATCGCGGCACGCCGGCGCTGGATGGCATCGATCTCGCCGTGCCGGCGGGCGCGACCGTCGGCTTCATCGGGCCCGACGGCGTGGGCAAGTCCAGCCTGCTTGCGCTCATCGCCGGCGCGCGCAAGATCCAGCAGGGCAGCGTGCGCGTGCTCGGCGGCGACATGCGCGACAGGGGCCACCGCAACCGCGTCTGCCCGCGCATCGCCTACATGCCACAGGGTCTGGGGAAAAATCTGTATGCCACCCTGTCGGTGCTCGAGAACCTGGATTTTTTCGGCCGTCTGTTCGGCCAGCCGCGCGCAGAGCGCAAGCGCCGCATCGACGAGCTGCTGCGCGCGACGGGCCTGGCTGCATTTGCAGACCGGCAGGTGGGGAAGCTCTCCGGCGGGATGAAGCAGAAGCTCGGCCTGTGCTGTGCGCTGATCCACGATCCCGATCTGCTCATCCTCGACGAGCCGACCACCGGCGTCGATCCGCTGTCCCGGCGCCAGTTCTGGGAGCTGATCGAGCGCATCCGCGCGCGCCGGCCGCACATGTGCGTGCTGGTGGCCACCGCGTATTTCGACGAGGCCGAGCGCTTCGAGCGGCTGGTCGCGATGGACGGCGGGAAGATCCTCGCGTTCGACACGCCGGCCGCTCTCAAGTCGCGCACCGGCGCTCGCACGCTGGAGGAGGCCTTCGTCGGGCTGCTGCCCGAGGCCAAGCGCGACGGGCATCTGCGCCTGGTCATCCCGCCGCGCCGCGCCGGCGATCATGAGATCGCGATCGAAGCGCAGGACCTGACTCGGCGCTTCGCCGACTTTCTCGCGGTGGATCGCGTCAGCTTCCGCATCGCGCGCGGCGAGATCTTCGGCTTCCTCGGGTCGAACGGCTGCGGCAAGACCACCACCATGAAGATGCTGACCGGGCTGCTGCCGGCTTCGGATGGCAAGGCGTGGGTGCTTGGAAAATCCGTCGATGCGCACGATCTGGCCACCCGCAGGCGCGTGGGCTTCATGTCGCAGGCGTTTTCGCTGTATACCGAGCTCACGGTGCGGCAGAATCTGGAGCTGCATGCCCGTCTGTACCACTTGCCGCGTGCGCGGATGGCGCCGCGCATCGAAGAGCTGGTGCAGCGCTTCGGCCTGTCGGAGCACCTCGACGAGCTCGCGGAGCATGTTCCGTTGGGCGTGCGCCAGCGCCTGTCCCTGGCGGTGGCGGTGATACACGAGCCCGAGATGCTCATCCTGGACGAACCCACCTCGGGCGTCGATCCGGTGGCGCGCGACCGCTTCTGGGAGCTGTTGATCGAGCTGTCGCGCAACAGCGGCGTGACCATCTTCATCTCCACCCACTTCATGAACGAGGCGATGCGCTGCGACCGCATCTCGCTGATGCACGCGGGCCGGGTGCTCGCCCAGGACTCTCCCGCGCGGATCGTGAGCGACGCGGGCGCCCGGGATCTCGAGGAGGCGTTCATCCTGCACTTGCAACGGGCCGAGTCGGCTGCGGCGGGTCCCGGAGTTGAGCCGATGCCCCTGGGTTACCCTTCGCTTCACCCAGGCTACGAGCAGCCCAGGGATGGTAGCCCGGATGGAGCGCAGGGGAATCCGGGGCCTGTCGAGGACCTCTTTGCGAAAGACCGTGACGCTCAACGTGCAGGCGGCATCGCGCGCAGCCTGGCGCGCCTGTGGGCCTACGCTCGGCGCGAGGCCACCGAGATCCGCCGCGATCCGATCCGCCTCGCTTTCGCCCTTCTCGGGCCCGTCGTGCTCATGTTCGTGTTCGGGTATGGCATCTCCTTCGACGTGGAGAACCTGTCTTACGCCGCGCTCGACCGGGACAACTCGCCCGAGAGCCGAGCCTATCTGGAGAACTACTCCAGCTCGCGCTACTTCAAGGAGCAACCGCGTCTGCTCGGCGAGGCCGACCTCGAGACGCGGCTGCGCGCGGGCCGCATCAAGTTCGCCGTGGAGATCCCTCCCGGCTTCGGACGCGACCTGCGGCGCGGCCGCTCGCCCGAGGTGGCGGTGTGGCTCGACGGCGCGATGCCGTTCCGCGCCGAGACCAGCCGCGGCTACGTCGAGGGCGTGCATCAGGTCTTCCTGACTGAGCTCGCGCGCCGCGCGGGCCAGCCGGCGCCCGCGCTGCCGCTGAAGATCGAAACCCGTTTCCGCTACAACCAGGACTTCAAGAGCGTCTTCGCCATGGTGCCGGGCATCATCATGATGCTGCTGGTCCTCATCCCGGCGGTGATGACGGCCCTGGGCGTGGTGCGCGAGAAGGAGCTTGGCTCGATCACCAACTTCTACGTCACGCCCACCACGGGGCTGGAGTTCCTGCTGGGCAAGCAGCTGCCCTATGTGGGGGTGGCGCTGCTCAACTTCGCGACCGTCCTGGCCTTGGCGTTCTTCTTGTTCCAGGTGCCGGTCAAGGGCACCTTCCTGGCGCTGACCCTGGGTGCGCTGCTCTATGTGATCGCGACCACGGGATTCGGGCTGTTGATATCCAGCTTCGTGAAGACCCAGATCGCGGCGATCTTCGCAACGGCCATCCTCACCACGCTGCCTGCGATCCAGTTCTCGGGCATGCTGCTGCCCGTGTCGTCGATGTCCGTCGACGCGCAGGCGATCGGCCGGGCGTTTCCCAGCACCTACTTCCAGCACATCAGCGTCGGTACCATCACCAAGGCGCTGGGCTTCGACTCGGTCGCGGGAGATTTCCTGGCTCTGGGCGTCATTATCGTGGCGATCATTGCTTTGTCGCGCGCGGCCATCAGGACTCAAGAGGCTTGATGGTCGGCGAGCGTCTGCAAAGTATCCTCTGGCTGGGCCGCAAGGAGCTCGCAAGCCTCGCGCGGGACGCCGCGATGGTGGGGTTGATCCTGTACGCGTTTACCTACGCCGTCTACGGCCCGGCGAAGGGCGCACAGATGGAACTGCGCAACGCCTCCGTGGCGATCGTGGACGAGGACCGCTCCGAGCTTTCCGGACGCATCACGGACGCGCTGTTGCCTCCGTTCTTCAAGCGGCCGCGGCAGATCGGCTTGAACGAGGTCGACTCGGCCATGGACGCCGGCCGCTACACGTTCGTCATCGACATTCCACCGCGGTTCCAGGCCGATCTCGAAGGCGGCCGCAACCCGACCATCCAGCTCAACGTCGATGCGACCGCGATGAGCCAGGCCGGACGCGGCGCAGGGTACATTCAGAGCATCATCGCGCAGGAAGTGGAGCGATTTCGGGGTACGCCGTCCGCTGCGCAATCTCCCGTGCGCCTGGTCACGCGCGCCAAGTTCAACCCGAACCTGACCGAGACCTGGTTCCTGGGCGTCTCTCAGATCATCAACAACATCACGATGCTCGCCATCATCCTGTCCGGGGCCGCTGTGGTGCGCGAACGCGAGCACGGCACCATCGAGCACCTGCTCGTCATGCCGCTCACGCCCAGCGACATCATGCTGGCGAAGGTGTGGTCCAGTGCGCTGGTGATCGTGGTCGTGGCCACGCTCTCGCTGCTACTCGTCGTTCAGGGCATGCTGGACGTGCCCATCGCCGGGTCGGTCCCGCTGTTCATGGCGGGCACCGGCATTTACATGTTCTCGGTCGCCTCGCTCGGCATTTTTCTGGCCACCATCGCACGCTCGATGCCCCAGTTCGGCCTGCTTGCGCTGCCGGTGTTCCTGGTGCTGAACATGCTCTCCGGCGGCACTACGCCGCTGGACAGCATGCCGCAGTGGCTGCAGAAGACCATGCAGTTCTCGCCCACGACGCATTTCGTCAGCCTGTCCATGGCGATCCTGTACCGCGGAGCCGGGTTCGCGGCGGTGTGGCACAACTTCGCGGCGGTGGCGGGCATGGGCCTGGTGTTCTTCCTGGGCGCTCTGGTGCGGTTCAGGAAGACGGTGAGCGTGATCCAGGCGTAAACCTCGCTGCCTCGACTCTGCTAACCTGTCGCAGATGGAAACCGTTCTGTTGCACGGGGGCGCTGTCTGGGACGGGAGCGGGAAGCCGGCGTTCCCTGCCGATGTCCTGGTTGCCGGCAACCGGATCGCCGAGCTGTGGCGGCAAGCGCCGCCGGGAGCGCGGGCCGCGACGCGCATCGACGTGTCGGGACACACGATCATCCCGGGCCTGGTCGACGGTCACGCACACCTGCCGTTTCTGCACAAAGCCGACATCGTCGAGACAGGCGATGTCCCGCCCGAGGAGCACACGCTCCAGACCCGGCGCCATGCCCGCATCGTCCTGGAAGCTGGCTTCACCTCGTGCCTGAGCGGCGGGTCGGCCAAACCGCGCCTCGATGTCGTCATCCGGGACGAGATCAACGCCGGCGACACGCCGGGGCCGCGCATGCTGGCTGCGAGCCCCGAGCTGACCAATACCGGCAATCTCGGCGACGAGCGCCGCATGCACATCTACCGCGAGTCCATAGCACTGGTCGTCGACGGTACGGACGAGATGCGGCGCACGTGCCGGAGCTTGCTGCGAGACGGGGTGGACACCCTCAAGTTGAACGTCTCTGGAAATCAGACCACACCCGGCTCCCGTCCCCGGCAGACCGTCATGCGCGAAGAGGAAGTGGGGGCAGCGGCGCAGACTGCCCATGCGCACGGCAAGCGAATCGCCGCGCACGTGCGCGCCGCCGCATCGATCAAGATGGCGCTCAGGCACGGGATCGACATTCTGTATCACTGCGAATACGCGGACGAGGAGTGCCTGGATCTCCTGGAGGCGGCGCGCGACAGGGTCTTCGTAGCACCGGCGGTCGGGCTGCTGCACAACACCATCTTCGAAGCCGAGCAGTGGGGCATCACCTATCAGAAGGCGAAGGCCAACGGCGTCGTCGACCAGTTCGAGCGAGCGCAGGAGGTGTTCGCCGAGCTGCGCAAGCGCGGCGTGCGCGTCCTCGTGGGTGGCGACTACGGATTCCCGTGGACACCGCACGGGACCAATGCCCGGGATCTCGAGCACTTCGTTCGCTTCTTCGGCTACTCGGATTCGGAGGCTCTGGTGGCCGCCACCCGCACCGGCGCCGCGGCGATGCTGCTCGAGGGTGAGGCCGGCGAGGTGAGCAAGGGTTTTCTCGCCGACCTGGTGGTCGTTGCAGGTGAGCCGCATACCGACGTGCGCCTTCTACAGGCGCCGGCCCGCATCAAGCTGGTCATGAAGGACGGGCGGATCTACAAGAATCTGTTCCCCCAGGAGTCTTGAGATGCTCCAAAGCATGAGTCTGTCATTGGCAGACGCCAAGCGCGTCGCCGCGGCGGCCCGGGCCGAAGCCGAGAAAAACGGCTGGGCGGTGGTCGTCGCCGTGGTGGACGACGGCGGCCATCTCATGTACCTCGAGCGGCTGGATGGTGCGCAGAAGGCATCGAGCCCAATCGCGGAGAAGAAAGCCAGGACAGCGATCCTGTTCAAGCGGCCCACTAAGGCCATCGAACAGACCGTGCTCGAGGATCGTGTCAGCATGCTGGGCCTTCCGGGCGCGGTGCCGCTGGACGGGGGCGTCCCGCTGGTGAAGGACGGCCAGTATGTCGGAGGAATCGGCGTGTCCGGCGTGCAATCGTTCCAGGACGGCATCATCGCGCAGGCCGGCGCTGCCGCGTTGTAAGCCGCACGAGCCGCGCGCAGCTATGCTCGAAGACCGCGTCGCAACGGCGCGGAATCAAGCCTTAAGGGAGGGAGGCGGCGAATCGCGATGAAGGGCTTGGCCATCGCTATGATTTCGTGACGCTCCAGTCACGAAGGATTGGACGCGTCGGGCAGACACGCCGGTGCAAAGGACTTGCGCAGCACCTCGCGGACGCGCACCGGATCGAGTCCGTTCGCCGCGACGTACGCCTGCACCTCATTGAACACCGCGTCTGGGTCGGCTCTGAGCTTGTAGCGCTTGTACACGTCGGGGTGTTCGATGCCCATCGCCTCGCCGAGCAGGCTTATGTAGTTTACGATCGTGAACGGGTAGTTCGCCTCGGCGTGGCAAATTTCTCGGTGGCACGAGTGATAAAGGGTGACAAGAATATCGACGCGCGCGTCCCTCGCTGCGTCCAGGATGCCAGTGATTGCCTGCTGCCACTGCGGTCGGCCGATCCGACCGATCCACTTCGGATTGCAGTGCCGCCCGAGAGCGGCCGGATTCTCGACGTCGATCAGTTCAAGACCGGGGATTGCGCACAGGATCGCCCGTGTGCTCTGCCAGTCGAGATCGGATTGTGCGCAGCCCGTGTGGTAGTGCATGGCTGCCCGCTTCTCGACTCGCCGAACGAATCGGAGGCGGTCCAGATGTCTCGCGATGAACGCGCTCACATGTTCGTAGGGGAAGGCTACCTCCTGCTCTTTGGTCACGACCTCATCGTAGTGCTCGTTGCACGACGGGCACCACATCAAGACCTTTTTCGCGCCGTACTTCGCGAAGTGGCGCATGCTGTTCGCGGCGACAATGCGCTCACCTTTCGGGTCGTTATTCTGGTGGTGGACGATCCCGCAGCAATGGGCTGGACCGCCAGCGGCATTGAACTCGAACCCCATCGCCTTTAGGACGCTGATCACGGTCTTCGCTAGATGCGCCGTCCTCAGCACGTTGCAGCCGAGGTACAGCAGCAGGTCCTTGGGTTCGGGGGCCGCCGACGGCCGATCGATATAAGGCTTCTCGCCGGGCATGAACTGGAGGTCGGCCAGGATGTTGATTTCGCCGAAGTACTTCGCAAACGAGAACGTCTCCACGCTCGGTCTCCTTTGGCGCTGGGCCGCCACACGGGCCGCACATAACGCCATTATGCTCGCTGGGCTAACAGTAGGGTTTGCCGCACGCACGTTGCGACAGCGCTAACGGTTTCGTGGCGGCAAGCATCAGAAGCGGTCGGTCGAGCATGTCTTCCAAAGTGCCCAAGGACAGACGTTGGCTTGGGCCGGCGGCCAACAGTTGCTAAATTGGAATTTACGCGTCATGAGGCGCTGCCAAAGTGGCTCGCAACGCGATTCAATTCATGCTGGTGATTCGGGTTTGCGCTAGATCAAATCGCGCGGAAAGGCTTAGGAGCATCATGATCCCGGGGGAAATGCATTCGGCACGCCATCTAGGAGGGGACCATGAGCAGAATTGGCTTGAGTGCTTTGCTCGGCGCATTCGTTGCTGCGAACTTGCTTTGCGCAACGCCCGAGGCCGCAGCTCAACAGAAGTACACAATATCCCAAGCCCCTAATACCAATAGTCAGTACCTGCAGGAGCACACCGTCGAGGTGGATGACGTGCCGGGGCACCGGCTGCGCGTCTACGAGATTCGCCAGGAATATCCGCAAAAAGACCTGGCTTTCGCGGGAGTCGTCGTCACGGAGGGTTTGTCGCGGAATATGAGCGATGCCATCAACGGAAACGGCTCGTTCACGTACTACATGGTCTACAGCCTGGAAGACGGCAATAAGGTGTTCTGTCGCGGTACTGGCACGACTCAGGCCGATTCAACAGTGGGGTATCGGTTCGTCATCGTCGAGAACTTCGTAGGCGGTACCGGCAAGTTCAAGGGCATGCGCGGTCAGGTGCGTGGCAGTGGTGTGCGTGCACCAGGGGCAACATCTCTTAAAGTGGAGTGGAAGGGCGAGTACTGGATAGAGGACTAAAAGCCGCCCAGTATGGCGGGCTAATAGACGTTGGCCGCTGGGGGCGCGGGGCAACCGCCTCCGCGTACGAGATCGACAGTCCGGAGCAGCAAGGGGTGCGCGCCCTGCGTTTGCGGGCACACGAGATCTGAACTTGTCATTGACGATTGAGGGAACCCATGCACGCCACAAGGATCCTCGCTTCCCTGGGGGCTTTGGCCACCTGCCTTGGCCTGGCGAACGTTGGTAGGGCCGCTGACAACTGTTCGGGGACATCGGTGTATGTTCTGATGCACGACGGAAACGCGGTCGTGATCTTGAACGACGACCACAGTGCGCCTGACCACATGGCTGTTGGCAGCTGCGACGCAACAGTTCTCCGCTGCACCTACAAGGACAAAGACGGGGATACTTGGACCGACGACGTCGCCGCTGCAGGCACGTGGAAGACCGTCGTCGGAACCGGCAAGTATGCGAAATCGAAGTCCTCTGGCTGGAGCAAGACGATACGGATGGAGATCGGGCCAGAAGGTACGATCTATATCGGCGCTTGGGGAGGCGAGTGCAATATCAATATGTAGAAGGCTGCACGGCCACAATGGGCGGCTGCTGGTCGAATGTTGATGAAAGGTTTAGGACCGTCTGTCAACGAATGGCGTCGGGCCGCTGTACGGAACATCGAAGGAGCGGTCGTCATTCGCCGAAGCCTCAGTTCGGCCAATTCCTGCCATTCGAGCATGAACGGACCTTTCCCGAAACCAGTCAGTTTCCCGACGCGAAGGGACGCAGTATTGAACCGATGCACGTCAACGAACCGATCATGACTTCGAAGGCGTCACCAAAGGCCGGAAGAAATATTACCGCGACCCGCTGTCGCGCCTCGCTTGACGAGAAGGCGTGATGGGACGGGCGTGGCCGCTGCCGCTCAAGTCTTGGCGGGTAGGCTCAATCCTTTAGCGACTTGACGTACGCGATGATTTTCCAGATTTGCTCCGGCGTATAGGTGCTTCCGAATGCCGGCATCGGCGGCTTCCCGGCCGTAATCCGCCCGAAGAGGTACGTGTTGTCGAAGTTCCCATTCCGCAAAGATGGTCCCCGCATTCCACCCCCTCGTGCGTCCCTGCCGTGACAATAGTGGGTGCAGGTCACGTTGAACATCTCGCGACCGGCTTCGATGTTTGCTGGATCGTTCAGATCGATCGGAGCCACGAGTGCCGTCGGAGGAGGCGCAGTCGGAGTATCGGGGACCTTTTGGGCCAGCGAGGCTGAGGCGCTGCCAAATAACCAGGCGAGCAGCGAAACCAGGGCGCAACGGCGAAGGCTAACTGGCGTGATTCGCGTCCGGACCATCTCTGTTACTTCATTGACCGGACGAACGCGACGATCTTCCATACCTGCTCAGGGGTGTAGACGTTGTTGAAAGCGGGCATGGGCGGGTAGCCGTTGGTGATGCGGAGGAAGACGTGCCGAAAGTCGAAATCTCGCCCGCGCAGGGTCGGACCTCGGCCGCCTTGTCCCTCCTTGCCGTGGCAGTAGCGACAGGTCTGCCCGTACAGCTGCTCACCGTCCTGAATTATGGCTGGATCGTTGAGGTCGATCGGAGGCTTGTCTGGAACCGCCTGTGCAATCGCTTGATTCGCCCAAAGGCACGCGCAGTACGCGAACAAAAGCGAACCGGCAGCGAGGAATCGCAGCATGGATTCTCCAGGAGAGTAGAACGACATACGCCGGGCAGGGCCCGGCGTATGCTGTTCGGTCAACAACCTACTTCAGTGCGAACACGACTAAGGCGGCGCCACCCGGGAAGTCGGCTACCTCTGGCCAAATGTGCGGGTACAGGCCCATGACAAGGGAACCCAGTCCGCTGGGGACTGCGACATACTGCTTGCCGCCAGCAGAATAGCTGATGGGGCCGCCGCGAATCCCGGAACCTGTATTGAAGCTCCACAGCTCGGCGCCGGTCATGTCATCGTAGGCGTGAATCATGCCTTCAACGTCACCGAAGAACACGACCCCTCCTGCGGTCGATAGCACGCTGCTGAGCGGGGGATATTTGAAGTTGACGCTCCATTTTGTGGCTCCGGTCATGGGGTCGCGCGCGTCGAGGTGGCCATATGCGGGACCGTTCGGCAGGTTCTTTGCGACTTGGTCACCGCCGAAGAATAGCTGAGCGGCGGGCTCCGTGGCTGGTGTTTGCTTCTCGACCGTCACCTCCTCACAGACCTCGAGTCCGACGTTGTACCAGAGCCCGGTCTTCTCGCTGTACGATCCCGAGTTCCAGCTCCGCCCGCCGGCAATCCATGGGCAGATGAAAGTCGGCTTGCCCAGACGAGGCGAATTCCGTTCGATTAGCTCGCCAGTCTTCGGGTCAATGGTCTTGACGAAGTTCCACGTCTTGATCATCGGCCAGACGTTCTGAATCTTGCCGCTGGCGCGGTCATATACGAAGACGAAGCCGCTCTTGTTTTGATGCACGGCCAGTTTCTTTCCGCCCGATTGGACTAGGATTGTCTCTCCGAGGGTGGCGTCGTAATCCCAATCGTCGTGCGGGATTTCTTGGTGATACCACTTGAGATCACCTGTATCAGCATCCAGGGCTAGCAGCGTCGACGTGTACAAGTTGTCGCCGGGCCGCGCGCCGCCCCAGTCGTAATCTGGCGCTGGGTTGCCCGTGCCCCAGAAAACGAGATTCGTCTCCGCATCGTAGGTCCCGGTCATCCAGCCGCCGCCGCCGCCGAACTTGCCCGAATCGCCCCCCCAACTCTGCGGGTCATCCTTGATCGTGTTGAAAGACCAAACCATGTTTCCACTGTTGGCGTCGAACGCGAAGATTTTGCCTTGTATAGGCAACTCGCCGGACGTCTGCCCGAGGATAACCTTGTCCTTCACGACCAGCGGCGCACCCGTGAAGTTGCAGCTGCACTTCTTGGTGTCGAGCACCTGGGTAGTCCAGACCTCCTTCCCAGTCTTGGCATCAAGCGCGATAGCTCGTCCGTCCAGGGTACCCATGTATATCTTGCTATGACCGTACGCAACGCCACGGTTATAGGGCTGGAAGAAAAGGGTGCTCACGATGGGATCGAGCTTCGGATAGTAATGCCAGATCTCCCGACCGGTCGCCCCGTCCAGCGCGAACACGCGATTGTATGCAGAGCTGTAGTACAGGGTCCCCCCGATCACAATCGGGGTACCGAGAAGTCCCTGGTCGATCTTGCCGGGCTGGTGTATCCAGGCGACCTGCAGGTTCTTGACGTTGCCTCGTGTGATCTGTGCTAACGGGCTGTACCGATGGGAATTGTAGTCGCGGTGGTACATCGGCCAGTCTTTGGCATCAGGGCTCATCAGAGACCCCTGCGCGGACGCAACGGTCGGCGCAAGCGCCGCGAGAAGTCCGAGAACCGGCGGAACTGCTAGACCTAATTTCAAGCGCTTGATAAATCGCGAAGTCGTTGTTGTCATGGCTCATCCCTGTCGAGGGTCTTTGATGTCGGCGACCTGGTGCTGGTCCCTCTAGCCTAGCTCCAGGTCTACCCGGTCGACTTAGAGACTGGAGGCGCATCCATCATGATCTGAGGTATGCGAGATCATTGGCCCGTCTCCTCCCTGTGTCGGGTCTTCGGGCGAATAGATGCTAGGCCCACGCTGTCAATCGTGTCAATTAGCGGGGTCCTAACGCATGAACAGCTTGACCTGCGCTAGCGCGGTCCGGGCTGCACCCTCACGTTGGCGCGATAGGATCAGGAGCCGGATAAATCGGCCGTCGGCTGGAGGAACGGCAAGCGTCTGGTCGCCCGGCTCCGTGCTAAGTGTTGCGCGCGCCACCAGGCGCCAGCCGCCCATGGTTGGGAACGGGTCGGCCGTATATACCTCGACATCGCGCGGCCACTCGTCGACAGGAGCGTCCTTGGCAGCGGTAAACACGAGGGTGTTGAAGCGGGTCGCAGCGGGGAGCTCAAAGAGAATCTCCTGTGGAAGCGATCCGTCTGCGGACCGCCATCCAGCGGAGGCGGCCGGCCCGATTAAGTTGGCAGCGACCGCCTGAGGGTCCTCGGAGGTTCGTTTGATGATCCGCGCGCCGCGCGCGGGCGATAGGATGTTGTCTTCGGCGAAGGCTGCGCAGGCCAGGAGCAGCACCAAAAATGCGGCGGTGCGGCACACGGGGTCCGTTACCTCAAATCCCCACGAAGCTCTTCAACGGTTAACCTTCTAGCCCGACCTAACGGCTCTGCGCAACGTCGTGCTTGAAGGGCGGGTAGTAGGGGATGCCGTAGCGCTCGATGATGGCCTTAACCGTCCCATCGGCTATCCGCTTCCGAAGGATTTCGTTGATCGCGTCAACCAGAGCCTGGTCGGCGTTGCGGAGGCCGACAGCAACATTCCAGCGAAGCTCCGACTCTGGGGTGTAGCCCGGGGCAAGTTTGAGGCCCTCCTCTGGGCGAACATGCACGTACCACCCGGCGTAGGTATTGACGACTGCACCCGCCGAGATCTCACCTCGGTTCAAGGCCTCCAGAATCTCCTGATCATTCTGGAACTGGCGTGTCTTCATCTTTCGGCTATCAAGGATGTAGTGCACCCATGAGGCGTATTGGACGCCGATTCCCTCGCTACCTTTAACATCCTCGAAACGCGAGGCGGCCAGTGCATCCTTTGGTAAGACCAGGACCCAACCGCTTCCGGTATATGGGATGGTCGGCTTGACGCCGCGCATGCCGCTCCCTTCATCCTTGAGGATTACACCCATCAGCGCGTCGCAGTTGGTCCGCTGGGCGAAGCGCGTGTAGTGAATCCAGTCAACCCGAAGTGCGACGCCCAGATCGTCGGCGATCATGCGCGCAAGATCGAGCTGGAATCCCTGGGGCTCACTGGTCTGGCTCGAATAGGGGAGCGCGTCCGGTCCGGCGCAGACCTCAAAGAAGTTACGCCGCTTGACCTCGCCAAGGGTTTCCGCCCCGGCGGCGATGGGTAAGACTAACGTACCGACCAGCACCGTCAGGGCGGCGGTTCGAAATAAGGATACCTTCATTGCATTCTTCTCCGTGATGCGTGACCATGTCGGTCGGTCAAGAAAACTTCCTCCAAATCGCTGAGACTGCCCGATAGCGCAATCGAAAATTCAATCGCATGTTAGCGCATGTTTACGCGATTGTGCGCTCTGGGACAACACCGGCTAAGGCCTCCCTCGGGCGCGAGTTGAAAGGCTTTGGTCTGCCGTGTCATCTGTGGAGAAGTAAACTGAAAGGGCGTGCGGGCACTTGGGACCTCAACGATGAACTCTGCGATTGCTCGTCTATAAGAGTTATTATTATTCTGTCGAGACCTGCTCTCCCAACGCAGATGGTCGGGGCACTTGGAGCGCCCCTGACCATCTGTCCTTTTTGAGCGCAAGGCACGGACTCGGGGTAATCAAGGGCGGTGAACGAAGAGACCGGTGTCCACTGTTGTCTTCAGTCACGTAGTCATCCAAGCACTCGGGCACAGAGTGATCTGGGTTCGATCTTCGCCTTCGATGAATCGCCTCATGACATGGGTCCTGCGAAAAACGCATTGCGAGTGAGTCTAACCGGCAATCGCGTTTTCACACGACCTGGTTCGGTTCCGGCCCAATGGCACTCCGATCCTCCCACCGTCTGCTTTTTCCACGTTTGACCGGCTCAGGTCAATGACCGCACTTTTTCCACTCCGCGTCGACGCTTCTCATCTCATCGCCGGCCGGATCGTCGAGTTTCGCGGTCGCCTGATCGAATTGCGCCTTGTAACGCTGGTTGAGCGCTTGCAACTTCGCCTCGATAATTGTCAGTTGCTGCTGCTCGAAGTTCTCTGCGCTGGGCTGCTCCAGGGCGTGGGGTTTGCTGGGCAGCTCCCACCGTTCGAACTCGCGCTCCAGTTCATTCGCGTACTGGATGAGGAGCCGCTGATTGTCGTCCTGGTGTTTTTTCTCATGCGCCAAGACAATCTTCCAATGACACCCGTTGTAGTCTAAGTGCCTCGCGACATAGACTTCCATCAATTTGAATTCGATGCGGACCGATTTGTCCCACCTGCATGTCTTTCCGGGGCTGAACTTGGAGGGCTGGGAGTCCGTCGCCACGTCGGCAGTGCCGGGCAGATGCGCAATCGTCAGGCCTTCGTAGTACTTGTTGTCCACTGCTTTGATGTCGATGTCCTTGTTGCCAGAGCCGCTCTTCGCGCGCCCCTTGATCCAGTCTTCGTCATTGTTCGGATCCGGGGTTTGCGGATACAGCGGCCCTTTTCGCGGATCGTTGTCCAACGTCAGGATCGGCGGCTGCGCGGGGTCGTGATAGTTCCAGGGGCAAGGAGGGTTGAGCGTTACTGTTGATACCGCGGTAAAGCCGGCGGCATTGAACTGTTGCGTGCCCTTGGCGCCGTCTTTAAGAGGCAGCTTGATCCGTGAGGTTTGGGGCTTCGACATCTGTGGCATGGACGGGATCTTGGTGGTCTTGCCACGGCAATTGACGGTTCCGTCAAATCCGGACATCTTGCTTGTGGAGTTGATTTTGAGGCCAGTCCCGGCGCTCCCCCCGTCAGGCGACCCTGCGTCGTCTGCCACCTGGATCAGTCTCGCAACGGCGCCGAGATCGTAGGCCCCGTCCAGTGTGACCTCGACGGTTGCGGTCACCTTGGTGTCGCAACCGCCGGCAGTGATCTGGTTGAGATAATTGAGCGTGCCGTTGCCGGCAAGATGGCCCCCATCCATGGTGAAAGGTATGGTCCCGTCTATGGTGAGCACGATGTTCGCATTGGACATGGACGACGTTGAACGGGTCTCGTAGATGAGCTGCCCTTTCCACGCGTCTGGCAAAGTCGCGCCATGTTGGTCCTGCGCGAAAGCAGGGTGCCCCGCCGCGAGCCAGCTGGCGATTGCCGTAAGAAGTGCTGACCGCAAATAGCCAATGCAGCCAACTCCGTCAATGCAACCTGTGTTCATGGTCTCCCTCCAACCTCGAGAATCTCGCCTTGCAGAAACTCCGCGCCGCGCGCGTTCGTCAAGAGCTCCCGCCGCATCTCCGCGAGCGCCTCGATCCCCAGCAGCGCCATGTCGCGGTCAATTTCGCCCTGCAGGAGCTTGATGGCGTGACGGACGCCGGGCTCGCCGGCGATCGCGGCGGCGTAGAGGAACGGCCGCCCGAGGAAGACGAACTGCGCTCCGAGAGCGAGCGCCTTCAATACGTCGGTGCCGCGCCGCACTCCGCTGTCCAGCATCACGGTCATCCCGCCGGCCTGGGCGGCGATCCCGGGCAGCACGCGAAGCGGCGCGACGGCACCGTCCAGCTGGCGCCCGCCGTGATTCGAGACGATGATCCCGTCGGCGCCGCTCTCGCGGGCGATGCGGGCGTCGTCCTTGTCGAGTACGCCCTTTACGACGAGACGCCCTTTCCACAGGCTGCGCATCAGCTCGAGATGCTTCCACGAGAGCTTGTCGCGCCGTCCCGGCTCGCGCTCCGCGGTGCGCGAGATGAGGGGAACGCGCCGGCCCATGTTCTCGAAGTGCGGCATGCCGTGAAGCGCCAGCGTGCGCAGAAACATGCCGAAGAGCCAGCGCGGCCGGATGATGCTCTCCCAGGCGAGGCGCAGGGTAGGGCGCAGCGGCGTGTGGAAGCCGCTGCGCACATTGTTCTCGCGGTTGGCCGCCACCTGCACGTCGACCGTGAGAACGAACGTGTCGTAGCCAGCGCGCGCCACTCGCTCGACGAGCTGCGTGATCAGCCCGGCCTCGCCCGGAAGATAGGCCTGAAACCAGGCGGTCGGCCCGACCTGGCGGACCCGCTCCAGCGGCGTGAGCGAAGCGCCGCTCAGGATCATCGGAACGTTGGCCGCCGCCGCCGCGCGCGCGAGCACGAGGTCGCCCTCGTAGGCGACCATGGCGGTCCCGCCCATCGGCGCTATCCCGAAGGGCGCATCGTAGGTGCGGCCGAAGAGTGTCGTCTTCTGTGAGCGCCCGGACGTGTCTACCAGGGTCTTGGGAACGAAGGCGATCTCGTCCCAAACGGCCTGGTTCGCGCGCAGCGACGCGTTCGTTTCGGCGCCGCCAGTAACGTATCCGAAAATCGGGCGCGGAATGACGCGCCGCGCCGCGTCCTCGAAGTCGTCCAGCGCCAGGATACGGCGCAGAATGCGCGGCCGCGCCCGCTGGGATCGCGCCGCCGGGTCGGCAAAGTGCGAAGCAATTTGCTCCGAGGAAGAGGTGGAACGAGTCAGTTCTTGTTTGTCGGTCGTCATGTCCGGCACCGGTGATTCTATCCGGTCAGCTTGGGCTTCATTTTCTCACGCTCCCGCCCTAGAGCCTGCAACATGATGAAACGCGCGTTTGCGGAACCGGCACCCCTGGGGTCCTGGTCCCTCATCGCCGACAGTGGCACCCGACCACCAGGCGCGGGTTTGCGAATGACTGCAATCCGCCGCATTGTGTAATCTTTGAGCACCGGGTCGGCCGGCGACTGAGGAGAGCGCATGAAAAAGGTCATCTTCCAGATGTCCGTTTCTCTTGATGGCTATGTCGAGGGACCGAACAACGAAATCGATTGGCACCTCATGGACGACGAGTTCAACGCCTACGCCGTGGAAATGCTCGACGCGTCGGACGTACTCATCATGGGCCGCAGGACTTACGAGCTGATGGCCGGTTACTGGCCCACTGCCGCGGACAACGATCCCGTCGTCAAAGACAGGATGAACAGCACGCCCAAGCTGGTATTTTCGAGGACCTTGAAGAAGGTGGAGTGGCAGAATTCGCGCCTGGCCACGGGCTCCATTGCCGACGAGGTGGCGCGATTGAAGCAAGTTCCCGGTGACGGCCTGCTCCCGGTGGGTGGAAGTGAGCTTGCAACGTCCTTCCTCGAGCAGGGGTTGATGGATGAGCTGCGCATCGTCCTGACGCCCATTCTGCTGGGCGAAGGAAAACCCGTGTTCGACGGCATCAAGAAGCGTTACCCGCTCAGGCTCCTGTCGACGAAAGAGTTCAAATCCGGGAACGTGGTGGTGATCTACGAGCCCACGCTGCGCTGACGTGTGAGAAGGAGTCCCGGCTTGAAGCCGGTCGCCAGGGCAAGCGGGAGGAAGCGTATGAACTCCTGGCGCCGATCTAGGCCTGGTTCACCGAAGGCTTCGACACGAAGGACCTAAAGGAGGCCCGGACGCTCCTGCAGGAGCTGCAGGCATGAATTGTGACCATCGATGCGGAGTATGGCGTCCCTTTGATATCATGATATCTTTGTCGCTGAAGTGAGCTCTCTATGGCGCAATTCATCGTTCGTAATCTCGAAGACGACGTGAAGCTTCGACTCAAACGCCGCGCCGAACGCAATGGACGTAGCATGGAAGAGGAGGTTCGCCAGATCCTTCGCGATGCCACGCGGCAATCCACGCGTTCCGCGTCAGGGTTAGGCTCACGCATCGCCGCGCGCTTTGCGAAGGTAGGCCTCAGGGATGCGCTGCCGGAGTTGCGTGGCCAGGTTCCGCGGGAGGCGGCCTTCTCCAAATGATCATCCTGGATACCAATGTACTCTCGGCGTTGATGCAGGCGAGACCGGACGTTTCTGTCGTGTCGTGGCTGGATAGCCAACCGTACGAATCGATATGGATTACCAGCATTACTTTATTCGAGGGGCGCCTGGGGTTGGCGCTGCTGCCGAACGGTAAGCGGCGTCGGACCTTGGAGACCTCCTTCACCCAGTTGGTCGAACAGGACCTCGAGAATCGAGTGCTGGATTTTGACAGCGGTGCGGCGACCGAAGCTGCGGCGCTAGCCGCCGGCAGGCGCAGGGCCGTACCTCTGGTGGATCCTTGGGAAGCGCCGTGTAGAACACCCATGTAATAGTCTTCCAACAGACGCGATGGACTTGAGGGCGTTGACGGACCGCACGGCCATGTAGAGGGAATCCCAAATGCGGCGTCCAGAGTTCGATGAACGGCGGAGAACAAGATGCGGATCACAATGTCGCAGTTCGTCGCCTTGTCGCTGCTGTGCTGTCTCAGTGGCGCCGATGCGCTGGCACAGAAACGCTACGGCCCCGGCGTAAGCGATACCGAGATCAGGATCGGGCAGAGCATGCCCTACAGCGGCGCGCTGTCGGCGTACGGTCAGATCGGCCGTGCGCAGCTTGCCTATTTCGAGATGCTCAACGCCAAGGGCGGGATCAACGGGCGCAAGGAAACCGCAGGTTTCGATTTGCAATATCCTATGCATGCAGCGCCGCGTTCAGGAGCATGCCTGTCACGGCCATCCAGCCGGGCATGGCGTTCCTGGCTCAGGCTACACCACCCCGGATCGCGGGTGTATGCCAAGCGAATGCTAAGCATGATTCAAAACGCCAACAGCAGCGGCGGCTATGGCATGACCAACTCTCTTACGGCGTGGCTGGAATCGAACGGACTCGGGGAACTTGCGGG
>DATJVW010000265.1:0-3158 GCA_035501675.1 Burkholderiales bacterium
GCGACGGTCGCCAACAACAAGCCAAGGGAGACTATCAACATCAGCGCCAGAACGATGATTGCTGCTCCCGAGGGTCGTTGGCGCACACTCGTCTGAACGAAGTCGATCGTTTGGACCACGATGAAGAACAGCAGAATCTGGAGCCGAAGCCGGCGGCGGCGGTGGGTCTCTGGATCCGCTAGGTCCAGGACCTGGCGACCGCGATGCGCGGCGAGCGCGAAGAGGATGAAGATCACCGCCGCGGCGACGACACCGACATATACGAGCAGCCCGATCAGCATTGGCGCACTCTCGCTGACGCCCGATGCCACCTAGTGAGCCGCGGCTCGCGCGCGCGGCCTAACGAATCGCGCATCATGGCAGTACGAAACGC
The DNA here is from genome assembly GCA_035501675.1 of Burkholderiales bacterium. Taxonomy (GTDB): domain Bacteria; phylum Pseudomonadota; class Gammaproteobacteria; order Burkholderiales; family SHXO01; genus SHXO01. The sequence continues at coordinate 374 of DATJVW010000265.1, forward strand.
CTCTCGCCGAGATCCTTCTCCCAGGACATCTGCCCTTCAAACCGAAATGCGGCATGCATGACGACAGTGTCGCCGCGTACCTCGTAGTCGGCATTGAACTCGGTATCGTACGCCTCGCCCTCCGGCACTCCCGAGACGGCGAACATGTCGCGCAGAGGTTGGTGAAGGCACTCAATCCAATGGTCGGTGCCGAACGAGCAGAGCGCGACGAGGCTCTCGACGTCGATGCCGCTGCCCATGCCCTCGGTGAACTCGAAGAGGACACGATTGCGGCCAACGACGCGCAGTTGTCGCGCATCGGGATAGAACCACGGCCGATTCTCAACGACGTGCCCGCTAGAGTCCCGCAGGAGCAGTCCGCCAAAGAACCGGTCACCATGGAACGCATATGCGCTTACGCAGCCACTGTCTGTTCGTACGCCGACGGATTCCACACCCAGATCGCCCTTGGCGAAGTTGGCTACGCCCTCGTAGCTGCTCGCTTCAATGTCTCGGGCGAACCGCACCGCTAGGTCGGGACCCAGAGGAAGAGGGTCGCACGCGGACCGCCCTGACTGCACAGCGCGGGGATGGTACGCCAGGTTGACACCCTCGGTGTCGGGCGATCGGTACTGCGCCAGCAGGCTATCCAGTGAACTCGCCGGGGGAGGTGGCCCCTCCACCCTGAACGTATCGGAGGTCACCCAGTGGTCGAACGGTCCCTGCTGGGAGTCGCCAAAGCGCACCTGGACGCGATAACGGCCTGGCTCGGGGATGCGGAGAATCCTAGTTCGAATCGTGCCCTCGTCGATCATGTCGAAGCCGCCCCGATAGGGTGGCTTGGTCATGCACGGGCGGCTCCAGGGCTCAGGCGTCCACTGCCCCGACGAGTCGCGCTCAAGGATGGTCTCGTCATTGGAACCGCACCATTGCACTACGGCCACCCCCCACGGTCGCGTTCGCAGGATGTGGATGACCACGGTTGCCGCCCCGTCAGGATGATCGAGCCGGTAGACATTCTGCTCCACCAGGACGCGCAGCCCCGCCTGCTGTTGCTGGGCGGATGCGGTCCCGAAACGCACTAGCGCAATGAGGGCGCAGCCCAGGGTAACGATGCGCATTTGATCTCCCGACGCGGCCTAACGAATCGCGCCTCAGCGGCGAGCGCCTGAGCCCACCGGGCGCACCACACCTACACTACCTCAGGTCAACTCACCAAGCGCACCGCAACCCGAGTAGCCCGCCGCTGCAGTTGCTGGTTAGGCAGCGCCCTTCACCGATGCCCAGCGCAATGCCGGCTTTCGACGGGCGGTGGCGCAGTCGCGCAGGTACAGATTGATCAGCGTCTGGTAAGGGATCCCCGTCTCCTTGGCCAGCCCCTTGAAGTACTCGATGGTCGGTGCCTCGAGCCGGATCGTGACCGACTGCTTGAGGCGCTTCGCATACGGATTGGGGCGAGCGTGCGTGAAGTCGTACTCTTTCCTCATGGCTTCCACCCTTGTGCATAGCGTTCGCGCTCGCGCCGGCTCGCCCGGCGCGCGGAGATCACGCGGATGACGTCGCGGTGCCGTCGGTAGCAGTGCACCACCAAGCACCCCCGCTGTCGGGCTCAGCCCGAGCAGAATGAACCGCTCCTCCGCCGCCGAGTGGTCCGGGTCGTCGAGCAACAAGCCGTGTTCATCGTAGAACACGCTCTGCGCGTCCTCGAATGAGATGCCGTGCTTGCGCAGGTTGCTGGCAGCTTTGGCCGGGTCCCACTCGAAGCGCAGTTCGCTCATCCAATCTCAACGTACGCACATTGTATGTACGGCACAAGGGGCAGCGCCTGGCGCTGCCTAACGCATCGCGCCTCGGCGTGCGGGCAGACCAACCCACCGGGCGCACAACTCCTGCCCTACCTCATCCTCAACCACTCAGCGCCTTAGCTCCGACTGGGCCGCCGCTGCAGGCGCTGGTTAGGCCGCATGTGCTCTCGACACTGTCCAGAGGAAGCCGTCCGGATCGCGTACCCGGAAGCTCCGCGCGCCCCATGGCATGTCCCTCGGTTCCGACTCGAGAGCACTGCCGTGTGCCTTGACTCGCCGGGCGACCGCGTCAATGTCCTGACCGGTGCTGATCGTCAAGGAAATACCGGCTCCCTTGACGCGGTCCCAGCCTTTCGCCCCATCGTCCTGGTGCAGCACGACACGCACCGCGCCGGCTTCGACGGTGACGGCAAAGAGCTTGCCGTCCTTCTCTGACCGCTGCGCAACGGTGAAGCCGAGGACGTCCGCGTACCACGTGACGCTCCTCGGGAGATCTTTGACCGTCAGGGACGCCTGCAGAGCTTGCCCTTCAAGCGGAGCTTCGGGCATGCAGCGGATCTCCAGCGCTCGGGTTCGGCCACTCCCCCGGACACAGACCCAGACGGGCTAGCCCAGGTGCGCAGCACATGCAGCCTAACGAATCGCGCCTCAGCGGCGGGCAAGCCAGCCCACCGGGCGCACAACTCCAGCCCTACCTCATCCTCGACTGCCCAGCGCCCCAGCCCCGATGGGCCCGCCGCTGAGGCGCTGGTTAGGCAGCAAGGGCCTACCGGGTCGCCGTGGTGGCGTGGTCCGCATTGCCGCGACTCCCGAGAAAGCTGTGTATCGTGGCGATCAGACACAGCAAGAACGTAGGGAATACAAATACGTCGATGAATGTGTGCTCGGCGTCGGGTGGAATGTGGTTGCCGTACCTCGGCAGAACCTGCGTGTGCGCCAGGAACTGCTCGTGAAATGCCATTGACCTCGGAGAAGTCACGCCCTGGAAGTAGGGAAGCCAC
>DATJVW010000266.1:0-3929 GCA_035501675.1 Burkholderiales bacterium
CCAGATGCTCTACCGCGCGCAGGATCGGCCGGGCGCGCACACGCGCATCGAGGGCGCGCAGCACATCGACAAGGTCGTGGACATCGACCAGTCGCCGATCGGCCGCACGCCGCGCTCGAACCCCGCGACCTACACCGGCGCCTTCACGCCGATCCGAGACTGGTTCGCGGGCTTGCCGGAAGCGAAGGCGCGGGGCTATGCGCCCGGGCGCTTCTCCTTCAACGTCAAGGGCGGGCGCTGCGAGGCATGCCAGGGCGACGGTGTGCTGAAAGTTGAGATGCACTTCCTCCCGGACATCTACGTCCCCTGCGACGTGTGCCACGGCCGGCGCTACAACCGAGAAACGCTGGAGATCCAGTATAAGGGCAGGAACATCCACCAGGTGCTGGAGATGACGGTCGAACAGGCACACCAGTTTTTCGGCGCTGTGCCGGCCATCGAGCGCAAGCTGCACACCCTGATCGACGTTGGGCTGGGCTACATCAAGCTGGGCCAGTCTGCCACGACGCTGTCAGGTGGGGAAGCGCAACGCGTGAAGCTGTCATTGGAGTTGTCCAAGCGCGACACGGGACGCACGCTGTACATCCTAGACGAGCCCACCACGGGGCTGCATTTCCATGACATCGAGATGCTGCTGGGCGTGTTGCATCGCCTGCGCGACCACGGCAACACCGTGGTGGTGATCGAGCATAACCTCGATGTGCTCAAGACCGCGGACTGGATCGTCGACCTGGGTCCAGACGGAGGCGATGGCGGCGGGCGGATCGTCGCCGCGGGCCCTCCGGAGCAGCTGGCCGACCACCCGACGAGTTACACCGGACAATACCTGAAGGCTGCCATGAACCGACCTCGCGAGCGGACCAAGCGGACCGCGGAGGCGGCGTGACAGCGCGCCCGAAGGCTTGCGCTGTGTCGCAGCGTCCCCGGATCGTTCGCGCATGCGCGATCGGCACTTCCGCGGGTGTCGCGGGCGCGTCGTGGTTGCGGTCTAGGTGTGCACTCGGGGCGCGGTCAATCTGCGCCGCGATGCCCCGACTAGGCCTTCTTGGACGCCGCGCTCTTCGCGTCAGCGACAGAGCTGGGCCGATCAAGTAGTTCGACCAGAGCCATCGGGGCGCTGTCACCGCGGCGGAAGCCATACTTCAGTATGCGCAGGTAGCCACCGTTGCGGTTGGCAAAACGCGGGCCCAGCTCTTCGAACAGCTTGCTCACCATCTCGCGGTCGCGCAGGCGATTGAATGCCAGCCGCCGGTTAGCCAGGTTCGGTTTCTTCCCCAGCGTGATGATCGGCTCGGCTACGCGCCGCAGCTCTTTGGCCTTGGGCAGCGTTGTCGTGATCGCCTCGTGGCGCAGCAGCGAGTTGGTCATATTCCGCAGCATGGCCAGACGATGGCTGCTGGTGCGGTTCAGCTTTCGCAGTCCCAGGCGGTGACGCATCTTGCACCTCGGTTAGGGTTGGGCATGCAGGCAAAGGGGGCGCTTCACACCCGGTCCTTCTCCAGCCCGACCGGCGGCCAATTCTCCAGCTTCATCCCGAGAGTCAGTCCGCGTGAGGCCAGTACTTCCTTGATCTCGTTGAGCGACTTGCGTCCCAGGTTAGGAGTCTTGAGAAGCTCTGTCTCGGTGCGCTGGATCAGGTCGCCAATATAGTAGATGTTCTCTGCCTTCAGGCAATTGGCGGAGCGCACCGTGAGCTCGAGGTCGTCCACCGGGCGCAGCAGTATCGGGTCGACCTGTGGAGTCTTCGGCTGCTCGACCGTGGCCGGTGTGCCTTTGAGGTCGGCAAAGGTCGACAACTGGTCCATCAACACGCGGGCGGAATAGCGGATCGCCTCCTCCGGCTCGATCACACCGTTGGTTTCCACGTCCATGATGAGTTTGTCGAGGTCCGTGCGCTGCTCGACTCGCGCCGACTCTACGGCGTAGCTCACGCGCTTGACGGGGCTAAAAGAGGCATCCAGCAGAATGCTGCCGATGGCGCGACCTTCCTTGGTACCGGCGCGCGCAGTGGCCGGAATGTATCCGCGCCCCTGCTCTACCTTGATTTGCATGTCCAGCTTTCCACCGACGGCCAGGTGAGCGATGACGTGGCCCGGGTTGATAATCTCGACGTCGTGGGTGGTCTCGATGTCGCTGGCGGTGACTACGCTCTCGCCCTGTTTGCGCAAGTTGAGCACCGCCTCCTCGCGGTTGTGCAGTTTCAGCACGATGCCCTTGAGATTGAGCAGCAGGTCAACGACGTCTTCCCGGACTCCATCGATGGTCGAATACTCGTGCAGCACGCCGCTGATGTTGACTTCGGTGGGCGCAAAGCCGGGCATCGAGGACAGGAGAATGCGACGCAAAGCGTTCCCTAGCGTGTGGCCGTAACCCCGCTCGAACGGTTCCATGGTCACCTTGGCGTGGAACTGCCCGAGGCTCTGTACGTCGATGATGCGCGGTTTGAGAAGAGAACTGCTTTGCATAGCGTTGGGCCTCTACAGGGACGAAATGTTCGCGACCGCGGGCTGGTCGAAGCCGTGGGCTGCGACCCGTGCGCGATCGTGCTGCTACTTCGAGTACAGCTCTACCACAAGAGATTCGTTGATCGTAGCCGGCAGGTCGGAGCGCTGCGGCGCGGACTTGAATACGCCTTTCATTGCCGTGGTGTCCACTTCCAGCCACTCGGGGAACCCGCGCTGCCCTGCCGCCTCAAGCGCGCCTTTGATGCGCAGCTGGGCTCTCGCCTTCTCGACCACCTCCACAACGTCGCCCTGGCGTAACTGGTAGGACGGAATGTTGACGCGTCTTCCGTTCACCAGGATGCCGTTGTGGCGCACAATCTGGCGTGCCTCGGTGCGCGAGGCGCCAAAGCCCATTCGATAGGCTACTGTGTCCAAGCGGCTCTCCAGCAGCTGCAGCAGATTTTCACCGGTAATCCCCTTGCGTCGGTCCGCCTCGGCGTAAACCTTGCGGAACTGCCGCTCGAGCACGCCGTAGATGCGCCGCACCTTCTGCTTTTCGCGCAACTGCGTTGCGTACCCCGACGGCCGCGACTGCTTCTGGCCATGCTGGCCGGGTGCGTAGCTGCGGCGTTCCACGGGACACTTGTCCGTGAAGCATTTCTCGCCCTTCAGAAACAGCTTTTCGCCTTCACGCCGGCACTGGCGGCACTTCGCGTCGAGATTCCTTGCCATGTTGTGGACTTCCCTCCTCTAAATGCGCCGCTTCTTCGGGGGCCGGCAGCCGTTGTGCGGGACGGGCGTCACGTCCGAGATGCTGGTGATCTTGAAGCCCACGTTGTTCAGCGCCCGCACCGCGGATTCGCGTCCCGGCCCCGGACCCTTGATGCGCACCTCCAGGTTCTTCACACCACACTCCTGGGCCTGGCGCCCGGCCTGCTCGGCTGCCACTTGCGCCGCGAACGGCGTGCTTTTGCGCGAGCCCTTAAAACCGGAGCTGCCCGAGGTGGCCCATGCCAGCGCGTTGCCCTGACGATCGGTGATGGTAATGATCGTGTTGTTGAAGGAGGCGTGAACGTGGGCTATGCCTTCGGCCACGTTCTTCTTGACCTTCTTACGAACCCGGGTAGGTGCCTTTGCCATGTGCTGGATCCTCGCGCAATGCGCGAAATCACTTCGTCGGGGTGCCGCCGCCGGCCTTGATGGCCTGCTTGCGCGGCCCTTTGCGCGTGCGCGCATTGGTGCGGGTGCGCTGGCCTCGAACCGGGAGCCCGCGACGGTGGCGCACCCCGCGGTAGCAACCCAGGTCCATGAGGCGCTTGATGCTCATGGACACCTCGCGCCGCAGATCGCCCTCGACCGTGAGCTTGGACACGTGATCGCGCAGCTTGTCCATCTCGGCGTCTGACAGGTCTTTTATCTTGGTCGAACCCGGTATTCCAGCAGCGGAGCACAACCTACGTGCGGTGCTGCGTCCAACCCCGTAGA
>DATJVW010000267.1:0-8433 GCA_035501675.1 Burkholderiales bacterium
TGATGTCGGCCTTGCATCCGCTGCGCACCAGGGACGCCTGATGCATCAGTTTTCGTTTCGCAAGATGCGAGCCGTTGGAGTCCGAGCTTGAAGAGCCGCCCTACTCGCTTGAACACCGTCGCGATTGTGCGTCCACCGGCGTTCACGCCCGCCGCTGTCGCGCTTCGCTTTCTGGCACGACACCTGTAAGAGTTACTTCGAGGGCACGCCCGAGTGTGCAGGCGATCGGCAGACGCTCGCCACCCGCCGCGGCGGCGGCGATGCTCGAGCACGGGAAGACCGAATCGTAGAGAAAAGGTCGGGACGGTGGCCGCGCGTGAAACGAGGAGAGGAGGCTAGAGCGGGAGCAATCGCGTCTTCGCGATTGCCACGTGGGAAGGCCGCCTCACCTCAGCGATACAGCCAGACTCGCAGCAGCGACAACAGCTGCTCGGTGTTGACCGGCTTCGCGATGTAGTCGGAGGCGCCCGCTTCCAGGCACTTTTCGCGGTCGCCCTTCATGGCTTTCGCCGTCAACGCGAGGATCGGAAGCGAGCGGAACTTGGCCGATCTGCGTATCTCCCGCATCGTCTCGTACCCATCCATCTCGGGCATCATGATGTCCATCAGCACCGCGCTCAAGTCTTCGCTGCGTTCGATGAGCTCGATCGCCTGACGGCCATTGGTGGCCGTGATGACCTCCATTTCCTGGTTCTCAAGCACCGTGGTGAGGGCAAAGATGTTGCGCACATCGTCGTCCACCACCAGGACGCGCCGGTTGCGCAGCGCCTCGTTCGACGAGTGCAGCCGCTGCAGCATACGCTGCTTGTTCTCCGGCAAATCGCTGATCGTGCGGTGCAGGAACAGCGCCGTTTCGTCGAGCAGCCTTTCGGGCGATTGCACGTCTTTCAGGACGATGCTCTTCGCGACGGTCTTGAGCTGTCTCTCTTCCTCGGTCGTCAATTCCTTGCCGGTGAATACGACGATCGGCACCTGCGCCAGGGCAGCCTCCGCCTGCACACGCTCGAGCAACTCGAAGCCGCTCATATCGGGGAGCCGCAAGTCGAGCACGCAACAGTCGAACGTGCTGGCGAGCAACGCCTCCATCGCTTCCCGGCCGGTTGCCACGGTGGTGATCTCGATGTCGTCGTGGCCCAGCAGCTCGACGATGCTGGCGCGCTCCAGCTCATTGTCCTCCACCACCAGCAAGCGCTTGGTGTGAGGCGCGGCGAAGCGTTTGATACGCTCCAAGGCATCCTCGATACTGTCGGAAGTCGCCGGCTTCACGAGATAAGCGAAGGCGCCGTGCGCCAGCCCGTGCTGGCGCTCCTCCTCGAGCGAGATGATCTGCACCGGGATGTGACGGGTAAGCGGGTCGAGCTTGAGGTTGTTGAGCACGGTCCAGCCCAGCATGTCGGGCAGGAAGATGTCGAGCGTGATCGCGGTGGGAAGATACTGGCGCGCCAGCGCCAGCCCGATGGACCCGCGCTGCGCGACGATCCCTTTGAAACCCTTGGCCCGCGCCAGCTCCAGAAGCACGCGCGCGTAATGCGGATCGTCTTCGACGATCAGCAACGAGTTCTGTCCCTCGGAGATGGTGTCTCGATCGTCGGGGATACTCTCTTCACGCGCGATAGGCACTACCGGCAGCGCGACAGAGGTCGTGCGCGCTTCGTCCGCTGCCATTGCGGGCAGATTGAGCGTGGCGGTCGACGGCCCCGTGTAGGTGAGCGGTAGATAGAGAGTGAACGAGCTGCCCACCCCCGGTGTGCTGGCGAGGCGGATCTCGCCGCCGAGCAGCGTCGCGAGCTCCCTGGAGATGGCCAGCCCGAGACCGGTGCCGCCATACTTGCGGGCCGTTCCCGCGTCCGCCTGCTGGAACGCCTCGAAAATCAGCCTTTGCTTCTCCGGGGCGATGCCAATGCCGGTGTCGCTGACCGCCAGAGACACGACGCCCGCTGCGCGGCTGAGCACGGGATGCTCCGCACTCCACCCGGCGAACGCGATCTCGGCGCGCACCTGCACCTGGCCCTGCGCCGTGAACTTGAAGGCATTCGACAGCAGGTTCTTGAGGATCTGCTGCAGCCGCTTCGGATCCGTGGTCAGTGCCCGCGGCAGGTTCGGATCGAACTCGAGGTGGAACGGCAGACTCTTGGCCTCGGCGATATGGCGGAAATTGCGCTCCAGCGTCTCGCTCAGCGCCGCAAACGAGAGCTCCTCCGCTTCCACCGTCACCGTGCCGGATTCGATCTTGGACAAGTCCAGGATGTCGTTGATCAGGGTCAACAGGTCGGAGCCGGCCGAGTGAATGTTCCTGGCAAAGTCGATCTGCCGCGAGGTGAGATTGCCGCCTGTGTTCTCGGCCAGCTGCTGCCCCAGAATCAGAATGGAGTTGAGCGGTGTCCGCAGCTCGTGGCTCATGTTGGCCAGGAACTCCGACTTGTACTTCGAGGTGAGTGCCAGCTCGGCCGCCTTTTCCTCCAGCGCGCGCCGCGCCTGCTCGACCTCCGTATTCTTGCGCTCGACCTCGATGTTCTGCTCGGCCAGCTGGTGCGCCTTCTGCTCCAGCGCCTCGTTGGTCTGCTGCAGCTCGGCCTGACGCGCCTGCAGCTCCGTCGTCAGTCCCTGCGACTGCACCAGCAAGCCTTCCGTTCGCATCGTCGCTTCGATCGTGTTGAGCACGACGCCGATCGACAGGGTCAGCTGCTCCAGGAAAGTGAGGTTGATGTCGGTGAAGCGGTGCAGCGCCGCGAGCTCGATCACCGCCTTGGTCTGCCCCTCGAACAGCACCGGCAGCACGAGAATGTTCGCGGGATGTGCTTCGCCGAGGCCCGACTCGATGTGGGCGTATTCCGCCGGGATGTTGTGCAGCAGGATCTGCTTCTTCTCCATCGCGCACTGGCCGACCAGCCCCACGCCCAGGCCGATGCGCTCGGACCGATGCGGCTCGAGCGCATAGCCGGCGAGCAAGCGCAAGGTCGGCTCCTCGCTCGTGTCGTCCATCTGATAGATCGCGCCCTTCTGCGCCTGAACGAGCGGCACGAGATCGGACAGTAGCGCGCGTCCCACCACGAACAGGTCGCGCTGCCCCTGCAGCATGCCGGTGAACTTGGCCAGATTGGATTTGAGCCAGTCCTGCTCCTTGTTGCGCTCCGTTGTGGCGCGCAGATTGCCGATCATCGTGTTGATGTTGTCTTTGAGATCCGCGACCTCGCCGCTGGCAGCCACCTGAATCGACCGCGTCAGATCGCCCTTGGTCACCGACGTCGCCACGTCGGCGATCGCGCGCACCTGCGTCGTCAAGTTCGCAGCCAGCAGATTGACGTTGGCGGTGAGGTCCTTCCACGTCCCGGCGGCGCCTGGCACGTTGGCCTGGCCGCCGAGGCGTCCTTCGACACCCACTTCGCGCGCCACGTTGGTCACCTGCTCCGCGAACGTCGCGAGGGTGTCGGTCATGTTGTTGATCGTCTCCGCCAGCGCGGCAACTTCGCCCTTCGCCTGAACTGCCAGCCGCTGACGCAGATTGCCGTCGGCGACCGCGGTGACGACCTTCACGATGCCGCGCACCTGGTCCGTCAGGTTGGAAGCCATGAAGTTGACCGAGTCGGTCAAATCCTTCCACGTGCCCGCTACCCCGGAAACCTTCGCCTGGCCGCCGAGCTTGCCCTCCGTGCCCACCTCGCGCGCCACTCTCGTCACCTCGGCCGCAAACGCGTTGAGCTGGTCGACCATGGTGTTGATCGTGTTCTTGAGCTCCAGGATCTCGCCCTTCACGTCGACAGTGATCTTGCGGCTCAGGTCGCCGCGCGCCACGGCAGTGGTCACCTCGGCGATATTGCGCACCTGGGCGGTGAGATTGCCACCCATCGCGTTCACCGAGTCGGTCAGATCTTTCCAGGTGCCGGCCACACCGGGCACCACGGCCTGCACGCCGAGCCGCCCTTCCGTTCCCACTTCGCGCGCCACGCGCGTGACCTCGGACGCGAACGAGCGAAGCTGCTCGACCATCGTGTTGATGGTCTCTTTCAGCTGCAGAATCTCGCCGCGCACGTCCACGGTGATTTTTTTGGACAGGTCTCCGTTCGCGACCGCGATGGTCACTTCCGCGATATTGCGCACCTGTCCGGTCAGGTTGGAGGCCATGAAGTTGACGTTATCGGTCAAATCCTTCCACGTGCCCGCCACGCCGGACACCTGGGCCTGGCCGCCGAGCTTGCCCTCAGTCCCCACCTCGCGCGCCACGCGGCTTACCTCCGACGCGAAGGCGTTGAGCTGGTCGACCATGGTGTTGATCGTGTTCTTGAGCTCGAGGATCTCGCCCTTCACATCGACCGTGATCTTGCGGGAGAGGTCGCCGCGCGCGATCGCAGTGGCGACGTCGGCGATGTTGCGGACCTGTCCGGTCAGGTTGGAAGCCATCGAGTTCACGTTGTCGGTGAGGTCCTTCCAGGTCCCGCCGACGCCCGGCACCAGCGCTTGCCCGCCGAGCTTGCCGTCCGTTCCGACCTCGCGCGCGACGCGCGTCACCTCCGCCGCGAACGAGCGCAGCTGATCGACCATCGTGTTGATCGTTTCCTTCAGCGCGAGAATTTCGCCGCGCACGTGCACCGTGATCTTCTTGGACAGGTCCCCATTCGCTACGGCAATCGTCACTTCCGCGATATTGCGCACCTGGGCAGTCAGGTTCGACGCCATCGAGTTGACGTTATCGGTCAAGTCCTTCCACACGCCGCCCACGCCCTCCACCCGCGCTTGGCCGCCGAGCTTGCCCTCCGTGCCCACCTCGCGCGCGACGCGGCTCACCTCGCCGGCAAACGCGTTGAGCTGGTCGACCATGGTGTTGATCGTGTTCTTGAGCTCGAGGATCTCACCTTTCACGTCCACCGTGATCTTGCGGGACAGGTCGCCGCGCGCCACGGCCGTCGTCACGTCCGCGATGTTGCGTACCTGTCCGGTCAGGTTGGAGGCCATCGAGTTCACGTTGTCGGTCAAATCCTTCCACGTCCCGGCCACGCCGCGTACCTGCGCCTGGCCGCCCAGCTTGCCTTCGGTCCCAACCTCGCGCGCCACGCGCGTCACTTCGCCGGCGAAAGCGTTGAGCTGGTCGACCATGGTGTTTACGGTGTTCTTCAGCTCGAGAATCTCGCCCTTTACGTCGACCGTGATCTTCTTGGACAAGTCGCCGTTGGCCACGGCTGTGGCGACTTCCGCGATGTTGCGCACCTGTCCGGTGAGGTTGGACGCCATGAAGTTGACGTTGTCGGTCAGGTCCTTCCAGGTGCCCGCGACACCCTCGACCTGGGCCTGGCCCCCGAGCTTGCCTTCGGTGCCGACCTCGCGCGCCACGCGCGTCACCTCGCCGGCAAAAGCGTTGAGCTGGTCGACCATGGTATTGATCGTGTTCTTGAGCTCGAGGATTTCGCCCTTCACATCCACGGTGATCTTGCGCGACAGGTCGCCACGCGCGACGGCCGTCGTCACCTCCGCGATGTTGCGCACCTGGCCGGTCAGGTTCGACGCCATCGAGTTGACCGAATCGGTCAAGTCCTTCCAGGTGCCACCCACGCCTTCCACCCGCGCCTGGCCCCCCAGCTTGCCGTCGTTTCCAACCTCGCGCGCCACGCGCGTCACCTCGCCGGCGAAGGCATTGAGCTGGTCCACCATGGTGTTCACGGTGTTCTTCAGCTCGAGGATCTCGCCCTTCACGTCGACTGTGATCTTCTTGGACAGATCGCCGTTCGCAACCGCCGTCGTCACGTCCGCGATGTTGCGCACCTGGTCGGTCAGGTTGGAGGCCATGAAGTTGACGTTGTCGGTCAGATCTTTCCAGGTGCCGCCCACGCCCCGCACCTGCGCCTGCCCGCCGAGCTTGCCTTCGGTTCCCACCTCGCGCGCCACGCGCGTCACCTCGCCGGCGAACGCGTTGAGCTGGTCGACCATCGTGTTGATGGTGTTCTTGAGCTCGAGAATCTCGCCCTTCACGTCCACCGTGATCTTGCGGCTCAGGTCTCCCTTCGCCACCGCGGTGGTGACCTGCGCGATGTTGCGCACCTGCGCGGTCAGGTTGGACGCCATCGAATTCACCGAGTCGGTCAAGTCTTTCCAGGTTCCCGCGACGCCTGGCACCTGGGCCTGCCCGCCCAGCGCGCCCTCGGTCCCCACTTCGCGTGCCACGCGCGTCACCTCGGCGGCGAAGCCATTGAGCTGGTCCACCATCGTATTGATGGTCTCCTTGAGCTCCAGGATCTCGCCCTTCACGTCCACCGTGATCTTGCGGCTCAAATCGCCGCGCGCCACCGCGGTGGTCACTGCGGCGATGTTGCGCACCTGCGCGGTCAGATTGGACGCCATGGCATTGACCGAATCGGTCAGGTCCTTCCAAGTGCCGGCGGCTCCCGGCACCACCGCCTGACCGCCAAGACGGCCGTCGGTGCCCACCTCGCGCGCGACCCGCGTCACCTCGGATGCGAACGAGCGCAGCTGATCGACCATCGTGTTGATCGCTTCCTTGAGCTGCAGGATTTCGCCACGGACGTCGACCGTGATCTTCTTGGACAGGTCTCCGCTCGCAACCGCGATCGTCACATCCGTGATGTTGCGCACCTGCGCGGTCAAGTTGCCCGCCATCTGGTTGACCGACTCCGTGAGCTCCTTCCACACGCCGGAGACGCCCTTCACTTGCGCCTGACCGCCGAGCTTGCCTTCGGTCCCCACCTCGCGCGCCACGCGCGTCACCTCCGAGGTGAAGACGGAGAGCTGGTCGATCATCTTGTTGACGAGCTTGGCCGAGCGCAGGAACTCGCCTTCCAACGGGCGTCCGTCCGTCTCGAGGGCCATGGACTGTCCCAGGTCGCCTTTGGCGACGGCGCCGATCGTGCGCGCTACCTCGGTTGTCGGCCATACCAGGTCATCGACCAGCCGGTTGAACTGGGAAATCTCATCCGACCACGCGCCCGCCACGCCGGGCACATTCATGCGCTGTCTGAGCTTGCCTTCCTTGCCTACCGCCTGGCACACGCGCTGGTTCTCGCGCACGCGCCGGTCGTTCAGGGCGGCGACCTCGTTGAACGCTTCGGCAATCTTGCCGAACACGCCGCTCCAACCCGCCGGCAGCCGCTGCGAGAGGTCACCGTCGCGCAGCGCGAGCATGGCTTGCAGGATGTGCTGGGCATATTCCCCCTCGCGCAGGCCCGAGCCGTTGGTCCGACCCGAAATGCGCTTGCGGGGATAGGTCCCGGTTTCGGCGGAAGCGGAATGTCTCATTCTCAACGTCTCCGTTGCGTTCGCACTCAATGCAAAGGATGCGACAGGCCGGCAAACGCCGGTCGGGCATTAGCGCCGCTGGAATCAGGAGCCCGCGTCCAGCGAAAAACTTACAAGTCCGCGGCTTTGGAAATCTTACTTGCAGCGATCCGCGCTTGATGTCAGAAAGAGATACCTGAGCCTGTAGGAGAATGCTTACAAATTGCGGGTTTCCTACCTCATGCACTCGTCATCGCGAAGAAGTCCGGCCTGCTTTGTAGGTACGCTCCTACAGACTCTTGCGTGCTGTTCCGACAGCCAATGATGTACGAGGGCGTTAGTATTCCACGCGACGGGTAATCGCCGTCCAGTCTACGGTTTGCGCCTCAACTCGCGCACAAGGGAGGACTAGTGACCGTGCCAGCGGGGCCATCGCCGCTTGTTGCTCTGCGGCGTTCGCCAACTCATCGCGCGCTCATTTGGGAGAGGCGGCCATGAAGAAGACCTCCAACAGTCGTAAGCCCGTCGATCGTCTTTTGCCCAAGGCGCCCACCGGAATCCAGGGACTCGACGAGGTCACCGGCGGCGGCGTGCCGCGCGGCAGGCCAACCATCGTTTGCGGCAGCGCAGGGTGCGGCAAGACCCTGTTGGCGATGGAGTTCCTCGTGCGCGGAGCCACGGAATACGACGAGCCCGGCGTGTTCATCGCCTTCGAAGAAACCCCCGAGGAGCTCACGCAGAACGTCCGCTCGCTGGGCTTCGACCTCGACGAGCTCGTAGCACAAAAGAAGCTGGCCCTGGACTTCGTCCGCGTCGAGCGCAGCGAGATCGAGGAGACCGGCGACTACGATCTCGAAGGTCTGTTCATCCGCTTGGGGCACGCCATCGACACGATCTGCGCCAAGCGCATCGTGCTGGACACCATCGAAACGCTGTTCAGCGGGCTGTCGAATGAGGCCATCCTGCGCGCCGAGCTGCGCCGCCTGTTCCGCTGGCTCAAGGACAGAGGCATGACGGCGATCATCACCGCGGAGCGCGGTGACGGCACTCTCACCCGGCACGGCCTGGAAGAATACGTATCCGACTGCGTGATCCTGCTCGATCATCGGGTCATCGAACAGGTTTCGACGCGGCGGTTGCGCATCATCAAGTACCGTGGAACCGTCCACGGCACCAACGAGTATCCGTTTCTGATCGACGAGCAAGGCGTCA
>DATJVW010000268.1:0-2519 GCA_035501675.1 Burkholderiales bacterium
GCCCGCTTCATGGACGGCACCGCGCCGCGCTGCGTGATCGACAATACCAGTGTGATGGTCGCCGCCGGAGCCGGCGCGAACGCCGTGATCGCCCCCGAGATGGCCGCCTTCGCCCGCACCCTGGGCTTCAGCTTCGTCGCGCACCGCGTCGGCCATCCGGACCGCAAGGGCAGAATCGAGCGACCGTTCGCCTGGCTCGAAACCAACTTCCTGCCCGGACGCAGCTTCCATGACTTCGAGGACCTGAACCGCCAGGTGCTCACATGGTGTCAGGAGATCGCCAATCACAAGCCCAAGCGGGTGCTGGGCATGTCGCCCGAGGCGGCTTATGTGATCGGGAAACCCTGTCTTCAACCGCTGCCCGCCGCCTTGCCACCGGTCTATGAAGTGCTGGACCGGGTGGTCGACCTGTATGGATACGTCTCGGTCGATACCAACCGCTACTCCGTGCCCGAGCGCTTCGTCGGTCAGCCGGTTACGGTGTACAAGTATCCGGCCGCGATCCACATCCATCATCGCGGCGTGCAGGTCGCGACCCACCCGCGCCTGATCGGCCAGCGCGATGCGCGGCAGACCGAGCCCGCGCACCATCCCACCCCGGCCCGGGCGAACCGCACGCCGGGCGTCGAAGCGCAACTCCTCAAGCATCATCCCGAACTCGAAGCGTACGCGCGGGCGCTGAAGCAGCGCGGCCATGGGCGGGGCGTACGCGCCCTGAAGCGCCTGCTGGAACTGCAGCGTACCTATCCGCGCCAGGCCTTCGAGGCCGCGGTGCGGCAGGCCGCTCACTTCGGCCTCTACGATCTGGGGCGCCTCGAGAAGCTGGTCCTGCAACACGTTGCGGGCGACTTCTTTGCGCTGCGCGCCGACGGCGACGACGATGCGTGACAAACTCCATGAGCTACTGGGCCGATTGCGCCTGCGGGGCATCGAGCGCAGCCTCGATGCTGAACTCGAGCGTGCCGAGCGGGAGGGGGCGCCGCCGGTGGACGTGCTCTATCGGCTGCTGTGCGAAGAAGAAGTCGTCAGGCGCGAGGCAAGCCTCGCCTACCGGCTGGCTCAGGCCAGATTGCCGTGGCGCTGGACGCTCGACTCGTTCCCCTTCGAGCGCCAGCCCGGCGTAGACCGGGCCCAGATCCGCGCGCTGGCCGGGCTCGAGTTCCTGCGTCGTCACGACAATCTGCTGCTGATCGGCGCGCCCGGCACCGGCAAGACCGGTATCGCCATCGGGCTGTTGCGCGAAGCCTGCCTGAACGGCTATCACGCCCGCTTCTACAACGCCCAGGATCTGTTCGACGAACTGTACGCGTCACTCGCCGATCGCTCGACCACCCGATTGCTCAGCCAGCTTGCCCGCATGCGGCCATTGTTGATCGATGAATTAGGATACCTAACACTCAAACCCGAGCAGTCGAACGCCTTCTTCCGCCTGATGGATCAGCGTTACGGCCGCGTTTCCACCATCATCACGAGCAATCTCGAGACGGAGCGCTGGTACGAGCTGTTCGATAACAAGCCGCTCGTCGATGCGTTGCTCGACCGGCTGCAGCACCACTGCATCACGATCAGCATTACCGGTCCCTCGCTGCGCAGCCCGCAGCCACCCACACCACCCACACCACCCACACCACCCACACCACCGGCCGGTACGGCACCTCCATCCTCACGGCGCCAGGCGACGCCAGCCAGATAGTGGCTCGTTCTCCGGCAACGGCACCGGACAGGCTGGCACCCCGCATCCGCAGTCGGGCTGACCCGCGCCCATCCTGCGCATCGCACACGGGTTATCCACCGCGGCACCCGCCCATGCCTGGGAAGGGGCAGCGGGTGCCGCCGTGGATAACCCTGCACCTTCGCGGCGGCGCTACTCAGACCATGCCAGCGGAACCTGTCCAACCCAACCATCTCTTGGGGGGGGGAAGCCAATCAACCCACGATGCCCAGGCTCCTTCACCAGGCCCTGCGCACTGCATGGGTCCGCTCCGGTGAGCACAAGTGGATCCATTTCTATGAGCGTCGAGGCGCATTGGAGGGATTGCCAACGGGACCATCGTGGCCAGAGGTACAACGGCTTCTCGCCACTTTGAATACACTTCGTCCCGCCGACGTACGTGACAGGGCGATCCTGATGCTGTTTGCGATTTACGCTTTGCGTGAGAGCGAAGTGGCGAATCTTCGCCTCGAGGATATCGATTGGCAGCATGATCAACTGAATATCCATCGCGCAAAAAGGGGGAAGGCGCAGGTATACCCGCTTCTGCCTTCAGTCGGCAACGCCATTGTTCGTTATCTGCGATCAGTCCGCCGGAACGACAAACATCGAGAGGTATTCCTGACTCTCGTGTCACCGTTTCGTCCGCTTTCGCTGAGCGGCCTCTATGACATCGTCTCCTACAGACTGAAGTCGTTGAATATCCAGTCCCCCCATTACGGTCCACACTGCCTGCGACATGCCTGCGGTAATCGTTCAGAACCCTCCAGTTTTTTGGGGATTTCGCTTGTAAACATTGGGATTTGCA
>DATJVW010000269.1:0-7861 GCA_035501675.1 Burkholderiales bacterium
GAACTGAACGGCGCGCTGCGGGGGGAAGAAGCGGCGGACGACGGAAAAAGAGCCTTCAGGTCGGCTCGGATGACGGCCTACAGGTAAAGCGCCCTCCTAAGCCGAGCGGAGCGTTTCGACTCGGGACTCCGCCGCAGCATCTTGTTGCTGCGAGGCACACTGTGGGTCAGAGCAACGGCACCAGCAGCAGCGCCACGATGTTGATGATCTTGATCAACGGGTTCACGGCTGGACCGGCGGTGTCCTTGTAGGGATCGCCCACGGTGTCGCCGGTGACCGCTGCCTTGTGCGCATCGGAGCCCTTACCCCCGTAATGCCCGTCTTCGATGTACTTCTTCGCGTTATCCCATGCGCCACCCCCGGTGGTCATCGAGATGGCTACGAACAAGCCAGTCACGATGGTGCCGATGAGCAGTCCGCCGAGCGCCTGAATGCCCGCGGCAGGACCCATCAACCATCTGATGAGCAGCCATAGCACGATGGGCACCAAGATCGGCAGCAGCGATGGGATGATCATCTCCTTGATCGCGGCGCGCGTCAGCATGTCCACCGCCCTGGAGTAATCGGGCTTGACGGTGCCCTCCATGATGCCCTTGATCTCCCTGAACTGGCGGCGTACCTCGTTCACCACAGAACCGGCGGCGCGGCCGACAGCTTCCAACGCCATAGCGCCGAACAGATACGGCACCAGTCCGCCGATGAACAGTCCGATGATCACGGCCGGCTCGGACAGGCTGAACTGCGGAAGTTTGCCGACGGCTTCCAGGTTGTGGGTGTAGTCCGCGAACAGGACCAGAGCTGCCAGACCCGCGGAACCGATTGCGTAACCCTTGGTGACGGCCTTCGTGGTGTTGCCCACGGCGTCGAGCGGGTCGGTGATGTCGCGGATCTTGGACGGCAACTCGGCCATCTCGGCAATGCCTCCGGCATTGTCGGTGATGGGGCCGTACGCGTCCAGCGCGACGATCATGCCGGTCATGGACAGCATGGCGGTCGCGGCGATGGCGATGCCATAGAGCCCGGCCAGGGCGAAGGATGCCCAGATGGCGATGCATACAGCCAGCACCGGAAGCGCAGTGGCCTTCATGGAAACGCCGAGGCCGGCGATGATGTTGGTGGCATGGCCGGTCTGCGAGGCCGCTGCTACGTGGCGCACCGGGCTGTATTCGGTGGCCGTGTAGTACTCGGTGATCACGACCATTGCGGCGGTGAGCCCCAAGCCAACCAAAGCCGACCCGAACAGGGGCCAGACACTGCCGGGCATCAGCCACGCGGTGATCGGGTAGAAGGCGATCGCGGCGAGTAGCCCGGATACGATCACGCCCTTGTACAGGGCGTTCATGATCCTGCCGCCTTCGGCGGTCTTGACGAAGAAGGTGCCGAGGATGGAAGCGATGATGGAGGCGCCGCCCAGCACCAGCGGATAGATCACCGCGCTCACGCCGGCATCCTTCATCATCAGGCCACCCAGGAGCATCGTGGCAACGATGGTCACGGCATAGGTCTCGAACAGGTCGGCCGCCAGTCCGGCGCAGTCGCCCACGTTGTCGCCCACGTTGTCAGCGATCACCGCCGGGTTGCGCGGGTCGTCTTCGGGAATTCCGGCTTCGACCTTGCCTACCAGGTCGGCGCCCACGTCCGCGCCTTTGGTGAAAATGCCCCCGCCCAGACGCGCAAAGATAGAGATCAACGAGCCGCCGAAGGCGAGCCCCACCAAGGCGTGGAGAGCCTTGTCCGCATCGCCGGAGATGCCGAGCGCGATGGCGTAGTACGCAGCGACGCCCAGTAGGGCCAGCCCCACGACCAGCATCCCGGTGATGGCGCCGCCACGAAACGCCACCGCGAGCGCTGCATTCATCCCCTCGTTGGCTGCCTGCGCGGTGCGCACGTTGGCGCGCACCGAGATCGACATGCCGATATAGCCCGTCGCGCCGGACAGCACTGCTCCGACCAGGAACCCAAAAGCGGTGAGCCAGTTGAGCACCGCGCCCAGCACGACAAACAGCACGGCGCCGACGATGGCGATGGTGGTGTACTGCCGGTTGAGGTAGGCGTTGGCGCCTTGCTGGATAGCCGAGGCGATCGCCTGCATTCGCTCGTTGCCGGCGGGCTTGGCTAATACCCACCGGATGGAGACGATGCCGTAGATCACGGCGATAAGAGCACAGGCCAGGGCAATGATGAGTCCGGGTCCGAGTGACATGAGTCCCCCTTGTAGGTTCTTTTGGTAATCGTCCGTGCCAGCAGCCGCAAGCGGGCTGGATCCAGGGTCTCGCAGCCGCGTTGCACCTGCCGGGTGCGCCGCCCCCTGATTGGGGCGACCATGATGGTGCGGGCAAATGACGCGCGATTTTACCGGATTTTGCCCGCCAACTGACCCCTGCGGGAACGCGTCGGCCGCCGGACCGCAAATAACCACTATTCGCTCAGCGAGCGCGGTCCTCGGCCGGGGCGCCGAAGGCCCCGCGGCGCTTAGAGTTTGAAGCCGGCGGCCGCCAGCTTCTTCGGTACGGCCACGTTCTTGAGCCGCACGTATGCCGGCAGGCCGTTCTTGAATGGTGGGTAGTCCTCGCCTTGTATGAGCGGCGAAAGGTAGTCACGGCACTTGGGCGTGATGTGGAAGCCGTCGTCGGTGATGTAGTCGCGCGGCATCTTCGTCTCGACGTTGGCGACGTCCTTGAGCTCGGCCACGCCTATGGCCCACTTGTAGGGCTTGCTGGACTTGCGCACGATCGTGGGCATGACCGCGTTGCGCCCCCTGAGCGCCAACTCCACCGCGGCCTTGCCCACGGCGTAAGCCTGCACCACATCGGTTTTCGAGGCGATGTGGCGGGCCGCGCGTTGCAGATAGTCCGCCACCGCCCAGTGATACTTGTAGTTGAGCTTTTCGCGGACCAGGTTGGCGATCACCGGGGCTACGCCGCCGAGTTGGGCATGGCCGAAGGCGTCGCGCAGGCCGGTCTCCGACACGAACTGGCCGGCCGTGTTCTGCAGACCTTCCGACACACCGATTACGCAGTGGTCGTAGCGCTTGACCGTCTGCTCGACTTTAGCCAGAAACTTCGCCTCGTCGAGCGGGATCTCCGGGAACAGCAACAGGTGCGGCGCCTCGCCTTCCGCCTCGGCAGCCAGACCACAGGCGGCCGTGGTCCACCCCGCGTGCCGCCCCATCACCTCCAGCACGAAGACCTTGGTCGAGGTGCGGGACATTGAGGCCACGTCGAATCCAGCTTCGCGGATACTGGTGGCAGCGTATTTCGCCACCGAGCCGAAGCCAGGCGAGCAGTCGGTCAGCGGCAGATCGTTGTCCATGGTCTTGGGCACGTGTACGCAGACGATGGGGTAGCCCATCTGCTCGGACAGCTGCGACACCTTGAGGCAGGTGTCGGCCGAATCTCCGCCGCCGTTGTAAAAGAAGTAGCCGATGTCGTGCGCCCTGAACACATCGATCAGGCGCTCGTATTGGGCGCGGCTCTCCTCCAGGCTCTTGAGCTTGTAGCGCGCTGAGCCGAAGGCGCCCGCAGGGGTGTAGCGCAGCGCGGCGATGGCCCGGGCCGGCTCTTTGCTCGTGTCGATCAGCTCCTCGGTCAGCGCGCCGATGATACCGTGGCGTCCAGCGTAGAGCTTGCCGATCCTGTCCTTGTGCTTGCGTGCGGCTTCAATCACGCCGCAGGCGCTCGCGTTGATCACTGCCGTTACCCCGCCCGACTGTGCGTAGAGGGCGTTCATCTTCGCCATGTTTTAAGCCCCTGTGTTCGCGCCGTTCTCGGCGTCTGTCCGTTCGATTAAGAGGAAAGCGCAGCCAGGAGGCGATCGCGGATCTGGTCCACTGTGCCGGTTCCCGAGATCTTGCGGTACTTCGGTCCGGGATGGTCGCTCGCGGCAAGGCGTGAGTAGTAGTCCACAAGCTGCTCGGTTTGCCTGTGATACACGTCCAGGCGCTTGCGCACGGTCTCCTCGCTATCGTCGGCGCGCTGAACCAAATCCTCTCCAGTGACGTCATCCTTGTTCGGGACCTTGGGTGGGTTGAAATGGATGTGGTAGGTCCGGCCCGACCCGGCATGCACGCGCCGGCCCGACAGGCGTTTGACGATCTCGGCGTCGTCCACGTCGATCTCCACCACGTAGTCGAGCCCTACCCCTGCCTCCTTCATCGCCTCAGCCTGCGGGATGGTCCGCGGGAAACCGTCGAACAGGAAGCCACTGATGCAATCGCTCTGCTTGATGCGTTCTTTCACCAGCCCGATGATCACGTCGTCCGGCACCAGGGCGCCGGCGTCCATGTATCTCTTGGCCTCCACTCCCAGTGGGGTTCCGGCTTTGACCGCCGCGCGCAGCATGTCGCCGGTGGAAATCTGCGGGATGCCGAACTTCTGGGTGACGAACGCCGCCTGGGTTCCTTTACCCGCGCCCGGCGCGCCGAGCAGAATCAGTCGCATGCTATGAATGGCCTGTGTTGAGGGCCGAACGGGGCGCAGCGCTCAGCGGGCCTGGCAAGCTTGCTCGCGCCCACCGCAAGCACTTACCCGATCAGCCGCCAGAGCGCAATTATAGGTTCAGCCGCCGCGCGCGAACAGGCGGCGCACCATCTCGAGGTCCTCGAGCGTATCCACGCCGGCTTCGGGCGCCTGTTCGGTGATGGCGACGTTGATCCGAAAGCCGTGCCAGAGCGCCCGGAGCTGCTCCAACGCCTCAAAACGCTCAATAGCCGGCGGTGCTAAGCGCGTGTACTGCTTTAGGAAGCCGCAGCGATACGCATAGATACCGATGTGGCGATAGATTGGCAAGCCAGCGGGAATACGGGTGCGGTCCACGGCAAAAGCGTCCCGGGCCCAGGGGATCGTGGCGCGGCTGAAGTAAAGCGCGCGCCCCTGCGCATCGAGTACGACTTTCACCACGTTTGCGTCGAACAGGTCGACCTGCCGATGCAGCGCGTGGCAGGCGGTAGACATGGACGCCTCCGCGTGCCGCTCGAGAACCTCTGCGACCTCGCGTATCAACCCCGGCGCAATGCGGGGTTCGTCGCCCTGCACGTTGACCACGATAGTTGCGTCGGACCAACCGCGCTGCACCGCAACCTCGGCGATGCGATCGGTGCCGGAGGCGTGGCTTGCAGCGGTCATCAGGCATCGGTGTCCGTGCTCCGCCACCGCCTTGAGGACGCGCTCGTCATCCGTCGCGATCCACACCTCGACCGCTCCGCTTGCCTTTGCGCGGTCGGCCACGTGTACTACCATCGGCTTGCCGGCGATGTCGAGCAGTGCCTTGCCGGGCAGGCGAGTCGAGGCGTAGCGAGCGGGAATGACGACGACAAAGTCCATATGCCGGGTGATGGGTGATCAGCGATGCGGCGATAGCGCCCGCGTCACCGATCACTTTTCGTGCAGTTGGACTTCTTCCTCGGGAGGAAGCTTGCGGGCGTCCTCCTCGAGCATGACCGGGATGTCGTCGACGATCGGGTAGGCGAGCCGACAGGGCTTGCAAACCAGTTCCTGCTCCGCTTTGCGGTAAATCAACGGCCCCTTACAGAGCGGGCAAACCAGAATGTCAAGCAGCTTGGCGTCCATTGAGGGATCTCAGCTTGGCCACGATAAGATTGCCGAAAGCGGGGTCAATCTCGGCCTCGACCGGAAGGTACCACCAGTTTTCGCGCGCGAATGCGCTGCATTTTACTGCATCCTTCTCCGTCATCAGTACAACCTCGTCCCGTGCGAAGGCGAGATCGTCAGCGCCAAAGGCGAAGTGATCCGGGAACGGATGCGCGCGGAATGTGAGCCCCATTTGCTGAAGTTGCGCGAAAAAGCGCTGCGGGTTGCCAATTCCCGCAACCGCATGCGCCGTTCTTTCGCGCAGGTCCGCGGCGGAGGCCAGGACTTCGGGATTGAGTAGGTTACGGAAGCTTTCGCCGGCAAGCTTGACGAGGAACTGGGGGGCGGGCCCTGGGGGCAGCATGCTGTCCCCATTGACCAGCACGGCGTCGACCGAAGCCAGGCGCCCGACCGGCTCCCGCAGTGGTCCAGCCGGCAGCAGCCAGCCATTGCCAAAACGGCGCTCTGCGTCTACCACTGCGATTTCGATTTCCCGTGCGAGCGCATAGTGCTGCAACCCATCGTCGCTGACGATGACGTCGCAGCCGGGGTAGGCGATCAGCAAGGCTCGTGCGGCTTGCGCGCGATCGCGATCCGCGAACACTGGCACGCCACCGCGCCGAGCCAGGAGCACGGCTTCGTCGCCCGCGCGCGCCGGGATGCTGTCCGGTCGCACCTCTTGACGTTTCTCCCATCCGCCATAGCCGCGCGTCACGACCCCGGGACGGTAGCCTCGCTCCTGGAGATAGTCGACCAGCCAAAGCACGGAAGGCGTCTTGCCCGTCCCGCCCACGGTGATGTTGCCGACCACGATGACCGGCACCGGCATGCGATCGCGACGCAATGCCCCGACCCGGTATAGCCAGCGGCGCACGGCCGCCGCTGCGGCGAACAACAGGCTGAGCGGGATGAGCAGCAAGTGAGCTGGACGGATCCGGTACCAGAAGTATTCGAGCACATGCATATCGGACGTCCAGTCGGGGCAGCGGCTGGCATCTTACTCGAAACCGGCCGAGCCTCCGATATACGCGGTCCAGTGAAGCGATGGGAGACGCAGGGCAACCGGCTATCTGGCCGGCTGTTGAGTGGTAAACGTGATGCGGCCGAAGCCGGCGAGTCGCGCGGCTTCCATGACGTTGATGACCGACTGGTGGGTGGCATTGCCGTCGGCATTGATGATGATCATCGGGTCGGGATTGCCGCGGGCGGCGCGCTTCAGCTCGACGCTGATGGCGGCAGGGTCGCTGGCGCCCAGCGGCACGCGCTCGACTACGTAGCGACCATTGGCGGTGACCGCGACGTTGATCTGGTTGGGCCGCTCCTGCGCCTGGTTCGCTTGCGCCGATGGCAGATTGATCTGCAGCTCGGAGTAGCGCGAGTAGGTGGTGGTGACCACCAGGAAGATCACGATGACCAACAGCACATCGATCATCGGAACGAGGTTCATTTCCGGCTCGTCGCGCTGCGCGCCGCGGCGGAAGTCCATGCTACTGCGCTCTTTCGCCGTGGACGATCTCCACCAGCTTGACCGCCTGCGTCTCCATCTCCACCACCAGGTCGTCGACTTTGGCGCGGTAGTAGCGGTAGAAGATCATGCTGGGAATGGCCACGATCAGCCCGAATGCGGTGTTGTACAACGCCACCGAGATGCCGTGCGCGAGCTGCTGGGGGTTGCTGCTCATGCCAGGCCCCCCCTGCGACCCGAAGATCTCGATCATGCCCACCACTGTGCCGAACAGGCCCATAATCGGGGACAACGAGGCGATGGTCCCAAGCGTGGTGAGGAAGCGCTGCAGCTCGTGCACCGCGACGCGTCCGGCCTCTTCCAGGGATTCCTTCATCACCTCGCGCGAGCTCCGCACGTTTTTCAGCCCCACGGCGAAGATGCGGGCCAACAGCGTGCCCTGCGAAAGACGGTTGAGCAGGTCCTGCGTGACGCCCTTCTGCTTGACTTCCTGTGCCACCTGCGGGAGCAGGTCGCGCGGTACGATTCTGCCTCGCTGCAACGACCACGCACGCTCCACGATGATGCCAAGCGCGATGATGGAAGCGACAATCAACAACCAGATGGGCCAGCCCGCTGCGTCTATGATGTGCAACACCGAGTGTTCTCCGGGCGGGTTCGAGAGAAGCGCGACTTTAAACTGCGCGTTGCAATTCGGCAACCCAGAGGCCGCCGCTATTCCGGGCGCGTGAAGATGATCCGCAGCCCGGGGAAAACTTTTCCACAGTCTTTGTGGATAACGATGTGCATATTTTGCAAAAAGTGGGCT
>DATJVW010000270.1:0-16489 GCA_035501675.1 Burkholderiales bacterium
AGGAGTTCGCAGCGGCGCATAAGGACCAGACGCATTACTTCTATGCCGCAGGCCACGGCTTCAACTGCGACCACCGCGGGTCGTTCCACGCGGACAGTGCAAAGCTCGCCCGCAGCCGCACACTGGCGTTTCTCGGGAAACACCTGGGTTGAGCTCCATGCCAGGCTCCGCTATCCGCTCAGCGTTTCCGGGTGTCGTCTTTGCGCTGGCCGTCGCGGCGCTCTCGAGCGCCGCCTCCGCCGCCGAGCAGTTCAAAATCGACCCCAACCACACGTTCGTGTATTTCGCCGTGGTGCACACGGGAGTGTCCTCCGTGCGCGGCCGGTTCGCCATCACGAAGGGCAGCGCGTCCCTGGACGCCGCGCAGCAACTGGCGACCTTCACCGTGGAGATCGACGCACGCAGCCTGGACACCGGCGTCAAGCAGCTCGACGGAATTCTTGTCGGAGAGACGTTCTTCGACGTCGCCAAGTTCAGGACGGCGACCTTTTCGGGACGAGCGGTGCGATTCGCGGACGGGGTTCCAGCGGAGTTCGAAGGCGACTTGACCGTCAAGGGTGTGACGCGGCCGGTCCATCTCACCGCGGAGCGGTTCGTCTGCCAGGAAGTCACCGTCCTTGTCATCAAACACTTCGTGTGCGGCGGCGACTTGACGGCGGACCTGAAGCGCTCCGACTTCGGACTCACCAAGTATCTGACGATGGTGAGCGACGACGTACGGATCACGATATCGGTCGAGGCGATACGGGAGAGCAAGTAAACGCCGAGCGCCGGGGGCGCTCGCCGCCAGCGCGAACCTCATTGCCGTTGATCGCCCGGGCAAATGGTCGAGGTCGACGACTCCGATCAAGCGAAGATCATCGCCGAAGCGAGAGCCTATGAAGGTGTGCTGACCTGGCTGACGAGGCAGCGGTGGGCCCGGTCAACGACAGCGCCGGCCCCTTCCTGTACTAGCGGATCGCTGGTAGGCTATGTTCGCGACGAAGCTGCTGGCGCTCTTGACCAAGTCGCTGCCAGCAGACCCTCTCGAAATTTCACAATCCCTTGTGCTCGCCGAGCGCGGGGGAAGAGGAGACTGCCGCGATGTACTCCCAAAACGCCCTTGTATTCTTGATCGCCGCGGCTTTGCTCGCCGCCTGTAACGGGAGCGGAGGGAACAGCGCGGTGATGCCGGTCCCGTTCACCTCCTTTAGCGCCGTTCAGAATGGCCAGCCGGTCCAGGCGAACGGGATCTCTCAAACCGCCAACGTCGCTAGCACCACGTCGACTACCCTAAACCTCGTGGATACGGCCAACAGCAGCGCGCAGTTCACCTACACGGGCATTGGTACCCTCGTTCCGGCAATGACCGCGCTCGCTTTTAACGCGCCCGGGACCAACGTCAGCTGGTCGGGTGCGACCGTCGATTGCACTACCCTTGCTCCTCTTTGTACTGCGTCGAACAGCAGTTCGACAGGAGTGGTTGTCAATGCCTTGAATTCATCGCTTGCCTGGAACTATCAGAGCTTCGGATATTGGCTTGTCACGACATCGATCAGCTCCACCGTCGTCGGAGCGATGTCGTTCGGAAGCCGCACTCCTGTGGCCGGCGTTCCGATAGCGGGAAGCGGCGCATACACCGGCCGCAGTGGCGGAGCCTACGTCGACCCAAACGGAAACTTGTTCACATTCTCAGGGACTATGAATTCGACCGTGGATTTTGTCGGGCGGACGATCTTGTTTTCCTCCAGCGCTACCCAGGTGACCGCCGTTTCCGGCGGGACCCTGCCACCCAGTTCTGCATTGACCATCAATACCTCGCTTAGCTACGCGAAAGGAACCAATCAGTTCTCTGGACCAGTCACCGCGCCGGGGCAGGGTGCAGGGCTGAGTGGAACTCTCAACGGAAGCTTCTACGGTCCGACAGCGCAGGAGATCGGGGGCACCTTCTCCCTAAACACCACAACGAGCCGAGAGGCGATGGTGGGTGGCTTCGGCGGCAAGCGATAGCCGCACAATGTGGTCACGTCACATAGCCCTGGACGGAATCTGTCCCGGGCGAGGGCTGCCGACCTGCGCCGGTCCTTCGGGGCGCTGGCCTACTCCCTGATCTTGTTTTTCGCGCTGCACATCGCAGCGGCTCGTTCGCAACCCACGCCGGACGAAGAGATCAACGAGGCGACGCGCCTGCTCGAGTATGGCCGTATCGACGAGGCTCAGGCCATCGTTTCCAGGCTGCGCGCTTCTCCGGCCCCGCCGCTTCAGGTTCTGTTTCTCTCGGGGGCGCTGTACGCCATCAAGGGGCATTACAGCGAAGCCGCGGAAGAGTTCCGACTGATGCTCGCGCGCGACCCGACGTTGGTGAGGCCGAGGCTCGAGCTGGCCCGGGCGCTGTTTCTGGCGCGCGAATACAACGCGGCCCGCTACCACTTCGAGCAGGTGCTGGCGTCGCCCTTACCCGATGCGGTCAAAGCCAACGTCCTCGCCTACTTGACGTTGATCCGCGAGCGCGTCGCCAGCTTCGCGTTCTCGTTCGACATCGTGGCCGACTCGAACCCGAAGCAGGCGACCAGCAGTTCCATCGTCGAGATCGGCGGGCTGCTGTACCAGCTGAACCAATCGGCACTGGCACAACGCGCCACGGGCATTCTGCTCACCGGACAGGGGAAGGTGCCTCTGCCGAGCGACCCTTCGTGGTTTGTGCGTGGATATGTGGAGCACTACGACTACCCGGGCGGAGACCTGGATCAGGGCTACGGGCAACTGCTCGGCGGCAAGCACGTCGACCTCGGCGAACACGGCCTCGACTTCGAGGGCGGCGCGCATCTGGCCACTTATTCCGGACACACGCTGTATGAGGGTGCGACGTGGAGGGTCTCGGACTTCGTTCGAGTGCGTCCGACGGTCGCGCTAAATGTGGCGTTGGAAGCCAGGGATTTGCGCTACAGCGATTTCCCGTTTCTTTCCGGCTGGCAGTATGTCGCCGACGGCGAGGTCCGCCATGCGATCAGCCCGGCCAGCAGCGTCTTCGGCGGGCTCACCTACATCCGCGGCTTGGCCGCGGAGGACCCCTATGCGTTCGTCGGCTACGGGATCAACGTGCGCTACACTCACGAAGTGAAGGGCGGGTGGATCGGCAGCCTGTTCTACCAATACTCCTGGTACGGATTCGACGGCGTCGATCCCTTTTTCGGTGTCGTGCGCGCCGACAGCGACAACCGAGTCGAAATATCGGTGACCAACCGTTATCTGGCGTACAAGAGCTTCGCGCCGCGCCTGACGGTGGGAATGGACGACCGGCGATCGAACATCGACATCTACTCCTTCAGGAGAACGTACGTACGCATCGGCGTGGTGACGGAGTTTTGAAAATGACTGCACTCCACCCTCAAACCCGGGCCATGGTGGACGCCATGGCACGCATGAACCCGGTTCCGCCCGACAAACTGACCGTCGAGCAGGCGCGCGAGCAATTCAGACGAACCCGCGCGCCATTTCTCGCGCCGGCGCAGGAGGTCGGCGCGGTGATCGACGCGGCGATTCCGGGCCCGGGGGGCAGGCTCCGGATCCGCACGTACCGCCCTCTAGGCAGCCGACACGACGAGCTGCTGCCTGCGATGGTTTATTTCCACGGCGGCGGCTGGGTATTCGGGGACCTCGACAGCCACGATCCGATGTGCCGCGAGCTGTGCAATCTCGCCGGATGCGCAGTGGTCGCGATCGACTATCGGCTCGCTCCGGAGAATCGCTTTCCGGCCGCCGTCGAAGACGCGATTGCCGCGATTCGTCACGTGGCGGAGCACGGCGCAGATCTCGGCCTCGACGCCACACGGCTCGCCGCGGGGGGCGACAGCGCGGGCGGGAACCTCACGGCCGTCGCGGCGCTCGCTTTCCGCGACGAGGGCGGCCCGCGGCTGAGGCTGCAGGTGCTCGTCTACCCGGTCACCGACTTTTCGATGGATGCGCCTTCCTACGCGCGGATTGCGAACGGCTTCACGCTCACCCGGGATCGCATGCGCTATTTCCGGGAGTCCTATCTCCGCGGGCCAGAGGATATCGACGATTGGCGCGCGTCGCCGCTGAAGGTCCGGGACGCGTCCAACCTGCCGCCGGCGCTGATCATCGCGGCTGACCATGACCCGCTGGTCGACGAAGGCAAGGCGTATGCGGATCGCCTCGCCGCCGCCGACGTCCGTGTGACTTACACGTGCTACGAAGGCGTAGTGCACGGATTCGCGAGCATGGCCGGGGCGATCGATGCCGGCCATACGGCGATCGCGCAGGCGGCCGCCGCTCTGAAGAGCGCGTTCTCCTCGGCGCGCTGAAGGGTTTGCCGGCGGCCGGATTCTCGCGGCCGGCTAGCGGCGCGCAGAAGGCGTTCGACCGAGCGCGTACGCGCTCAACGCCAGCAGGAAGCTCGCTATCAGCAGCGCTCCCGAAAAGCTCCCGCTGCTGCCCACCAAGTAGCTAGCACCGATCGGACCGGCGATCTGCCCGACGGCAAACGCGGCTGTCATCGCCGCAATGAGTCCGATCGCATGCGGACCCGCGACCTCCCGCGCTTCGCGGATCGCGACCATGGTCGTCACCATGAAGGTCCCACCCACGAACACGGCCGAGAACAGGACTCCGCCGATGCCGGGCCAAAAGACCGGGAGCGCGACCCCAAGGGCCATCAGAAGCTGACTCGCGATCCACGCCCGACGGTTGCCCAGCGACGGCGGAAGCATCGCCGCCCCTAGCGTCGATACCAGCGCGGCCGCGCCGAAGACCGGCCAGGACCAGCCGAAGATGAGCGGATCGTGGATCGCCTGCCGCGCCATGACCGGAAGGAAGGTCGCCGGAATGATGTACCCGAAGCCGAATGCGCCGTAACACAGAACCAGGCGCAAGGACTCGCGATCCCAGCTCGGCGCAGCTCCCGGCGCGCTCCCACGCCCGCTCGACGCCCCGCGCGGATCCGATGCGAACGTGGGCCACACGGTCGCGGTCAGCACCAGCGCGAGCGCACCCAGGACGATCCAACTTCGGGCGGAGCCCGCTCCGGCGTGCATGAGCACGACGCAGATTGCGCCGACCCCTGCGATGCCCGCGCCCACGCCACCGAACACCATGCCATTCAACACCGGCCGGCGCACAGCCGCCAGCCGTTCCAGGCACCAGGCGGATGCGTGGATCAACGCCCATGCGCTCGCGACGCCCGCTATCCCGCGCAGAAGCGCCCAGAGCGGAAACGTGTGCGCCAAGCCCATCGCGATCGTGGCCGCCCCGATCACGATGAGCGCCGCGCGGACCGCGCCCGCCGCCTGCGCCCGTATCCACATGGCGGACAAGGCTCCGATGAGGTAGCCGAGGTAATTGGCCGACGCCAGCCAGCCGCCTATGGCCACGGACAATCCCTCATCGTCTTGCATCATGGGCAGCAGCGGCGTGAACGCGAAGCGGCCGATGCCCATCGCGACAGCCAGTGCGATCAGCCCTGCGCGCGCGACGGCGGCCGGCGACGCTCGCTGCGACATCGCCGCTCCTTGATCCGGACAATCGTGCATATTCGGCCTGCCATTTCCGCGGACGGCCTAGTCTAGGTTGACCTCCACATTCTGGAAAATGAATAATGCTGATCACGAGCTTCTCGAAGCGAGATATCTCATGAGGGACCTGGATCTGGCCGCGCTGCAGATCTTCAAGACCGTCGCCGAGGAGGGCGGGATCACGCGAGCGGCGGCGAAGCTGCATCGCGTGCAGTCTAATGTGACCACGCGCGTGAAACAGCTCGAGGCCCGGCTCGGCACGACCCTGTTCCTGCGCCAGCACCGCAAGCTCGTCCTCTCGCCGGAGGGAAGGATGTTGTTGGCTTACGCCGACCAGTTGCTACGGCTGTCATCCGAAGCGCAGGCGGTGGTCCAGGGCGGCGCGCCGCGCGGCACGCTGCGCCTCGGCACGCTCGAGAGCACGGCGGCGAGCCGGCTGCCGCCGATCCTGGCGCGCTATCACCTGGCCTACCCGCAGGTCGGGATCGAGCTCGTTACCGGGACGACGGCTTCCCTGATAGCCAAGGTGCTCAATTACGAGGTCGAGGCGGCTTTCGTTGCCGAGCCGTTCGCCGCGAAGAATCTCGATTGGCAGCCGGCATTCGACGAGCGCCTCGTCCTGATCGCACCCGCGAGCTTACCGAAGATCAAGACGCCAGCCGATATCGGCCGCAAGACGCTCATCGCATTCACCACCGGATGTGCATATCGCCGACGCCTGGAGGACTGGCTGGCTCGGGGCGGCGTGGTTCCGGAGCGCGTGATGGAGTTCAGCTCGTACCACGCCATCGTGGCGTGCGTTGCCGCGGGCGCCGGCATCGCCATCGTCCCGCGCTCCGTCATCGGCGCGATCGCGGTGGAAAACGAGGTCGCCGCCTATCCGCTGCCGGCGAGCGTCTCGAAAGCCAGAACGCTGCTCATCTGGCGCCAAGGCCATCGGTCCACGGCGCTCGAGGCGCTGCGAGAGGAGCTTAAGCGCGGGAAACGCTGAGGACGCGGCAAGCTTATTGCAGGAACCCGGCCTTGACCTCGTCGCCGGACAGCAGCCGGATGGGCACGGGCTCGACGTGCCAGATGTCGCGGCAGTACTCGCGGATGGTGCGATCCGAGGAGAACTTGCCGCAGCGCGCCGTGTTGAGGATCGACATGCGGGTCCAGCGCTCGGGATCGCCGTACGCTTCGCCCACCTGCCCCTGGCACTGCGCGTAGGCGCGAAAATCGGCCAGCACCAGGTAGGGGTCGCTGAGCAGCAGGTTGTCCACCAGCGGGCGGAACAAGGTGCTGTCGCCGCGCGAGAAGAACCCGGAGCCGATCAGATCGATCACCTCGCGCAGCAGCGGGTCGGCGACATAGTAGTCCATCGGGCGATAGCCCTTCGATTTGAGCGCCGCAACTGCTTCGGCGGTGAGTCCGAACAAGAAGAAGTTCTCCGCGCCCACTTCGTCGCGGATTTCGATGTTGGCCCCGTCCAGCGTCCCGATGGTGAGCGCCCCGTTGAGGGAAAACTTCATGTTGCCCGTGCCTGAGGCTTCCTTGCCGGCGGTCGAGATCTGCTCCGAGAGGTCCGCCGCCGGGTAGACGCGCTGCCCGCTGCTCACGTTGTAGTTCGGGAGGAACACCACCCGCAGGACGTCGCGCGACGCGGGGTCGCGCTCCAGCGTTTCGCCTACCGCGTTGACGAGCCGGATGATGAGCTTGGCCATGTGATAGCCCGGAGCCGCCTTGCCGCCGAAGACATAGGTGCGCGGCGGTCCGTTCCGGTCCGCGTTAGATTTCAGCCGGACGTACTGGGCGATCACCTGCAGGATGTTCAAATGCTGCCGCTTGTACTCATGGATGCGCTTGACCTGAACGTCGAACAGCGACTCGGGGTCCACCGCGACCCCGGCGCGTTGCCTAACGAAGGCCGCGAACTCGGCCTTGTTCGCTCGCTTGACCCGGCGCCAGCGCTCGCGCAAGCCGGCGTCCTGCGCCAGCGGCTCGAGGCGGGCGAGCTGGTCGAGGTCGATGACCCAGCCCTCGCCGATGGCCTCGGTGATCAGACCGGCCAGCCTGGGATTGCTCAGCGCCACCCAGCGCCGCGGCGTGACTCCGTTGGTCTTGTTGCCGAACTTCTCGGGCCACAGCGCGTGGAAGTCCTCCAGCACATCGCGCTTCAGCAGCTCCGAGTGCAACTCCGCCACGCCGTTGATGGCGTGGCTGCCGACGCACGCGAGGTGGGCCATGCGCACATAGCGCTCGCCGCCTTCATCGATCAGCGACAGTCGCGCGATGCGTTCGTCATCGCCCCAGAAGCGGATGCGCGCCACGTCGAGAAACCGGGCGTTGATCTCGTGTACGATCTCCAGGTGCCGCGGCAGCAGCTTCGCGAACATGGCCAGAGGCCAGCGCTCCAGCGCCTCGGGCAGCAGCGTGTGGTTGGTGTAGCCGAAGGTGCGCTGCGCGATCTCCCAGGCCCCATCCCAGGCCATGGCGTGCTCGTCCACCAGCAGGCGCATCAGCTCAGCGACGGCAATGGCGGGATGGGTGTCGTTGAGCTGCACGGCGAACTTTTCGTGAAAACGCTCGAGCGGGATCTTCTGGCCACGCATGATGCGCAGCATGTCCTGCAGCGAGCAAGAGACGAAGAAGAACTGCTGCTCGAGCCGCAGCTCCTTGCCCTGGATGGCCTCGTCGTTGGGGTAGAGAACCTTGGTGAGGTTCTCCGAGACGACCTTCTTGTTCACCGCCCCGTAGTAGTCGCCGCGGTTGAACACGGCGAAGTCGAAGGACTCCGGCGCTTCGGCACGCCACAGCCGCAGCGTGTTCGCGGTGTTGTTGTGGTAGCCGAGGATCGGCGTGTCGGAGGGGACACCGATGACCACGCGTTCCGGGAGCCAGCGCACGCGGTAGCGCCCGTGCTCGTCGGTCCAGCCCTCGGTGCGGCCGCCCAGTTTCACCTCCACGGCCCACTCCGGGCGCGGGACATCCCAGGGGGTGCCGAAGCGCAACCACTTGTCGGTGCGCTCGATCTGCCAGCCGTCGACGATCTCCTGCTCGAAGATGCCGAACTCGTAGCGGATGCCGTAGCCCATCGTGGGGATCTGCAGCGTGGCCATGGAATCGAGAAAGCACGCGGCCAGCCGCCCGAGCCCGCCGTTGCCCAGCCCCGGCTCCTCTTCTTGCTGCTGGAGCTCGTCGAAATCCAGCCCCAGCTCTGCGACGGCCTGCTTCACCTGAGCGTAGATGCCGAGGTTGACGAGGTTGTTGCCCAGCTGCGGACCCATCAGGAACTCAGCCGACAAGTAGGCTACGGTCCGTGAGCGCTGCTTGGTGTAGGCCGCGGCGGTGCTGACCCAGCGCTGCAGCAGGCGATCGCGCACAACGTAGGCCAGTGCGAGGTAGTAGTCGCGCTTGGTGGCCAGGGCGGGGAATTTGCCCTGCATGTAGAAAAGCTTGTCGAGGAAGGCGCGCTTGAGCGCCTCCTTGCTGAAGGCCGTGCGCTCGTGGTCTTGGGATACCGCACTGGGTGCGCCCGCAACAAGCGCGTCCATCGTGTTCCTCTTGTTCGTAGCCGCGGCAGACCGATGCCACGGACTGCGGCAAGAACCGTGCAGGCCGAGCAGGTACGGCTCGAACCCAGCTCGGGTGCCACGCAAGCCTCGGAAGATGTGGGGCGTTCCCGATTTTCCTGGCGTTCAAGCGCCGCGGCGCGGGACGCCGGGCCTGATCAAGCGCGCACCGTTACTGCACAGGTGCAGAGGTCCATGCATGTCAATGGTGCACGGGCCAGCGATGCTGCGGCGCGCCAGCTCCGACTCCCACTGAGAGAGTGTTGCCGGGCCAAATCCGGTAGCCGGGATGAAGCGAAGCGCAATCCAGGAAGGTCCCGGATTCCGCTACGCTGCATCCGGGCTACCGTGGAAGAGCGGCAGTCGAGGGCCTATCAGTCGAAGCTGAACCCGGGCGTGCGCGTGTAGTGGTGCAGGCCCTCGTCCTGGATCACCAACGAGCGCATCCGCTTGGCTCCGCGGTTGTGATGTGAATGCAGCGTGGTGGCTGGCGTAATTTGCGCCGCGCCGGTCGACCAGTCGACGCGCTGGCCGTCGATCATGGAGTAGATGCCATCGCCCTGAATGGCGAGCGTGATGGCCACGCCGTTGTGGCGGTGCGGGCGCTGGTCGCCTCCCGGGTCCAGCGTGTTGATGGCCGCGTTGATGGTGGGAATGGTCATGTAGCTCGGGGCCAGCGCCAACGTGGAGAACATCACGGAGCGGCCCGTGGCCTTGTCGGAGGTCGGGCGCTGCCACACCGCTTCGAACCGGCGCTCGATCTCTTCGGCCGGCCAGTGCACCGTCTCCGCTGCCGCCTGGCCCGGCGCCGGGGGACGCAGCCGCTCGAAGCCGAGCAGAGGTTCGTTGGTCGCAACGAACAGCAGGCAGTCGGTGCGGCCCGCACGGTGGACCGTCTCGCCCCCGCCCGGGAACGAGTACACGTCGCCGGCACCCCACTCGATGGAGTCGGTCCCGTTGCGGCTCTCTCCCTCGCCCGTCATCGCGTAGTAGATCTCGCCGGATGCTGCGAAAGCGGTGCGAATCCGCTCGCCGGCGCGAATCTTTACGTAGCGGACCAGCAGCGTGGGCGTGGTGGCCGGATAGCGCGTTCCCAGCTCGCCGGAGGCGTCGAGCACGATCTCGCCGCTCGGCGTCGAGGGATCGAATGCCCGATCGCGCTCGGCCAGGAACTGCCGCACCGGCACCGGCGGCCATTCGAAGGTGAAGGGATTCTCCGAGGTGAGGTAGCGGGCCCGGCGGGCATAAGAGGTCCCGGACTCGACTCTTTCCGCCTCGGCGTGCGCTTGCACTGTCATGGCCATCTCCTGTGTCTTCCCCCGAAACAGTTACTATGCCGTCGTTCCTGGGCTGCGCGCAAGCGGGGCAGCCGGCGTCGCGCAGTGCCATAGCGCCTGGAGGAAAGTAATGGACAGCCAAGCCCAGCCTGAACCGTGGCAATGGCCGGAGGAACAATGGCGCCGGATCGTCGCGCGGGTACGTGCCGGCCGTAGTCTCAGACCGCGCGCCTGGAAAGACGGCGCGCGCTGTGCCGTCGCCCTGTCCTTCGACTCGGACCATGAAACGAACGAGTTGCGCGACGGGGGCAAGTCCATCGGGCGGCTGAGCTGGGGCCAGTACGGCCATCGCGTGGGCGTCCCGCGCATCCTGAAGGTGCTGGACCGATACGGCATCCAGGCGAGCTTCTACGTCCCCGCCGTGACCGCGCTGCTGTACCCCGAGGAGCAGCGGCAGGTGGTCGCGCAGGGACACGAGATCGGCATCCACGGTTGGATCCACGAGCTGAACTCGACGCTGCCGTACGCCGCGGAGCGCGACCTGATGCTGCGCTCGGCCGAGGTCCTCGAGAAGACCACCGGCGTACGTCCCCTGGGGATGCGTACACCGTCGTGGGACTTCAGCCCGCACACGCTCGAGATCGCGCGCGAGATGGGCCTCGCTTACGATTCGTCGCTGTTCGCGGACGAGGATTGCTACGAGTTGCTGCTGGACGAGGAGCCCACCGGCGTCGTAGAGCTTCCGGTCGAGTGGGTGCGCGACGACGCCGTCTACTTCTGGATGAATCGCTTCGCCTCGCATCGGCCTTATACGCCACCGGCGGATGTGTTCGACATCTTCCGGCGCGAGTTCGACGCGGCCCACGAGGAAGGGGGCGTCTTCCAGCTCACGATGCACCCGCACGTGATCGGCTATCGCTCGCGCATCTGGATCCTCGAGGAGATCATCCGGCATGCGCGCTCGAAGCCGGGCGTGTGGTTCGCAACGCACGCAGAAATCGCCCGGTGGGCGAAGATGAACAGCGCTTGACGGCAACGCGGCCGCATGTGCCTTTGCAACGGCTCCCGCGCCTGTGACCCCGGGTCAGGCCTGGTCGCAACGGATAAGGCGCTCTACCGGGTTGAACCCCCGCCCGCGTTCGGGGAATAGACTGGGCGTTGATTCGACGGAACGATCATGGCTCGCGTCATTTTGACTTTACTTGCCTTGTTGCTTCTGGCGGCCGACCCATCGGTTGGGTTGGCGATGGGTGGAACCGGGGGTGGAGCGGGACCCGGAGGCGGGGCTAGCAGCGGCTCGCCCGGGGCCGGGCCTGCCGGCGGGACGGCTTCAGGGGCCGGTAAGAACGACTTGCCCCCGAACATGCGGGCGCGCATTCCCCCTACGCCACAAGATTTGCTCGAAAAGCGAATGAAGTATCCGCGCTCATAGGTCTGCGAGCGAGGCCCGGACCCGTGCTGCGGTGGGAGCAGGGCCCGCCCTAGTGCAGCCCCGCTCCTGTTGACCGCTTACATCTCGCCGTATTTCTTCTTGGCCGCATCGATGCACTTCTGCTTGTCCGGTGCGCCCAACGACTCGCACCGCTTCAGCGCGGTCTGATATTCCTGCTCGCGCTTCGCGCTGTCGCCTGGCTGCCCCGGCTGGTTCTGTTCGGCTCTGGGTTGGCCCTGGGTCCCGGGCTGAGGCTCGTCCGCCGCGTAGGCAAACTCGCTCACAGCCAAGGCCAGCACCCCGGCCGTCAACGTACCGATCAGCTTATTCATAGCGTCTCCTTTCCTGTTGATGGTGATGCTGCCCGCCGCGACCGTCCACTCGCTTCGAGAGGAACTCCACCGGCTCGATCCGTACGCCCCAGCCGCGGCCCACACCGGGCGACCCGCATCGATCGATTCCGGACTTGGTCAGGGCATCGCATTTCGCGTGCCGACCTCGCTATGGAGCGAACAAGTGGCGTCTAACCGGCTGATATTGCGAAGCGTAGTCGTTGAGGCAAGCTCGGCACGCGACGCGCACGCACGCGTTCGAACGGCTTTTTCGTCGGGGGGCTACGACAGCCGGAGCGGCGCGATGCGATATCCACGCGCTCCGGCGAGGCCAGGCAGATCAGCTTCGACTGATCGAAGTCAGACGCTGCAGCAGGCGCAATGCGCGCTCGAGCTGGCAGTCGCCGCCGGAAGGCCCGAGCGGCGGGGCTTTCGCGACGTGGCCGTCATTTCGCAGGGCGGCGGAGGCGTCGTCGTTGCGAGGTGTGCAGACGGCGCTAGCCGATGCGGCAGGAGGCTCGGGTGTCTGACGCTCGACGGCGACCGAATGTAGCGCCGCGATCCCCTCGGACGGCGCCGCCGGCTGAAGCTCGACGACGACATCCGGTACCACGCCCTTGCCCTGTATCAACCGCCCGCTCGGCGTGCGGTAATACGCGGTGGTGAGCTTCATCCCGGTGCCGTTGCCCAGCGGTATCACCGTCTGAATCGAGCCCTTGCCGAAGGTCCGCGTTCCCACGATCGTCGCGCGCTTGTTGTCCTGCAGCGCGCCGGCGACGATTTCTGCAGCGGAGGCCGACCCGCCGTTCACGAGCACGACCATGGGCAGTGTCTTCACCGCGGGGGGAAGCGCCTGCAGATAGTCTCCACCGTTGTTGCGGAGATAGTCGCTGCTTCTCGCATACAGGCGCAGCTCGGAATCCTTGCCGGCGCCTTCGGCTGAGACGACCGGCGCATCCGGCGCCAAAAACGCGGACGACACGCCAACGGCGGCGCGGACCAGTCCACCCGGATTGTCCCGAAGGTCGAGTACGATGCCCGCTATCCTCCCTCCGTCCGACTCGAGCAGGCGCTCGATCTCCTTTGCCATCATCTCGCCTGTGCGCACCTGGAACCGCGTTACGCGCATATACGCGTACCCGGGCTCGATCACGCTGGACTCGACGCTGCGGCCCACGATCGCGTCGCGCGTCAGCGCGATCGTCCGCGGCTCCACGTCTCCCTCGCGCAATACCGCCAGCGTGATTTGCGTGCCCGGCTCACCGCGCACCCGCGCGATGACCTGCTCGAGAGTGAGCCCCTCGAGGCTCGCGTCGCCGACTTTGACGATACGGTCGCCAGGCCGCAGTCCAGCGCGAGCCGCCGGGGTTTCCTCGAGCACGTAGATCACTTCGATGGCGCTGCCCTGCAGTTCGCCTTCGATGCCCAGGCCACCGTATTCGCCGCGGGTTTCGAGCTGCTGCTGACGAAAGGCCTCGGCGTCCAGATAAACCGAATAAGGGTCGAGGCCTTTCAACACACCGGCGACGGCATCGGCGACCAACTTCTGATCGTCGATCGGGCGAGCGTAGCGGGCCTTGATCTGCTCCAGGATGCTCGCGACCCGCTTCACCGGGTCGCTGTACGCGGGTTCGGATGCAGGGTCGGCGGCAGCACACGTGGACAGCAGAAAGAGCACGGCGAACGCGGCGCCCATCGCCGTCCCCTTCGTCCCGAACCCGGCTCCCGGCCCGCGCACCGAACGGCGCCACCGGCCATCCTTCTCCGGGCTGTCGCAACGCGGCAGTCGCGCTGCCGCAGCTCGCATCGAATTCAATTCGAACCTCACTCGTCTCGTCCTGCCGCTCCCGCCGCGACGACTTCGGCCGCGTGCGCCCGAGCTCCGATCGCAAGATCCATGCAAGGTGGCCTGCCGGGTCGGAGCGGTGGGCACGTGCGCGTCTGCGCCCGCCCTGCGCGTGCAGCCGTCTCGCCGGGGGCACGAGCCATTCGCATTGCAGGCAGACAATGGCGGCGTGACCTCCGGGATACTGGTTGGACGTCCAGACGGTCCGCCTCCTTCAACCGTCCGCGGCGCGTATACTCCAAACACATGCCTCTGGAAGATGTTTCGCCCCGCTCGGATCCGCGCTTTGCCTGGGCCTGGATACTGGGGGTGTCCGGCATCGGGGTTTTCGCGCTCGTGGGTAGCGCGCTGCTGGCCGGCGAGCGGCTGGCCTGGGCGCAGCTCGCCATCGGCGCCGCTTGGTCGAGCGCACTCGCCTGCGGGGGCTGGTACTGGTTCTACTACGGCTTCTCGCGCCGGCGCAGCGTCGAGGACACGCCGAAGAGCCGCATCGCGAGCGCGGCTCAGGGTTACGTCGAGCTGTCCGGGGTGGCGTTCAAGCTCGACGGGATCAGGGAGCTCTTTGCGCGCGACGGCGTGCCTTGCCTGTGGTATCGCAGCGTGAGCGGGACAGCGCTCGATGCGGCCGCCGATGGAACGCAGGAGCCGTTCGGAATCCGGGACGAGAGCGGCACCGCAGTCGTACTTCCCTATCACGCCCTGGTCGAAGCCGCCCACCGCTATACTTGGCAGGCCGGGGACCAGACGTACGCGGAGGATCGGATCTACGCCGGCGACCGGCTCGGTGTCCTAGGCGAGTTCACTTCGAGCGAGCCCAGCTTCGATCTCGAAGCGGCGGTGGCCAACAAGCTGCTGCAATGGCGCGAGGATCCGAGGGCGTTGCTGGCGCGCTTCGATGCGGACCATGACGGCCGCATCGACGCTCGGGAGGACTGGAAGATGCGCGTGCAGGCGCTGCAGGCGGCGCGAGCGGAGGAACAGGCCGCGGTCGCCCGATACCAGGCGGTGAATCTGATCAAGTCCCCGGAGGATGGGCGAGCCTTCGTCATTTCGGCGCGTTCGCAGCGCAGCCTGCACCAGCGCCTGTTTGCCTGGGAGATCCTCGGCGTCGCGGCGTTCATCGCCGGGACCGTGGGCGCAGCCTACTTCGGTTTCCGGCTCGTGTCTCGCACACTGGCTTGAGAATGTCATGTTCTGTCGACGCACACTGTGGTTTGGCGCACTTCTGCTGGTGACCGCCGCTCCCAGGGCTGCGGACCTGACCACCGAGCAGGTTCAAGCGGCGCTCGCCTCCTCGCATCGAGGTGCCCCCGCGCAGCTCGCCGGAAGGGACCTGTCCGATCTGGACCTCAGCCGAATCGACTTCAAGCAGGCCAATCTTTCCGGGGCCAGCTTGTTCGGGACCAAGCTGGTGCTGGCCAATCTCTCGGGAGCCGATCTGTCCAAGGCCAACCTCAACGGCGCCTGGCTGATGGGAACCGACTTTACCGGCGCCGATCTATCCAACGCGATGCTGATGTCCGTGGTCATCGTGGGCGGTGAAGTCAAGCAGCGTCCGACCTTCGCACGCGCGAACCTGTCCGGCGCGCGGATCATCGCCGAGCTCGACGGCGCCAATCTCTCGGGCGCGAACCTGTCCAACGCGCGCGTCGGCGTGAACATCAAGAACCAGGGCATGGGGCAGATGCGCACCAATCTCACCGGAGCGGACCTGTCCGGCGCCGATTTCTCCGGCGCCGATCTCAACCGGTCGCTGCTGCGCTTTGCGAACTTGAAGGGCGCCAATCTGAGCGGCGCCAATCTGTTCCGCGTCGACTTGTCGGGGGCCGACCTCACCGGCGCGGAGCTCACCGGGGCAGACCTCACCGAGGCCGACCTCTCTGCCACGATTCTCAAGAACGCACGCGGGCTGGACAGCGTCAAGGGTCTGGACAAAGCAGTCAATCGCGACCAGGCGATCTACTGAAGCCTGCTGCAACGATGAACCGTTCCGCGCTGACCGTGCTATCGCCCCTGGAAACGCGCGTACTCGGGGTCCTGGTAGAGAAGCAGCTCACCACGCCGGACTACTACCCGCTCACGCTCAACGCGCTGGTCGCCGGCTGCAGCCAGAAGTCCAATCGCAACCCGGTGATGCATGTCAGCGAGGAAGAGGTACAGATGGCGCTGGATGCCCTGAAGCGCCAGAGCCTTGTGATCGACAGCTACGGCGCCTCGGGCCGCGTGATGCGCTACGCTCACAACCTGCCCAAAGTGCTCGACGTGGGGCAGCAGATGACGGCACTGCTTGCGGCGCTGATGCTGCGTGGGCCGCAGACCCCGGGCGAGCTGCGGACGGGCTGCGATCGGATGTATCGCTTCGCCGACATCTCGTCCGTGGAAGCGTTCCTGGAGGACATGGCCGCGCGGCCTGTCGGTGCCCTGGTCGTGAAACTACCCAAGCAGCCCGGCTCGCGCGAGCATCGCTGGGCACAGCTGCTGAGCGGTCCAGTAGAGGCCGACCAAGCGACCCACGGGCCGGCGGAGCCGGAGGAGGTGACG
>DATJVW010000271.1:0-7608 GCA_035501675.1 Burkholderiales bacterium
ATCCTCTGCATCGTGAGCGGATAGGCAGAGCCGCGCACTGCTCAGGCTGGATTCATCCCAACCGCGAACCGGAGAAATTTATGTTGAAGATCATCGGCATCGTCATCGTCGTGCTCATTGCCGGCGTTCTCATCCTCGCCGCGACCAGGCCCGACACGTTCGGTGTCCAGCGCGCCGCGAGCATCAAGGCGCCGCCAGAGAAGATCTTTGCCCTCATCAACGATTTCAACCGCTGGGGCGCCTGGTCGCCGTGGGAGAAGAAGGACCCGGCGATGAAGAGAACCTTCGGCGCCACGACCAGCGGCAAAGGCGCCGTGTACGCGTGGGAAGGCAACAAGGATGTCGGCCAGGGACGCATGGAGATCGCGGAGTCGGTGGCGCCTTCCAAGGTCGCGCTCAACCTGGATTTCGTCAAGCCGTTCGAAGCCCACAACCTCGTCGAGTTCACGCTGGAGCCAAAAGGCGATGCCACCAACGTCACGTGGGCGATGCAGGGCGACACCCCGTACTTTGCCAAAATCATCCACGTGTTCATCAACATGGATAAGATGGTCGGCAAAGACTTCGAGGCGGGCCTGGCCAACCTGAAGGCGATGGCCGAACAGTGAATCGCGCACCGCTCGAAAAGGAGAATCCGATGAAGTACCTGTGCCTGGTTTACCTCGATGAGAAGAGGCTGGACGAGCTGCCCGATGAGGAGTGCGTCGCCTACGATACCGCGATGCGGAAGAGCGGCCACTGCATCGGCTCGGAAGCCCTCGAGTCTGTGCATACGGCCACCACCGTGCGGGTCAGAAACGGCAAGGTGTCCGTCACCGACGGCCCGTTCGCCGAGACCAAGGAGCAGCTCGCCGGGTTTTATCTAGTCGAAGCCAGAGACCTCAACGAAGCCATCCAGCTCGCCTCGAGAATCCCGCCGGCGCGGGTGGGCAGCGTCGAGGTGCGGCCGATCCGGCCCATCCGGGAAAGGGCCGTGCAGGCGCAATCGCATCGGCCGAAGGGCTCATAAAGGAGCGATGAATGGCGCACAACAGCAGAAAGCCTGCAGAGCGAACGCAGCAACCGACGGCTCGCGCGCGGCGCGCGCGCCGTGTGCTGGTGATGGTCGCCACGCGCAAAGGCGCCTGGTTGTATCACGGCGATGCGGCACGCAAGACCTGGCGGGCCGACGGGCCGCACTTCCTCGGCCATATTCTCAACCATCTCGTGCTCGATCCGCGCGATGGGCGGACGCTGCTGGCGGCGGCGAAGACCGGCCACCTCGGTCCCACGGTGTTTCGCTCCACCGATCGCGGGCGCACCTGGAAGGAAGCCGCCCGGCCGCCCGCGTTTGCGAAAGCCGCGGAGGGCAAGGAAGGCCGCGCGGTCGATCACACGTTCTGGCTTACTCCGGGTCACGCGGACCAGCCGGACGTCTGGTACGCGGGGACTTCGCCGCAGGGACTGTTCCGCTCCGAGGACGGCGGCGTCACATGGGACCCGTTCTCCAGGATCAACGACGATCCGCAGTACCGGAAATGGATGGGCACCGTACAGGATGGAACGCCGGACGGACCGAAACTGCACTCGATCATCGTCGATCCGCGCGCTGCCGCGCATTTGTATTTCGGCATGTCGGGCGGCGGTGTGCACGAATCGGTTGACGGCGGCCAGAGTTGGGCG
The DNA here is from genome assembly GCA_035501675.1 of Burkholderiales bacterium. Taxonomy (GTDB): domain Bacteria; phylum Pseudomonadota; class Gammaproteobacteria; order Burkholderiales; family SHXO01; genus SHXO01. Next base: position 1,663 of record DATJVW010000271.1, read on the forward strand.
CCGATTCTGAAGGGGCTCGAGGTGGTCGAAGGCTTCGACCCGGCCGAGGCCACGTTTCACGACCCGCATTGCATCCGGCTCTGTCCCAGCAACCCCGACCGCCTGTACCAACAGAATCACTGCGGCATCTACCGCCTCGACCGGCCGTCGGACCACTGGGTGCGCGTCGGCAAATCCATGCCGAAACAGATCGGCGATATCGGCTTTCCCATGGTGGTGCACCCGCGCGACGCGGACACCGTTTGGGTGTTCCCGATGGACGGCACCAGCGTCTGGCCGCGTACGAGCCCGGAAGGAAAGCCCGCTGTCTATGCGACGCATAACGCCGGGAAGACGTGGCGGCGTCTCGCTGACGGCCTGCCCGGAAAACAGGCGTGGTGGACCGTGAAACGCCAGGCGATGACGGCGGACGCGTCGGATCCCGTAGGCCTGTATCTGGGCACGACCAGCGGAGAGTTGTGGACGAGCCGCGACGAAGGCCGCCGCTGGACCTGCATCGCACAGCACCTTCCAGAAATCTACGCGGTGGAAGCGGCAGAGCTGGCGTAGGCGGCGCCATGAAAGTGCTGATACCCAGCGCGCTGCGCTCGTACACCGAGCAAAGCGAGACCGAAGCGAGCGGCGCTACGCTCGCCGCGGTGCTCGCTGATCTGGACCGTCGCTACGCCGGGATTCGCTTCCGCATGGTCGACGAGCAGGACAGGATACGGCCCCACATCCGCATCTTCGTCGATGGCAAGCAGGTGCGCGACCTGTCGCAGCCGCTGCGCGCGACCGACGAGGTGGTGATCGTTCAGGCGCTTAGCGGCGGTTGACGGCGCAGTGGAGAGTGGAGGCAACCAGCTCCCACCACCCTGCCGTCTCTGCGGGCACCCCTCCCGCAGCTCCCACCACCTCGTCTGCCGCGCAGAGACGCCACGGTGATTAAATTTGGTTTTTGCTCCACCGCGTTGTGGTGACTGCTGACCAATTGCTCTTCGCCTGCTTCTCGGTTTGGTTCAGCCTCGCCCTCGTCTATTGAGCGGGTCGTCTCGAGGTGTCGATCTCCGGCCGGGCCAATCGACTATGCAGTGAACGGAAACGCCGATGTACCCTGTGTGCTTCGCGATAGCAACCCGACAACCGGAAGGAACAAACCTACAATGAAAACCCTTCTGTCGCTTTCACTGATGAGTTTAGCCGTCGGCGGCGTCGCCGCGGCCGCGCCGGTGACGTACAACATCGACCCGGAGCATACGTATCCCAGCTTCGAGGCGGACCACATGGGATTATCGATCTGGCGCGGCAAGTTCAACAGGACAGCGGGCAAGGTCACGCTGGACAAAGCCGCCGGACGCGGAACAGTGGAGGTCACGGTCGACGTCGCAAGCATCGACTTCGGCCACGATAAGTTGAACGACGTTGCGAAAAGCTCGGACTTGTTCGACGCCGCGAAGTACCCGCAGGCGACCTACAAGGGGAAGCTTGACGGCTTCGCCAGCGGCGTCCCGTCGCAGGTGGTCGGCGACTTGAGCATGCACGGCGCGACCAGGCCGGTCGTCTTGACGATCAATTCCTTCAAGTGCATGCCTCACCCGCTGTTCAAGCGAGAAGTTTGCGGCGCGGACGCATTGGGCACCTTGAAACGCTAGGAGTTTGGCATGGACGCCGGCAAACCCTACGGCTTCAGCATGGACGTCACGCTGCGCATTCAGATCGAGGCGATCCAGGCCGAACGAGCTGCTGCCGAGGTGTCGGTTCCCTGATCGACTGGAGTCAGAGGGAAGATTCACTCAAAACCGCGAGGAGATACGACGATGCGATTCATGATCCTGGTGAAGGCGAACAAGGACACGGAAGCGGGCGCGATGCCTGAGGAGAAGCTCATTGCAGCCATGGCGACGTACCACGAGGAGCTCGCGAAAGCCGGCGCGCTGCTCGATGCCACCGGTCTCCAGCCGAGCTCGAAGGGCTTCCGGGTCAAATACTCCGGAGCGAAGCGCACTGTGGTCGATGGACCTTTCACCGAGACCAAGGAGCTGATCGCGGGCTACACGCTGATTCAAGTGAAGTCGAGGGCGGAGGCGATCGAATGGGCCAAGCGCTTCCCCAACCCCCATGGCGAGGGATCGGACGCCGAGATCGAAGTTCGCCAGCTGTTTGAGCTGGAGGACTTCGGTCCCAGCGAGGCGATGGAGCGCTTCAAAGACATCGAGTTCAGCCCGAAGAAGTAGCCGAGGCGGACCATCACTGGAAGCCGAACCGCATCAACAAGAGGACCGCCGCAACAGTGGCGTCCAACCCTGAGAAGGAGACCCAAATGCTAGTCCAACCCTACCTGTTCTTCGACGGCCGCTGCGACGAAGCGCTCGAGTTCTACCGCCGTACGCTCCGCGCCGAGGTGACGATGCTCATGCGCTTCAAGGACAGCCCCGAGCCCCATCAACCCGGCATGGTCCCGCCCGGTTCCGAGAACAAGGTGATGCATGCGAGCCTGCGCATCGGCGACACGACCGTGATGGCTTCCGACGGTCGCTGCCTGGGGAAGCCGAGCTTCCAAGGCTTCGCGTTGTCGGTGACGGTGCCCAGCGACGCCGAAGCGGAGCGGCTGTTCGCTGCCTTGGGCGACGGTGGGCAGGTGCAGATGCCGATGGCCAAGACTTTCTTTTCCTCGCGCTTCGGCATGCTGGCCGACCGCTTCGGCGTGTCTTGGATGGTCATTGTGGCGGCTTGAGACCGAAGACGCGCCCATGGATTCGCACGGGAGAAGCGCATGCTGATGAAGGATAAGTCCGCCATGTTCTACTGAGGGGACGGCGTTACACGGCGGGGCGTGCGTGGTCGTGATGGGCATCCGCTGCAGCCGGGATCGACACAAGGGCACGTGAAGGACGACCCTCCGTCCCAAGGGGCGCTACTGCGAATCGGTGGCTCGCGGTCGACTAACCAGGGTTGCGCCGCCGTCCACCACGAGTGTTTGTCCCGTGATAAAGCGGGCTTGATCGGATAACAGAAAGCGAACAGCGTAACCCACATCCCACCCGGTGCCTTCCATGCCGAGCACTGACGCTTGCCGACGCCGCTCGCGAGCAGCCGGGCTCATGCCGGCGACGGCCACCATCGGGGTGTAGACAGGGCCCGGCGCCACGCAATTGACCCGGATTCCTTGCGGGCCGTGGTCCACCGCCATCGCTCTGGTCAACGCGATGACCGCGCCTTTGGAAGTGGAGTAAGCCGTCATGCCGCGCGGCCGCAACGCCGCGATAGATGCAACGTTCACGATCGCCCCGGCCCCCGCCGTCTGGATCATGGCTGGGATAGCGTGCTTGGACGCGAGAAACATGCTTTCTATGTTGACCTGCATGACCCGCCGCCAGACTTGCGGATCCTCATCGACGACGCTCCCTTTGCTGGCGATGCCCACATTGTTGTCCAGCAAATCGAGCCGGCCAAAGCGCGCCAGCGCGGTTTCGACCATCGTCCCGCATTGAGCGTCCTCGGTCACATCTGCGGCGCAGGCTGCGGCATTTCCACCTTCCGCCGCGATCATCTCGGCCGTTCGCCGGGCCAGCTCGATTTGCCGGTCCACCACCAGAACACACGCCCCGGCACGCGACAGCAGGATGGCAGCCGCCCGGCCATTCCCAATGCCGTCTCCCGCAGCGCCCCCGCCCGTGACGATGGCGACCTTGCCCTCGAGGCCGAAGCCAAGCCCACGTTCTGAACTCAAATCACGCTCTCCCCACCAGCTCGGCGCAAGAACCCTGACTGACACCCACGCTCGCCTGGCCATTATGCCCGCCCAACCTCAAGGTTGGCATGGACGCGCAAGCAATCACCTCGGAAGCGCTCGAAACGAGCCAGTCAACCCGGGCAACCCGTGCGTCAACTGGGTATCGGAGGAGCCGGTCAGCTACAATCGGGTGCAGGCGGTGCACCAGGATGCGCCGCAGAGGTGCATCCCGCATGCAACACGAGCGCAGACCCTGCCTCGTGATCGCTCGAGCGCCCGCCGGATTCAAAAGCAAGACTCGGAGTGTGAGGTCCCTCGATAGTCTCTACATTACGCAGCAACGAGACGATATGAAAGGAACGCACATGAACGCCCCTGCAAACCGTGAAATGCTCGCTGCTGCAACGGTCAACGATCCCCGGTGGGCAGCCATTGCGGCACGTGACCCCGCGGCCGACGGCACATTTTTCTACTCGGTCGAGACGACCGGAGTGTACTGCCGCCCCTCCTGCTCGGCGCGCCTGGCACGGCCGGAGAACGTGCGGTTCCACGCCACCTGTGCGGACGCAGAACAGGCCGGCTTCCGGCCCTGTAAGCGTTGCAAGCCCAACCAGCGCCCGCTAGCCGAGCAGCGCGCGGCGCAAATCGCGGAGATCTGCCGGCTCATCGAAGGCGCTGAAACGGCACCGAGCCTGGAGGAGCTCGCCAGCCGCGCGGGTCTGAGCACGTATCACTTTCATCGCGTGTTCAAGGCCGTCACGGGACTCACGCCCAGGGCCTACGCAGTGGCCCTTCGGGCCAGGCGAGTGCGCGATGAGCTTGGTCGGAGCAGCACCGTCACGGCAGCGATTTTCGACGCCGGGTATAACTCCAACGCGCGCTTCTACGAGAAATCCAATGAGCTGTTGGGGATGACCCCGTCAACCTATCGCGCAGGCGGCGCGAATACGCAAATACTCTTCGCCGTCGGCGAGTGTTCCCTCGGGTCTATCCTTGTGGCCGCCAGCGACCGAGGCGTGTGTGCCATTCTCTTAGGCGATGATCCCACTGCGCTGGCGCGCGAGCTCCAGGACAAGTTCCCACGCGCCGATCTGAGGGGAGGCGATCGGGAATTCGAGCAAATCGTCGCCAAGGTCGTCGGTTTCGTTGAAACGCCGGGGCTGGGTCTGGATTTACCCCTCGATGTCCGCGGAACCGCATTCCAGCAGCGAGTTTGGCAAGCGCTGCAGAAGATTCCGGCGGGCTCAACGGTGAGCTATACGGATATTGCGAAACAGATCGGCTTGCCGAGCTCGGTGCGTGCTGTGGCGCAGGCCTGCGCAGCGAATGTCCTTGCCGTGGCCATACCCTGCCACCGTGTGGTGAGGAACGACGGCGCCCTCTCGGGCTATCGCTGGGGCGTCGAGCGCAAGCGAGCGCTGCTGGAGCGCGAGACCAACGGATGAATGCGCGCGACAAGAACGCGGCGATGTTCACGTCCGCAAACGACATCGCCAGGCGGCTGAAATCGATCGACTGGGAACTCGTATCGAAGAATCTCGACCTCCAAGGCAACGCGCTGCTCCAGCACCTCATCACCCCGACGGAGTGCTTCGCGCTCTCCCAGCTGTACTCGGACGACGGTCTCTTCCGAAGCCAGGTGGTGATGGGACGCCACGGGTTCGGGCGCGGGGAGTACAAGTACTTCGCGTATCCCTTGCCCGAGCTCGTTGCCGATCTGCGGACAGCGCTTTACCCGCGCTTGGCGCCGATCGCCAATCACTGGAACACTGTCCTGCGCATCAAGGTGCGGTTCCCCTACAAGCACGCAGCGTTCATCGAACGCTGCCATGCGGCGGGCCAGCGCCGGCCGACTCCGCTGCTGCTGCAATACGGCGTCGAGGACTACAACTGCCTGCACCAAGACCTCTACGGTGAGCATGTCTTCCCATTGCAGGTCGCGATCCTACTGTCCGAGCCGGGGCGCGACTTCACGGGCGGCGAATTCATCCTCACGGAGCAGCGTCCGCGCGTGCAGTCGCGCCCGGAGGTCGTGCCGCTTTGCCAAGGCGACGCGGTGGTATTCGCGGTCCACCACCGCCCCGTGCAGGGGACGCGCGGTGCGTACCGGGTGAATCTCCGGCATGGCGTAAGCCGGGTACGCTCTGGTCATCGCCACACGCTCGGCGTCATCTTCCACGATGCGACGTGATGGTGGCGTTATGAGCACGGGACTGTTCGAAGTCGCAGAAGAA
>DATJVW010000272.1:0-2834 GCA_035501675.1 Burkholderiales bacterium
GAGCAGCATGCCGATCTCGAGCCACTGTTTCTGCCCGTGCGACAGCACGCCGGCAGGCCGGTCTGCTTCCCGCGTCAGCTGGATCAGATCGAGCGTCTGCGCGATGCGGTCGAGCTGCTCCGAGCCGAGCCGCGCGCGCACGCTGGCCCACACGCGCTTATCGGTCTTCATCGCCAGCTCGAGGTTCTCGAACACGGTATGGTTCTCGAACACCGTAGGCTTCTGGAACTTGCGGCCGATCCCCGCCTGCGCGATCTCGGGTTCGGTGAGACGCGTCAGATCGATGGTCTGTCCGAAGAAGGCGGTGCCGGAATCCGGCTGGGTCTTGCCCGTGACCACATCCATCATGGTCGTCTTGCCAGCCCCGTTGGGGCCGATCACGCACCGCAGCTCGCCTGCGTCGACCGTCAAAGTCAGCTTATCGAGCGCTTTGAAACCATCGAAACTGACGGTGATGTCCTCGAGGTAAAGGATGGGCCCGTGACTGATATCGACGCCCTCTCCCACCACGCGCCCGATGGTCGCGCCCAATCCGTCCACCGCGCTCACGCTCGGCAACTTGCTCACGCGCCCACCTCCCTGCCAGCCGACGGGCCTCGCGGGGCTCGCCGCAGCATCGCGATGATCCCGATCACGCCTTTAGGCAGGAACAGGGTCACCAGAATGAACAGCAAGCCGAGAAAGAACAGCCAGTACTCGGGGAAGGACTGGGTGAAGAAGCTCTTGGCTCCGTTGACGAGCGCCGCGCCGACCACGGGACCGAGCAGGGTGCCGCGGCCGCCTACCGCGACCCAGATCGCGATCTCGATCGAGTTGGCCGGCGACATTTCGCTCGGGTTGATGATCCCCACCTGGGGAACGTAGAGCGCGCCCGCGATGCCGCACATCACGGCCGACAGCGTCCAGATCGAGAGCTTGTACCAGAGCGGGTTGTAGCCGGAGAACATAAGCCGGCTCTCGGAGTCGCGGATCGCGGTGAGCACACGGCCAATCTTGGAGCGGATGATGGACCGCGACAGCACGATGACCGACGCGAGGTACAGCCCGGTGATGGCGAACAGCGCGGCGCGCGTGTCGGGCTCGGCGATGCGGAAGCCGAGGATGCGCTTGAAGTCGGTAAACCCGTTGTTGCCGCCAAAGCCGGTATCGTTGCGGAAGAACAACAGCATGAAGGCGAAGGTCAGCGCCTGCGTGATGATGGAGAAATACACGCCCTTCACGCGCGACCGGAAGGCGAAAAACCCGAAGACCAAGGCGAGCAGGCCCGGCGCCAGCACCACCAGCAGCGCCGAATACCAGAAGTGGCCGGTGAACGACCAGTACCAGGGGTAGGCTTTCCAGTCCAGAAACACCATGAAGTCCGGCAGGTCGCTCTGGTATTGCCCTTCGCGTCCGATCATGCGCATCAGATACATGCCGAACGCATAGCCACCGAGAGCGAAGAACACGCCGTGCCCGAGGCTGAGAATGCCGGTGTAGCCCCAGATCAGGTTCATGGCCACCGCAACGATGCAGTAGCACATGATCTTGCCGACCAGAGTGACGAAGTACGCAGACAGGTGGAACGGGGAGCTCGCAGGCACCAGCACGAACAGAACCGGCACCACAACCACCACCGCCAGGACGAAAGCGAGCAACGCCGCCCACCCCTTGGGGCCAAACAGACCCTGGCGCTCGGCGGACAGGAAGATCGGAAGATCGTGGCTGCGCAAGGCGGCTCTTCCCTACGCTTCCGCCTCTTCCAGTCCCGCGCTGGAAGCAAGCAATGTCGTGTCGGCGGATTGAATCATTCGCCTTGGTCGCATCCCCACAAGTGGGGCCCCTGCTCCCGGGCTCATGCTTCTACAGCCCGTCCCTTCAGCGCGAACAAGCCCTGCGGGCGCTTCTGGATGAACGCGATGATCAGGACCAGGATCAGGATCTTGGTGAGCACGGCGCCGATATGCGGCTCGAGCAGCTTGCTCGCCACACCGAGACCAAGCGCGGCGTAGACGGTGCCCGCGAGCTGGCCCACGCCGCCCAGCACCACAACCATGAACGAGTCGATGATGTAGGACTGTCCGAGCTCCGGTCCCACATTGCCGATCTGCGACAATGCAACGCCGGCCAGGCCAGCGACGCCCGACCCCAGCCCGAAGGCGAGCAGGTCCACCCGCCCGGTGTTGACCCCGACGCACGAGGCCATGCTGCGGTTCTGGGTAACACCGCGGACGAACAGCCCGAGCCGCGTGCGCGACAACATAAGCCACATCAGCACCAGGATGACGAGCGCAAAACCGATGATCACGATGCGGTTGTAAGGCAGGGTCAAGTTGGCGAACTGAATTCCGCCCGACATCCAGGACGGATTCGCCACTTCGACGTTCTGCGCACCGAAGATCTGCCGCACGAGCTGGATCAGGAACAGGCTGATGCCCCAGGTCGCCAGCAGCGTTTCGAGCGGGCGGCCGTACAGCCAGCGGATCACGCTGCGCTCCAACGCCATTCCGACCAGTCCCGAAGACACGAACGCCACCGGCACGGCGAACACCGGGTACCACTCCACCAAGCCCGGGAAATGACTCCTCACCACCTGCTGCGTCACATAGGTCGCGTAGGCGCCGATCATGATCATCTCGCCGTGCGCCATGTTGATCACGCCGAGCAGGCCGTAGGTGATGGCAAGGCCGAGCGCCGCCAGCAGCAGGATGCTGCCAAGGCTTACACCCGTGAACAGCCGCCCCGCATAGTCGCTGAAGGCCACTCGCCGGTCGATGGTCTTGACGGCAAGCGCCGCCGCGTCGCGCACCTTATCGTCTGGTTCGGCGAACTGCCCGCTCGCATCTTTCTCGAGC
>DATJVW010000273.1:0-4985 GCA_035501675.1 Burkholderiales bacterium
GTTTCGTGATTCGTGACTCGTGATTCGTGGTCCGGCGTACACGGACAGGCCGCACCGTCCGCCTCCGGCCACCTCAGTAAGGAAGGTAGTTCGGCCGTTTGGCGGAGATGACCCGCGTGTTGACGCCGCACCAGTTGAGGCCACCGAACAGGCGACCGTGCTCGATCTTCATACAGCGGTCCATCACTACCTCCAGGCCGGCCGCTCGGGCCTTCTGCGCCGCGACCTCATTGGTCACGCCGAGCTGCATCCACAACACCTTGGCGCCGATGGCGATGGCGTCATCCGCGATGGCGGGGATTTCCTCGCTCCGGCGAAAGCAATCGACGACGTCCACCTTGAACGGGATGTCGCGCAGGCCCGGATAGCACTTCTCACTCAGGACCTCCGGGTACTGGGGGTTCACCGGAACGATCCGGTAGCCATGCTCCTGGAGATATTTGGCCGCGAAGTAGCTGGGTCGCCACCAGTTGGCCGACAGTCCCACCACCGCAACGCTCTTGGCTTGTTTGAGGATGCGCCGCAGGGTGTTGATGTCTTCGTCCATGGATTGCGTGTCACGGCGAGCTGTGATCGGCAAGGCGATGAAGTTTAGCATCAAACGCGAGCGGCCCCCGCCTGGTGCGACGGATCCGAGCTTACCTAGTGCTGAAGTTATATGCCTTAAGACCGATGGCCAAGACCGGCGGCCCCCACTACTCTGCCCTCCAGGCGCGGCGGTTGCGCTGAGGGAACGGTAAATGGAAAGCGTGCGGACGGGCCGAAGAATCGGCGACATCTTGCGGGTTGCAACGCTGCTCTGCCTCGTACTGGCCTGGCCGGTCGGAGCCGAGAGCGGCAGCCCGCAGAGCGGTGACCCATCAGTCGCACCTGCCGTGGCGAGCGGCGCTTCGCGGCCGCAATCCGATGAGGACCGCCCGTCCGAGTCGACTGCGGACCGGTCTGGCGTCGGTTCGGACGAGTACCCAACCAGCCTGGACATTCCGGTCGACGCGGACCCGTTCGCCCAAACGCCGCTGGCGGCCTGGTTCTTGGTCGGAGTCTGCCTTCTCGGCGCCGGCCTGGGGCCGCACGTGAGGCGGCGGAGCCAGTCCGCCGAAGGGGACGCTGCGCATGAGCCTCCCACGGGGCGCGAGGCTCCTCGCACCGAGCTGACGAGTCCTGGGCGCACGCCGGGGTAAGGCCGGCCGCCGGTCTCACCGGTCCCAGCGTCATCCAATGGAAGCGATAACGAATCTCCTGGACCCCGGCTTTCGCCGGGGTGACGCCAGCGGCCGGTCTCACCGGCCTCCCAGCGTCAGTTCTTCAGCAGCGGGTCGATGACCTCCTGCAGCTGGGCGTAGCTGACGCGCCCGCGCTTCATCCACGCGACCTTGCCGCTCTTATCGACCACGTAGAGCGTCGGCGTCCCGATGATGTCGCCGAAGTTATCGTCGGTCTTGTCGTCCCAGCGCCACGCGATGGGAAACGTGAACCCGCGCTCCTTGGACACCTGCCTCAGCAGCTTCTCGTCGTCGTCGATGCTGAGCGCGATCAGCTCGAAGCCCTTGCCTTTGTAGGCGTCGTAGAACTTCTGCCATTGCGGCATCTCGGCGCGGCAAGTCGGGCACCAGGTGGCCCAGAAGTTCACCATCACCACTTTGCCCTTGAGCTGATCGAGCGAGACCGGCTTGCCGTCCAACAACACGGTCTTGAGCTTGGCCGCGTCTCCCACGTCCGCGCGCGCCGCCAGCATGAGACTCGCCGTTGCCAGGAGCGCCAGGAAGATCACTCGCGCCAAGCGCTGCACAGTTGCCTGATTGCTCACGATTCGCCTCTCGATGGTTGCCTACCGGTTAGTGTACCTGCAAGCGCGAAGGGTTCGCATGTGACACGATGATCCGGCATCCACGCGGCGTCCCCCATGCCGGCGCGCCGGCCAGGGTCAGGAGCTCCGCGAGGCCGGAGCCATCAGAGGAAAGCGCTGAACCGAGGAGAGTCGATCAATGGTGGAACGAGAAGGCAAGTCGTGGGGATGGCGCCGCGTGGCGTCGATGTTGGCGCTCGCTGTCCTTCCCGGGTGGTCGAGCGCGCAGCAGGCGGGGCCGCTGCCGAATCCCATTTCGGCGCCCGGGGCGGCGTGGGGCTTCGATGGCTTCAGCGTGAGTGTCCCGGCCGACGACGGCTGGTACTCGCTGGAAAAGGACGCCCACTATGCCGAGCTGGCGAAGGCGTTCGCCGGCGGCATGCAGGGCGCGGTCGTCGTCGACGCGCACCGGGTCGACGAGGACGTTACCGAAGAGGCGCAGCTTGTGATGCTGCTGCGCAAGGTGCACGGCGCGGCCCCCGACGACGCCACGATGAAACTGACCGGCTACTCGGCCGAGCCGTTCGCAGCCAAGGCCGCGCTGTGCGCCCGCTTCTCGGTTAGTTTCGACGATCGCCGCCCCCGCTACTCTGCGCCCGGCGTGCTGATCGCGCGAGGTGTGAGCTGCGTGCGGCCGGGCGCGCCGGATATGCTCATCACCCTAAAGTACACTCAACGCAGCGCCGCAGTCGATCTCGCCCCCGAGCTGAGCAAGGTCGCCGAACCGTTTCTCGCGAGCGCGCGCTTCCCGGCCTCGGACCCCTCGTCGCTGCGCAAGGCACGCCTGGCGGCGGGGCAGACCCCTGAAGAAGCGATCCAGCTTCTGACCCCGCAAGCGGAGCAGGGCGACGCCGAGGCTGCTCAGCTCCTCGGCAACATGTACCTGTACGGTCGCGGTGTCCCGCGCGACTACCAGGCTGCGCGCAAGTGGCTCGAGCTGGCCGCGAAAGAAGGACACGCCGAAGCCCTCTACAACCTCGGGGCCATCTACGACAAAGCGTTGGGCGTCGACCGCGATGCACGTCAGGCGATCAATTGGTTCACGCTCGCCGCCGACCAGCGCGACTCGGACGCGCAGCTCAACCTCGCGCTGTTCTACATCAGGGGCGATGGCGTGCCCAAGAACATCGACGCAGCGGAGCTATGGTTGCAACGCTCCGCGGGCAACGGCAACAGCCGCGCCCGGCGCATCCTGAGCGAGGGCAAGTACAAACAGCAGTGACGCTGCGGCCGGGCGCCTCGGACCCGGTCAGCCGCGACTGTGGTCCTCAAGCGCGGCCAGTTCGGCGTCGCGTTGCGCCTTGGGCAAGGCGGCCAAGCGCTCGACTTCGGCGTAGAAACGCGGGAGGTCGCCGCCGCTATTTCGTAGCACGCGTTCGAAGGCGGGCACGAACTGCGTGTAAATGCTGACCGAAGCGAGCTGCGCGTTGTTGAGCGGCTGGTCGAACCACCAGTCGTAACCCGAGAAGGCGCCCCAGCCCTGCTTCAGCCGGTCGTACTCGGCGCGCATCTGCGTCAGCTCCTGCCGCTTGCGGCTGCGCATTTGCTCCGGGTCGAGCGGCTCGGCATACAGCTCGGCGAGGCGGGCGCGGTACTTCGCCACCAGCTCGACGAAAGCCTGGTTGCGCACCTCCTGCTGCTCGAATTCGCGCTGCTGCGCCTGGCTGCCGTGCGCCGCCAGCCAGCGCTCGACGCCCACGCGCTCGACGGTGACCGCGAACGATTCGTTGAAAGTGCTGTCGCCCTGCACATAGATGAGTTGGTGCGCCAGCTCGTGGAACATGAGGCGGGCGATCTCGGCGTCCGGATATTGCACGAAGGTGTTCAACACCGGGTCGTCGAACCAGCCGAGCGTGGAGTAGGCGGGAACGCCGCCCACGAAAACGTCGTAGCGCTCCGTGCGCAGCTCGGACGCGAGCCTGTCCGCGCCGGCCTGGCTGAAGTAGCCCTTGTAGCCCACGCACCCGGCGAATGGAAAGCACCACTCCTTCGGCTTGACCGAAAACTCGGGCGCGGCGAAGACGTTCCACACCGCGTAGGGGCGGCCGATGTCGGCGTAACGGCGGTAGCTGGCGTTGTCCGGCAAGCGCAGCTCGCGGCTCGCGAAGTCGCGCATCTCCACGACCCGGCCGAGCTTGGCCTTGAGCTCGGCTCCGGTGTCGGGATCGGCGATCACCTTGGGGATCGGGCGGGCCTTGCGCGTGAGCTCCATCTGCCCGCCGACCGCCTGGAAGTAATAGCCGATGCTCGAGCAACCGGCGACCGACGCGACGGCCAGCAGCAGCGCGGTCAGCGCCGGCCAGTCAGCTGCGCGCGAAATGACCGAGCTCCAGGAAGCTGCAAATCTGGCGTGCGACGCGCGCAGAGAGGATCATGCCCGAATGGCTCAGCGCTATTGTCAGGTGGTCCCGCAGCCCGGGCATGCGGGTCTCGTCCACGCACACCACGCCGTCGTTGGGCACCGCCAGCCTCACGAACAGGCTGCCCACACCGAAGCGCACGGTGCCGGCGATCATGCCGACCTCGAACCGCGCCACCGCCGCGGCGCCGCGCTCGGGGCGCCAATCGAGCAGCGCTTGACCGATCAGCGCCCGGCCCCCCGCGTGACCCGCCATGCGCTGGGCCGCGGACGATCCGGCGACGGGGGTGCCCAGCAAGACGATGCGGCCAGCCGGCACGTGCAAATTCAGCGCGAGCATGTTGAGCACCACCAGGCCCCCCAGGCTATGGCCGACGAGGTGCGCACGCGGCACGTTCAGCAGCGCGATGAATCGCGCGAGCCGTGAGGCGATCTCGTCCAGCCCAAGCCGCATCGAGGGATAGGAAAACGCCGACACCCGATAGCCGAGCCGCGCGAGCCGGGCCCGCTGCAGCGCGAATACCGCGCCCGTCATCCACAACCCATGCACGACCACCACTGCTGCCGGCGCGGTTCGCCGTTCGTCCTGCATGCTCTCCTTCGTTGACCGACTCGCCGAGCCATTATAGGGTGAAGTTCCGGCCACCGAGACGCCGCCCGGCCGCAAGGCGGGGGACGTCGCATGCCGTATCGCACGTGATCGCAGGCGGTGGCTGCTAGCCCGGATATTTAATGAAGACGCCCCCGGACATGACGCATGCGCTGATGCGTAAGCGATGC
>DATJVW010000274.1:0-22375 GCA_035501675.1 Burkholderiales bacterium
TGGTGCCGCGCCGCCCGGCATAGCGGCCGGCCGAGCTGGACCGGCCGCGTTCTCGTTTGCCTGGCCGCTGCCGCTTTCCGCCCCGTGAGTCCAAGGTCGCACGAGCGATACGTCCCGTGCGGCGCCGATGGAATCATCTGACGCTGCGCCGTCTGCGCCGAGGAAAACAATTTTTCGCGAGGCGTGGTACGGTTGAATTTTGCCGCCGTTGCAATCCCCTTGACCTTCCGAGAAAGGAGTCCCCGTGACGCAGCCCATCAGAGTCCTCTACGTCGGTCCCGCGAGCACGGGAACCTTGGACGCCTCTTCGCTAGAGCGGGAGAGCCGCGCCGTCCGGCTCGCCGGAGGGACGGTGGTCCGCTACGAGGGCCACAGTCTCTCGGATCTGACGCAGGCGCTGCGCGACGTGGATGCTGTGATGGTCCAGGGCCACGGCTTCGACCCGGCCGCCTTTGCCGACATGGGTCTGCACGGCCGCTGCAAGGGCCTCGTCTCGTTCGGGCATGGCTTCGACCATCTGGATCTGGAGGCGGGGACGACGCGCGGCGTCATCCTTGCGAACACGGCCTCGTTCGGCACTGAGGAGGTGTCGAATCACACGATGATGCATTTTCTCGTCTGCTCCCGGAAGTTCGTGCTGCACGACAAGCTGGTCAGGAGCGGCGTGTGGACCCGCAAGAACCTGGCGCCAATGGGGCACGTCGCCGGCCAGGTGTTCGGCATCGTCGGCCTCGGCGACATCGGGCGCGCCGTGGCCCGCAAGGCGCAGGCCTTCGGCTTGCGCGTCATCGCCTACGACCCGTACGTCGCGTCCTGGGACGCGCTCGAGTACGGCGTCGAGATGATGGACTCGCTTGAGGAGCTGTGCCGGCGCTCCGACTACATCAGCGTGCACGTCTATCTCAACGCGGAGACGCGCCACCTCGTTAGCCGGGCGCAGTTCGACCTCATGAAGCCCACCGCCTACGTGATCAACTGCTCGCGTGGCGGCGTCGTCGACGAAGCCGCGTTGATCGACGCCCTCCAACGCAACCGGATAGCCGGCGCCGGCCTCGACGTCTTCGAAAAGGAGCCAGTCGATCCCGGCAACCCGCTGCTCAAGATGGACAACGTCTCGTTGACCAACCACTACGCCAGCTACTCTGAGGTCGCCTGGGAGCGCGCCCAGACCCAGCTCGGCGAGGAAGCCGTGCGCATCGCCAGCGGAATGTGGCCGCTGTCGCTCATAAACCCGGACGTGCGCCACGTGGTGCCGCCGCGCGCGCCAGCCCGCTCGTGGGAGGTGTACGCCCGGGAGCTGGCAGCCGCACGGCACCGCTGAAGCGGTCATGAGACGCGTCAACAAAGCGGTCGAGCTGCTGGAGCAGCGTCAGCCGGTGTACTTCGAGTTCGTCGATGCCGTCAGCGCCGGCGGATACGACGGCGGCCGCGCGCTGGCGCAGACGTGGGCGGACTACATCGCGTACGACATGGAGCACAGCGCGTTCGATGTGCCAGGGCTGATGCAGTTCGTGCACGGCCTCGCCGACGGCGGGCCTACCCGGAGTGGGCACCGGACCCCAGCCGTGATCGTGACGTTGCCGGTCGACGGGACCGATGAGCACGCGGTCCGCGCGAATGGGTGGATGATCAAGCAGGTGCTCGCCGCCGGGGTCCACGGCCTGCTCTTGTGTCACGCCGAGAGCCCGGAGGCGGTGCGTGCCTTCGTGGAGGCGGCGCGCTACGCCTTCACCTCGAGCGCCGGCTCCGATCTAGGGGCCGGCCGGCGCGGACACGGTGGCCAGACCCGCGCGGCGAGCTGCTGCTCGGGATCAAGGTCGAGAACACGCGAGCGCTTGCGAACGCGGAGCGCACGACGCGAATCCCGGGGCTCGCGTTTGCCGAGTGGGGCCCAGGGGACATGGGCATGTCGATGGGATACCCGGATCAGCACGACGAGCCTTACCCGCCCGAGATGCAAGGCGCGCGCGCCCGGGTCATGGCCGCGTGCAAAGGCGCGGGCCTCGCCTTCCTCGAGCAGGTGACGCCGGAGAACGTAGCGAGCCGGCTCGATGAAGGCGTGATGATCGCCTCGGGTCCGAAGGCACGCGAGGCGGCGGAGATCGGTCGAAAGCATACCGGCCGGACACTGGCCTGGTGACAGCGGCGGCAGGGAAAGAGGACATCAACCATGCAGATCCGAGGAGCGGTCGCGATCGTGACCGGCGGTAACGGCGGTTTAGGGCAGCGCATTTGCCACGCTCTCGCCCGCGCGGGCAGCGCCGTGGTCGTGGTCTATGCGCACAGCCAAGAGGGCGCGCGCAAGGTGGCCGTCGAGCTGCGGGAGACCGGGGCTCGAGCCGAGGCGATGGCGTGCGATGTCACCAGCGACTCGCAGGTGCAAGACCTGGTCTCCCG
The DNA here is from genome assembly GCA_035501675.1 of Burkholderiales bacterium. Classification (GTDB taxonomy): domain Bacteria; phylum Pseudomonadota; class Gammaproteobacteria; order Burkholderiales; family SHXO01; genus SHXO01. Next base: position 2,398 of record DATJVW010000274.1, read on the forward strand.
GGTGCTCGACGCTTTCGGGCGTGTGGATATCCTGGTCAACGACGCGGCGTATAACAAGTGGATTCCCTTCAATGACCTCGAGGCGATGACCTATGAAGAATGGCAGAAGATACTCGCGGTCAATCTGACCGGTCCCATGCTCTGCATCAAGGCCGTAGCGCCGGCAATGCAGCGCAATGGCGGAGGGCGAATCGTAAACATCGCCTCCGTCGCGGGGTTGGGACCCTCGGGCTCTTCCGTCGCCTACGCGGTCTCCAAAGCGGGGCTCATTCACCTGACGCGCTGCATGGCAGTGGGTCTGGCGCCCACAATCTTGGTGAACTGCGTTGCGCCGGGCTATCTGGAAGGCACCCGGGCGACGGCGAACCTCAATCCGGCGTACAGAGAGCGTGCCAGGGACGCGGCACTGCTCAAGCGGGCCGCAGACAAAGAGGATGTCGCGAACCAAGTGGTCGCGTTTTGCCAAACCGACAGCATCACCGGTCAGACCTTGGTGATTGACGCGGGGCGTTTCTTTCACTAGGGGTCCCCGATTTCACATCCGCGCTGCCCATATGTGGGGAGGATTGGATGACTGTCAGAGTCGGGCTGATCGGCGCGGGAGTGATGGGCGCCGACCATGCGCGGATCCTGTCGACAGCGGTGTCCGGTGCGGAGCTCGTCGCGGTGTCAGATCTCGACGCTGGGAGAATGGGCAAGATCGTCGAGGCGTGCAGGACAGCGCGCCCCTTCGCGGACCCTTTGGACCTTGTCGGCGACAGGGGTGTCGATGCGGTGATCGTCGCCTCACCCGACCAGACTCATGGCGCACTGGTGCTCGCGTGCCTCGATAGCGGCAAGCCCGTGCTTTGCGAAAAGCCGCTCGCGGCGTCGCTCGAGCAATGTCTAAAGGTGATCGACAAGGAAAAGGGACTCGGTCGAAGACGGGTCACGGTCGGGTACATGCGCCGCTTCGACCCGGGCTATGTCGAGATGAAGCAGCGGCTGGACGAAGGCGAGCTGGGCGCCGCGCTGATCATGCATTGCATTCACCGCAACGTCGCCGCGCCGGCCTTCATGACGGGGCCGATGCTCATCACGAACTCGGCGGTCCACGAAATCGACATCGCGCGCTTCGTCCTCGGCCAGGAAGCCAGGCGGGTGAGCGTCGTGAGGCCGCGAAAGACCGGCCTGTCGACGATGCAGGACCCGCTGATCCTGCTGATGGAGATGGACGATGGCCTGGTCGTCGACGCCGAAATCTTCGTCAATGCGCAATACGGCTACGACGTGCGCGCCGAACTGGTCTGCGAAAAGGGGACGATCGCGCTGACGCCGCCGCACGATGTCACGGTGAGGCATTCCTCCATGGAAGGCTTTGCCTTCCCGAGTGACTGGCGGCCGCGCTTTGCTACTGCGTATCGCGCCGAGCTGCAGGCCTGGACGGACGCGCTGGGGTGCGGTGTGCCGACGGGGGCAAGCGCCTGGGACGGTTATGTCGCGAGCGCGGTAGCGGACGCGGGCCTGAAGTCGCTCGCCTCCGGCCATCCGACGGAGGTCGAACTGGAACCGCGGCCGGCGCTGTACGATTAATAGACGGCATCGCACTCCGCGAGTGACCAAAACCCGACGCAGGACCCGTGCGGCGTGAGCGTCTGCTCAGTGCCGCACCCTTCGGTCGGCAGTCAGTTGCAGCGGATCCAGTTCCTCTTCTGCGAGGAACGAAACGCGCCGAATGTGCGCGGCCAACCCGCGCGCCTGCTTGCGCGCCTAGCGCTGGCGGCGGATCTCGAGCGCCACGACCAGCTCGGTCGTATCGTCCCCCACGGCCCAGGTGAGATCCAACGTAACCGCCTGCATCACCTTCTCGAACCCGTCTTCGGATTGCGAAACGGTGTGATGCGGGCGCGCCGTGAGCCGCGCCGGCGGGCTGCATAGCACTTCCAACGAGCCGCCCAATACGCCGTCCTCGAGCGCCAGAATGGTCACCGACGCCAGCTCGATGGGTTGGCCAAATCCGCCCGGGATGCCGCCCTCGTGCACGTAGCGCCCGAGGAATCCGTCGGCGCTCGGCATCGCCAGGTTCAGCTGCGTGTCGAAGCGCCCCGTGAGCGCTGCGCCGAACTGGTAGCGTACGGTCAGTCGGTTGTCGTTGAGAGAGATCTTCTTGTGCAACTGACCCTGCGGCAGCTGCGCACGGAAGGTTGCACCGATCCCCGCGGGTGCGGAATCGCGCCGATAGCGTGGGGCTGCACCGGGTCCGGCCGGGTCGGCCGCCCACGCGTCGAGGAACATGCTGCGCGCACGCGCATCGGGCTCGATATCCGATGGCGAGATCGCGTGCTTGAGCCGGACCCGATCGTGAGCCGAAGCGATGCCGCCCGACTGTGCCTGTGCTTGCTCGCCCAGCGCGAGCTTGCGGTAGTAGTGCTCCTCGCGCCTGGCGAGCGTGTCGCCGAAGTTGTGGCGCAGCGAGTAAGAGTCGAGCTCGATCACCGAAGCGTCCCCGTCGTCGCGCACCACCGCTTGCAGGACGTCGTTGTGCAAAAAGATCTCCTGCACGCCGTCCAAGTCAGCATCACGCTGCTCGACCGCGGGGCGCGGGGCGAGCCGGTCCAGCTTCCCCTCCAACGTCACGATCGCGTTGTACACGGCGCGCCTCAGATGCGGCAGGTACAACCCGCCGAACAGCCCGTGCCAGTAGGCGTCATTGGCCTGTGCCTGGTACAGCAACGCAGTCAGCTCGCCGCTGCGCTGGGATGCAGGCAGACCCTGCAGACGGCTCGACAGCGTGAGCATGCGCTTGTGCATCCAGTTGGACTCCGGGTAGCGCGACAGAAAGTTCTTCCAGATCCCGCCCCGAATGAAAGCCTTGTCCCGCTCGTAGCGGGCGTGATCTTTTTCCTGCTTGACCAAGTTGGCATACGCGTGCGCGCGGCGGGCGGGCAGCGTCCATTCGTTCATCTCGATATACGAGGTGGTGGGCAGATAGATGACGCCACGAGTAGGGACACCGTTGCGAAAGGAGGCGAAGTGCTCCGTCTGGATGATCGGAGAAGCGAGCACGCCCTGAATGAACTGCTCCAGCCACTTCTTCTCGTACACCCAGACGTGGGTTTCCGGCCAGATACCCAACTTTTCGATGTCGTCGAAGTAGATCGCCGCCGCTGGGGTGCCGGCCCCGGCCATCTGCTCGATGAAGGACACCGTCTCCTGCGCCGGGGCGAAGGGGATGCGGTAGCGCAGGCCTTCGGAGATGGGGAACAGGTCGAGCTGGCGGCCGTCCTCTTCGGTGGTGTAGTAGCCCGCCAGCTCCGCCACTTCCTTACCCGCGCACAGGAAGTGATAGTCGTCGACGGTCGCGTACTGGATCCCGGCGTCGGCCAGCGCCGGGATCACGGTCGCCTCCCAGACGCGCTCGGTGAGCCAGGCGCCAAGCGGCCGCCGGTGCGTGAGGCGCGCGAGTCGGTCCGACAAGGCGCTGATCTGCCCGATCCGGTCGCGGCCCGGGACCACGGCCAGCACCGGCTCCATGTCACCGCCGCCGAAGATCTCGACCTGGCCGCGTTCCACCATTTCCCGCAACAGGTCCATGTCCTCCGGGTATTTGCCGAACAGGTACTCCAGCAGCCAGCCGCTGAAGTGGACAGCGAAACAAAACCCCGGGTAACGGTGCAGCGTGCGCAGAAACGGCCGGTAGCAGCGCGCGTGGGCATCGTCCAGCACCCGCGGGAAATTGCCGACCGGCTGGTGTGCGTGGACGCCGAGCAGCAGCGAGATTTGGTTGGTCATCTATCGGCTGAATTTCTCACCACAGAGGCACAGAGGCGCCGAGCACTTCTCGAATCGTGGTGTGTCCCAAGCAACCTGCACCAGGAAAGTGTTCGCATTTCAAATGCGTGCGCTCGGGTAGCCTCGATCGAAAATTCCTTCTTGAAGTCCTCTGTGTCTCTGTGCCTCTGTGGTGAGACCCGACTCATGCCGCGCGGCGCATGGCGCCGCCGAGATCGGGATGACCACCGCCGCGGCTGATGGGTTCGGACAGCTGCGCCGGGGCCGGGAGCTGCAGCAGCCGGTATAAGTTGGCGAGGTTGGCGCGGAACAGGCGATCGAACAGGGCCACCGCCTGCTCGGGGTTGTAGTCGCCGAACCACCAAAACCAGTCGGAGCCTTCGCAGATCGCGAGCTGTTGGGCGGCGGACTGCATGGCCGCCTCGCTCAGGCGCCCGCTTGCCATGACCAGGTTGTAGCACTGCTTGGCGGACGCGAGCAGGTCCCACGCGCGGTTCTTCGGCTCCGAGCCGATCCAGGTGGAGAGATTGCCGTACACCCAGCTGCCCGCGACCACCTGCGGCAACGGTCGAGCGAAGCTGCCGGCTTGGGCTGTGCCACCGAGATCGCCGAGAACTTCGCTGAAGGTCGCGGTGCGGATCGCTGCGTGCGACTCCAACGACCGGTACAAGTCGTCCAGGAAGTAGAACGCGTTGTAGGGGAAGTACTCCCACGCGTTCTCGCCGTCCAGGATGACGCTGACAACGGGCGCCTCCGCCTGCGGCGCGTGCGCCCGGATCTGCTCGAGTTGCGCGATGAAATGAGCGGCCGCCTCCTTGCCGTGCCAGCTCTTGTATTCGAAGCCGATCAGGTCCGACAGCCGCTCGTCGCGGAAAAAACAGTGCAGCCGATGCCCCTCGAGCTCGACGTAGTAGGGACGATACAGAAACTCCTGCGGCGCCTCGGCCGGCAAGCCCGCCTTGCGCAGGGTGTTGGCGAGCACGCGCTGGCCGCTCGCGGTCCAAGCGATTTGTTGCTCCGCCAGCAGCCTCAGAAACGGGGTGGACACCGCGCCCTCCGCCGGCCATACGCCCGGCGCGACCCCGAAGCGACGCCGGTGGCTGCGCTGCGCGGATTCGAGATGCCAGGTCAGGCGCGAGCGTCCGCCCGAGTAATGGTCGGCCGCGGGCAGGGACGCTTCCGGCGTGGCCTCGCGCGCGGAGGCGAAGTCCAGCAGCAGCGGGCCGATCGGATGGTAGTGCGGCGTAGTCGAGAGCTCCACGCGCGGCGATTGCGCGAGCTGCCGGTAACGCGGAATGATGCCGGTGACCAGCGCGCCGATCAGTTCGAACAGCGCCATCCGGTCCGCGTGGCTGAAGTTCTCTCCGCGGGTCATGAGCCGCACCACCGTCTCCTCCTTGCGGCGGACCGTCTCGCCGGTCCAGGACAAGTGGTACCAGGTGAGCAGATCGGCCAGGTATTGGCCGGACAGATAGCGCGCGGGATCGCCCTCGATCGACAAGAGGTACTGGAACAGATCGCGCAGCCGCTTGTACGGGGTGAACGGCTCGATCATCTTGCCGTGGTTGGCGCGGAAGCACTGGTTCAGCACTAGCTGCCGCTCCGCCGGATCGATCTCGTCCAGGTTCTCCCGCGCCAGCAGCCGCAGGAGCGGGTCGCGCATCTTGCCCGTGGCGAACTGATCGGCGTAGTCCTCGAGCTGATCGAGGAGCACCGGGACGAGGTTGACCACGGCGTGCACCCCGGGATGGTTCTCCAGGTGCGCCGCCATGTCCGAGTAGTCCTTGATGGCGTGGAGATAGACCCAGGGCTGGGTGAACTCGCCGGTGCTGAAGTCGCGGAAGTCCGGCTGGTGCATGTGCCACAGCAGCACCAGGCGCAATGGCTTGGCTCTGGAGCCTATCTCAATATCCCCCCACGTGTGCGACGGCGACGAAATGCGCCCAAATCGCCCCGTCCCCAAGGGTTGCCGCCAAAACGGGCGTCTGCTGTGTTGCTCGTCCTCGTCGTGCGCCCCGGACTCGGTCTCTCGAAGAGTTGCCCGGCTCCCGGCGTGCCGCAGGCTGGGGGCGCAGTCCGGGCAGAGCGAGCGCAACTCACAACATTGTGCCGGGCAAGCTTCGCGCTCCCGCAAGCGGGCCTGCGGCTAACGGGTCGCGCTCGCGCGGGAAGGGGCGCGCAAGGCCGCATGAGGCATGGTTGATTCGGGTCGCCCTGCGACCGCTCCGCCCCCAGCCTGCGGCACGCCGGGAGCGGCCGCCCCGCCACTGCCGAGGCCGAGCGCCTTGCATCCATCCCGTTTTGGCGGCAACGCATCACGCGGGGGATACTGAGATAGGTTCCAAGCATCAGCGCGTGATGTAGACCTTCTGCCCGAGCATCTCGGGGGTGATCAGCGTGATGCCGCGCTCGGTGACGTGGAAGCGCTTGCCGTCCTGCTTCGCGTCGAAACCGGCCGAGAAACCCTCGGGGAGGATGCAGCGCTTGTCGACGATGCAGCGGCGCAGCTTGACCTGGCGGTTGATCACGACGTCCGGGAGGATCAGCGAGTCCTCGATGCTGCAGAAACTGTGCACGCGCACGTTGGAGAACACGAGCGAGCCCTTCACGTTCGAGCCGCTGATGATGCAGCCTCCGGAGACGAGCGAGTCCACCGCCATGCCGCGGCGTCCCTCATCATCGAATACGAACTTGCACGGCGGCAGCTGTTCCTGGAAGGTCCAGATGGGCCAATCCTGCTCGTACAGGTTCAACTCGGGCGTTACGTGCACCAGGTCGATGTTCGCCTCCCAGTAGGCGTCCACCGTCCCGACGTCGCGCCAGTAGGGGCGGTCGTCGTTCATGCCCACGCAGCTGTCCTGGAAGCGGTGCGCGAAGACGCGGTAGCGCGGCACCAGGTGCGGAATGATGTCCTTGCCGAAATCGTGCGACGAGCGCGGGTCGGCGTTGTCCCGGCTCACCTGCTCGTACAGGAACTTGGCATTGAACACATAGATCCCCATGCTGGCCAGCGCCCGGTCCGGTTGTCCGGGGATCGGCGGGGGACTGGCGGGCTTCTCGAGGAAGCTGCGGACCCGCCAATCCGGGTCCACGCCCATCACCCCGAAGGCGATGGAATCGGCGATCGGTACCTCGATGCAGGCGACGGTCATGTCAGCCTGACGCGACAGGTGATACGCCAGCATGCGGCCATAGTCCATCTTGTACACGTGGTCGCCGGCCAGGATGAGCACGTAGTCGGGATCGTTGGCTTTGAGAATGTCCAGGTTCTGGAACACGGCATCGGCCGTGCCCTGGTACCACTGTTCCTGGACGCGTTGCTGGGCCGGCAGCAGGTCGATGAACTCCTTCATGCGCCCGTCGAGGAAGCTCCAGCCGCGCTGAATATGGCGGATCAGGCTGTGCGACTTGTATTGGGTGGCCACCCCCAGCCGCCGGATGCCGGAGTTGACGCAGTTCGACAGGGGGAAGTCGATGATGCGGAACTTCCCGCCGAAGGGAACGGCCGGCTTGGCGCGCCAATCGGTCAGCTGCTTCAGGCGGCTTCCTCGGCCTCCGGCCAGAATCAGCGCGTAGGTATTGCGCGTGATGACGCTGACGAAGCGCAGGTCGGTTTCGCCGCGTATCGCATGGCCGTGATTCTGGTTTTCAGTCATCGTTTGCCTGCGTCGGGCTTTCGAGCCGTGACTTAGCGGTGCCGCAAAAGGCGCCGGGTTGTCGACCCAAGCCAGATGCATTTGGCTTTTCGACCCGAACCGTTCTTATAATAGGGCCACCTTGGGCGGTCCGCCACCGTCCCCACAACAATGATCACGCCCGCCCTGGCCGCTTTGCCTGCGCCGTCCTGCCCTCGTCTCCCATGAGCGGTACGGTGCCAAGTGTAACGACATTCGAGCTCGACGCGCTGCTGCAGGCGCGCCTGCACGATCCCTTCCGTTATCTCGGACTGCACCGGGAGGCCGCCGGTTGGGTTCTGCGCGTCTTCCATCCGCACGCCGAGTCGGTCTGGTTGCGGCTGCCCTCGGGCTTGAGCCCGCTCGAAAGCGTGCATCCGGCGGGTCTGTTCGAATGGCGCGGCCCCGAGGCGCCGCCGGCGCCTTACGTGCTGGGGGTGAGCGAAGGCGGCCGAGTGCGCGATGTCCACGACCCTTATGCTTTCGTCCCTGCGCTGAGCGGTCACGACCTGTACTTGTACAACGAGGGCCGGCTGCGCCAAGCTTGGCGCACACTGGGCTCGCACCTGGAGCAGCGCAACGGCGTCAGCGGCGTGCGGTTCGCCTGCTGGGCCCCGAATGCGGAACGCGTCAGCGTCGTGGGCGATTTCAACCGCTGGGACGGACGCGTGCATCCGATGGGGGTGCACGGGTCGAGCGGAGTGTGGGAGCTGTTCATCCCGGGCTTGTCCGGCGGCGAGCTGTACAAGTACGAAATCCGCAACCGCGAGAGCGGGGAAGTCCTGGTCAAGACCGACCCCTACGGGCGCGAGTTCGAGCGCCGGCCGAGCACCGCGGCGAGGGTTCCGCGCGAGGCGCAGCATCGATGGGGCGACCAAGGCTGGATGAACGCGCGCGCAAGCTGGGACTGGCTGCATGCGCCCATGAGCATCTACGAGGTGCACCTGGGCTCCTGGAAGCGGCACCCCGACGGGCGTTTCTACAGCTACCGGGAGCTGGCCGAGCACCTGGTGCCGTACGTCCGCGACATGGGGTTCACGCACGTCGAGCTGCTGCCGGTGACGGAGCACCCGCTGGACGAGTCGTGGGGCTATCAGACCACGGGCTATTTCGCCGCCACGACGCGCTTCGGCGAGCCGGACGGGCTGCGCGCGCTCATCGATGCGTTTCACCGCGCGGGCATCGGCGTGATCCTGGATTGGGTCCCGGCGCATTTCCCCAAGGACGCCTTTGCGCTTGCGCGCTTCGACGGCACGGCGCTTTACGAGCACGCGGACCCGCGCCGCGGCCTGCATCAAGACTGGGGTACGCACATCTTCAACTACGGGCGCAACGAGGTCCTCAGTTTCCTGCTGTCCAGCGCCCACTATTGGCTGGAGGAGTTCCACGCCGATGGGCTGCGCGTGGATGCGGTGGCGTCCATGCTCTACCTCGATTATTCGCGCAAGCCGGGCGAATGGCTGCCCAACAAGTACGGCGGCCGCGAGAATCTGGAGGCCATCGAGTTCCTGCGCGCGCTCAACGTGATGGTGCACGAGGAGTTCCCCGGCGCGCTCACCTGCGCCGAGGAATCCACGTCCTGGCCCATGGTGTCGCGGCCGACTTATGTCGGCGGCCTGGGCTTCTCCATCAAGTGGAACATGGGCTGGATGAACGACACCCTGTCCTACATCCGGCTCGATCCGGTCTTCCGCCGGTTCAACCACAACCAGCTCACCTTCGGCCAGCTCTATGCCTACACCGAGAACTTCCTGCTGCCGCTGTCGCACGACGAGGTCGTGCACGGGAAGGGTTCGCTGCTGGACAAGATGCCGGGCGACACCTGGCAGGAGTTTGCCAACCTGCGACTGCTGTTCACCTATCAGTTCACCGCGCCCGGCAAGAAGCTCAACTTCATGGGCAACGAGCTGGCTCAGGGGCGCGAATGGCAGTCGGGTTTCGAGCTGGAGTGGGGCCTGCTCGCGGTGCACTGGCACGACGGCGTTCAGCACATGCTGCGCGACCTGAACCGGCTCCACCGGGAGGTCCTCGCCCTGCATGAGCAGGACTTCACGCCGGACGGCTTCGCCTGGATCGACTGCCACGACGCCGACCAGTCGACCTTGAGCTTCATCCGGCGCGCGCGCGACGGCTCGCCGGTCGTGGTCGTCCTCAACTTCACGCCGGTGCCGCGCTATAGCTACCGCATCGGGCTGCCATCCGGCGGCCGGTGGAGCGAAATCTTCAACAGCGACTCCGCCTACTACAGCGGATCCAACGTGGGCAACCTCGCGGTGGAAGCCGAAGCGTTGCCCTGGATGGGGTTCCCGTTCTCCGCGGCAGTCACGCTGCCACCGCTCGCCGGCATCATTCTGGAACCCGTGGGCGGATGAGCTCCGCGAACAAGCTCGCGGTCCTGTTCGTCACCTCCGAGGTCGCCCCCCTGATCAAGACGGGCGGACTGGCCGACGTCGCAGCGTCGCTGCCGGCTGCGTTGATGCATGCAGGCCTGGACGTGCGCGTGCTCGTCCCCGGCTACAAGCAGGTGATGGAAGGCGTAAAGTCCAAGGGCCGCCTCACCTCGTTTCCGGCTCTCGGCGAGGTGCCGGCGAGCCAGATCCTGGCCGGCAAGCTGCCGAGCGGCGTGCCGCTCTTGATCGTGGACTGTCCGCGCCTCTACGACCGCCCGGGCGGCCCATACCATGACGCCTCCGGCAGCGACTGGCCGGACAACGCGGTCCGGTTCGGGCTCCTGTCGTATGTCGGCGCGGTCCTCGGCGGTCCCGCCTCGCCGATCGGATGGCGCCCTCGCATTGTCCACTGCAACGACTGGCAGGCCGGGCTTGCGCCCGCCTACCTGCATTTCATGCCGGGAACCAAGGCGCGCACGGTGATGACCATCCACAACCTCGCCTATCAGGGCGTGTTCCCGCCCACCACCGTCAGCCGGCTCGGGTTGCCGGCTTCTTCGTTCGCACCGGCCGGCGTGGAGTATTACGGCAACATGTCGTTTCTCAAGGCCGGGTTGCACTATGCGGATCACATCAGCACGGTCAGCCCGAACTACGCGCGCGAGATCCAGCAGGAGCCGCTCGGCATGGGCATGCAGGGATTGCTGGCGCACCGCGCTGGCGCGCTCACCGGCATTCTGAACGGCATCGACACCGATACCTGGGATCCCGAGACCGATCCGTACATTCACCGCTACTACAACGCCGTGCGGCTGCCCGCCAAGCAGGAGAACAAGCACGCTTTGCAGCAGCGCCTCGCGCTCGCGTTGGATGACAGGATTCCGCTGTTGGCGACCATCGGGCGCTTCACCCATCAGAAGGGGCTCGATCTGCTGCTCGAGATCGCCCCGGATCTGGTGCGCCTCCCCGCGCAACTCGCGGTGCTCGGTGCGGGCGACGCGTCTTTGCAGGACGCCTTCGTGGCGCTGGCTCGCGCGAATCCCGGACGCGTCGCAGTCCAGATCGGTTACGACGAGGGCCTGGCTCACCAGATCGAGGCGGGGGCGGACCTCTTCCTCATGCCCTCGCGCTTCGAGCCGTGCGGGCTGAACCAGATGTACAGTCAGCGCTACGGCACCCCGCCCGTGGTGCACGACACCGGCGGCCTGCACGACTCTGTGGTGGACTGCCAGGCCGTGACGCTGGCGGACAAGACCGCCACCGGCTTCCTGTTCGAGCCCATGACGCGCGACGGCTTCCTGGTCGCCGTGCAGCGCGGCGTGGCCGCCTACTACGACAAGAAGATCTGGCGTCAACTCCAGAAAAACGGCATGGCGCGCGACTTCAGCTGGGATGCCAGCGCTCAGCGCTACATTGCGCTCTACGCATCCATCATCACGGTTTAATTGACCACAGAGACACGGAGAGCACCTTGAGCTCGAGGCGAAAACGGCGAGGTGTTTGAATCCAGCTGATGGCGCGCAGTGCGCCGGGGAAGCGAAGACACAACACAGTGTCTGCCCGCAGAGTGTTGAATTGCTTTTCCCGCTGCTCTCTGTGTCTCTGTGGTTCGATGGCTTTTCGGGGTAAAATTCACAGCTTCTACGGACGGAGGTCGAAAAATGATCGGCGATCGCATCGAAGTCAACATCGCGGGCGGCCTCGATATTCCCCTGCCGCGCATGGTCCACATCCGCCAGAAGTTCAAGACGGTCAAAGTCGACGACGTCGCGCAGACCGTGGGGCAGCAATTCAAGCGCCCCGAAGTCCGAACCAAGATCAAGCCCGGCATGACCGTCGCCGTGGGGTGCGGCAGCCGCGGAATCGCCAACGTCGCCGAGTGCGCCAGGCAGGTCATAGCCGAGCTCAAGGCGCTGGGTGCGAAGCCCTTCATCTTCCCGGCCATGGGCAGCCACGGCGGCGCCACCCCGGAGGGCCAGCGCGAAGTGCTCGAGAGCTACGGCATCACCGAGGGCTTCGTCGGTTGTCCTGTCCATTCCCAGATGGACGTGGTGGAACTCGGGAAAGTGGATGGGATGCCGGTCTACATGGACAAGCTGGCCGCCGCAGCCGACGGCATCGTCCTGATCTGCCGCATCAAGCCGCATACCAACTTCCGCGCACCGATCGAGAGCGGCATCGTCAAGATGATGACGATCGGCATGGGCAAGATCATCGGCGCCACCGAGCTGCACACCAACGGCATGGACGTGTTCGGGGAACTGCTGCCCAAGGCGGCGAAGTTCATCATGTCGAAGAAGAACTTCTTGATCGGTGTGGGCATGGTGGAGAACGCCGCCGACGAGACCGCGTTGATCGAAGCCGTGCCGGCGGAGCAGGTGTTCGCGCGCGAGCCCGTGCTGCAGCAGATGTCCAAGGACATGATGGCGCGCATTCGCTTCGACGAGGTGGACGTGCTGATCGTCGAGAGGATCGGCAAGAACATCAGCGGCGCGGGCATGGACCCCAACATCACCGGCCGCAACAACCGCTTCATCGAATGGGAAGCCAAGCCGCTGGTCAAGAAGATCGCCGTGCTGGGCCTCACCCCCGAGACCCATGGCAACGCCTGCGGCATCGGGCTGGCGGATGTCACCACCATGCGCCTGTACAAGGAGATGGATATCCCGATCACCTACGCCAACATCATCGCCAGCACTTATCTGGACGGCGGCATGATCCCCATGATCATGAACACCGACGAGGAAGCGATCCGGCTGGCGGTCAAGACGGTGGTGCGGGTGAAGCCGCTGGACTGCAAGATCGTGCGCATCCGCAACACCCTCGAGCTGGTGGACATCCACGTGTCCGAGCCGCTCATGAAGCAGGTGCGTGCAAACCCGGCGGAATTCGAAGTGGTGGGCGAGCCAGAGCCGCTCAGGTTCGACGCCAAGGGCAATCTGTACCCGATGCTGGGCAAGCACCCGGACCATGCGCATGCCCTCAAGGATCCGCAGAGCGTGTTCTGAAGCTGCGGGTCAACGCAAGCTGACGAGCTTTGCTGCGCGAGGTCGCGCCGCGGTCTAACGGTTCGCAGGCAGCGCAAGGCAACAGTGCACCTCCACCTCGACGCCATCGGTGGCGTGGCCGGCGACATGTTCATCGCCGCCGTGCTGGACGCCTTTCCCCATCTGCGCGACGGGATGCTGCAGGCGATCCGCACGGGCGGGCTGCCCGAAGACATCGTCTGCCGCACGGTCGAGCACCGCGACGACATTCTGACGGGGCTGCGTTTTTTGGTCGAAGCGCCCGCCTATCGACCGCATGACCGCGGGCTTGCGCTGCCCGAGGAACGGCACCGCCACACGCCGTTCCGCGAGATCCGCACCCGGCTCGAGCGCTCGACCCTGGCGCCGGGCGTCAAGCAGCGCGCCATCCACATCTTCACGCTGCTCGCCGAAGTCGAGGGCAAGGTCCACGGCATGCCGGCGGAAGCCGTGAGTTTCCATGAACTGGGCGGATGGGATTCGATTGCAGACATGGTCGGCGCGGCGTTCCTCATCGACGCGCTGGACCCAGCGACCTGGAGCGTGGGCCCGCTGCCACAAGGTTCGGGCAGAGTGAGGACCGATCACGGCTGGCTGCCGATTCCCACCCCCGCGACCGCGCTGCTGCTACAGGGATTCGAGCTGATCGATGACGGGCTGCCGGGGGAGCGGGTGACGCCGACCGGCGCCGCCATCCTCAAGCACCTGGATGCTGCGCAAAAAAATGCTGCGCAGCATGACCGCCAGCCGCGCAGATTGTTGCACACCGGCAGCGGGTTCGGCACCCGGACTCTTCCGGGACTGAGCAACGTGCTGCGCGTTCTGTCGTTCGAGGAGGCAGCCGAACGATCCGGCTCGCAGCGGGTTGCGCACATCGCCTTCGAGGTCGACGACCAGACTCCCGAAGACTTAGCCATCGCGCTCGACCGCTTGCGTGCCCACCCGTCGGTCCTCGATGTTCTGCAGATGCCGGCGTTCGGCAAGAAGGGGCGGGTCACCGCGCATATTCAGATCCTGGTCGAGCCCGAGGATCTCAACAGCGTCTTCGAAGCGTGTTTCAGGGAGACCGCTACCCTCGGGTTGCGCTGGCAGATTCAGGGGCGCCGGATCCTGCGGCGCACTCAGGCTACGGTGGACATCGATGGGCGCAGCGTGAGAGTCAAAGTCGCCGACCGGCCCGGCGCCCCCACAGCTAAGGCCGAAAGCGACGACCTCCTGTCGGTCAAGGGCGGTCGCCAGGAACGCGAGAGCCTGCGCCAGGCCGCGGAGCAAGCGGGTTTGGACAGCGAAAATAAATGAATGCGCCGTCGCTCCCCGTCGGTCTGGTAACAGCCCAGCTTGCAGCATTGGAATCCGTGCTGCGCAACATGGGCGAGGTGGCCGTGGCCGTCAGCGGCGGCGTGGACAGCCTGACTCTGGCAGCGGCAGCACACCGGGTTCTGGCCGACCGGGTAGCGATGTTCCACGCGGTTTCGCCCGCGGTCCCGGCCGAGGCCACCGACCGCACTCGACAGCTCGCTGACCGCGAGGGCTGGTCGTTGACGGTGCTCGATGCCGGTGAGTTCGGCAGCAGCGACTACATGCGCAACCCGCTGGACCGGTGCTTTTACTGCAAGACCAGTCTGTACGGCGCGATTCGGCCGCACACGACGGCGCAGCTGGTTTCGGGCACCAACCTGAATGACTTGGGGGAATACAGGCCGGGACTGATCGCGGCCAAAGAGCACGGCGTTCGCCATCCGTTTGTCGAAGCGCAGATCGACAAAGCCGGTGTGCGCGCGATCTCGCGGGACCTCGGGTTGGGCGATGTGGCCGAGCTGCCGGCTTCGCCCTGTCTGTCCAGCCGCATCGAGACCGGCATCGCGATCGATGCCGTCATGCTCGGGTGCGTGCACCAGAGCGAACGGCTGGTCGGCCGCGAGCTGGGGCCGAAGACCGTCCGCTGCCGGGTGCGCGCGGGCGGTGTGGTCATCGAACTGGACGAGGGAAGCCTCGCATCGCTGGCGGACGAATCGCGCGTGGCGTTGACGGGCCGGATCCGCGCGCTGTTCGAGCAGGCAGGCTTCGCGTTCGACGTGACGTTCGCCCCCTATCGCGTGGGCAGCGCCTTCCTGCATTTCAAGCGATCCGAGAAATAGTGAAGCAGGACATCAAGCTCGATCTCCAGCGGCACGAGCGTCTGGGGTTCGACGAGGCCGTGTTTTGCGCGGCGAAGACAGTGGCGCACCTGACCCATATCCTGGACCAAGCCGAGGACGGCAACCTGCGCCTGCTGCTCACCCGACTCTCAGACGAGCAGTTCCGCGAGCTGCCCGAGGCGCATCGCGCTCGCATCGACTACGAACCCATCTCGCGCACCGGCTATTTCGGTTCACCACACGAGGCGGCGGGTGCGCCGCGCGTCGCAGTGATCGCGGCGGGAACCTCGGACGTCTACGTGAGCCGCGAGGCGGCGCGCACGCTGCGCTATTACGGACAGCCCAACGTCGAGATCACCGATGTGGGCGTCGCGGGACTGTGGCGTCTTCTCGAGCGGGTGGAGGAGATTCGCCGCATGCCGGTGGTCATCGCGGTCGCCGGGATGGACGCGGCGTTGCCTACGGTGCTCGGCGGCCTGGTGCCGAGCGTGGTGATCGGCGTTCCGACCTCCGTGGGGTACGGCGTGGCCAGCGGCGGGGAGTCGGCACTGCGTGCGATGCTGGCGAGCTGCGCGCCCGGGCTCGTGGTGATGAACATCGACAACGGCTACGGCGCGGCCTGCGCCGCGCTGCGCATCCTGCGCGCGATCGGCCCGACCTGAGCAGCGCTGCGCTCGATCTGACGAGACGGTGAGCGTTTCTGGGCCAGCGCAGTAGAAGCCGGACTCACACCGTCGGCATTCCTTACATTTTGCCCGGATCGGCCGCCGAAGTCGTTGAATTTCTTGGTTGGTACAGCGCTTGCGCCATCCGGTATGCAGGGGTCACGCGCGCCTGCTTGTAAGCGTCAAGTCAGGAGGGGCGATGAAAACTATCCCTCAGAGAATAGGTTGGGCCAAAATGCCACGTAACCGGGTCGATTTCGGATGGCAAAACGGGAGCCGGTGGATGGAATGGCAGGAGATCAAGTTCATCTTAGCTAGCGTTGGACTTCCGGTGTTGGTCATCGCGTGTCTCGTGCAGCTGCTGCCGCATCTGCTTCGGATGCTTTAGGACACCACGCGGGGACCGTGCGCGGGCCGGGTGCTGACGCCGTGAGAGGGAGGAAGCATGAGAGACGACGCCATGTCTGCGGCGCGCAGTTCCCTTTCGGATGCGGACCTGGAGGATGCCAGTTCATCTTCCTACGCTTCCGGAACCGGGCTTCTGTTCGTCGCGGTCATCATTGCTCTATCGGCGACGGCATTGAGTCTGCTGTCGCTGACGCACGGATAGATCTACCCCGTCGTTGGACGTAACACGGCAGTGAGCGGCCGCGATCCGCACGCTGCTGTGGGCATGAGTCGGCCCGGACCATGATGAGTGGTGATCTGGCTCGCCCTCGTCCGCCAATCGATCCTCGCCTCCGCCTGTCACCTCGAGCACTGTCCGCTTCGAGAGCGTCAAAGTCTCGCGCATCCGCATTACGCACGTGAGGACCCGCTCTCACGGGTTTCCGATCGCACTGCAGGAAATGTGTTACGGTCGGATTTCTTTCGCGGGGGGAGGACCATGAGAAATGTCATCGGCATCGCGACGCTCGCTTTCGTGAGCGTCGGCGCGATCGGGGTTCTTGCGGGCGAGGCCGATGCCCCGCCGCCTTGGGCGTACCCGGTCAATCCCCCGGGGACTCAGCCCGCCGTTGACGACGGTACCGCAAGGCACGTTCCGGGAAGCACTAAGGCTTTCACCCTGACCCAGCTCCGCGATCTCTTCAACGTGCCGGACTGGCATCCCGACGATCATCCCGCGATGCCCGAAGCCGTGGCCCATGGCCCGAGGCCCGGGGTGTTCGCGTGCGGCTTTTGCCACCTGCCGAACGGGCTCGGTCGCCCGGAAAACTCCAGTCTCGCCGGCCTTCCCGCCGCGTACATCGAGCAGCAGGTCGCCGATTTCAAAAGCGGCGCCAGAAAGAGCTCGGAGCGGGGGAGTCTCCCGATTGCTCTGATGATCGGGGTTGCGAAGGGCGCCACCGACGCCGAGGTGAAGGCGGCCGCCGAATACTTTGCCGCTTTGAAGCCCAAACCGTGGATCAGGGTCGTCGAAACCGATATCGTGCCGAAGACGCGTGTCGCAGGCTGGATGCTTGTCTCCGCCGCCTCCGGCGGAACGGAGCCGATCGGGCAACGCATCATCGAGATGCCGGAGAATCTGGAGCGAACCGAGCTGCGGGATGCAGCTTCCGGGTTCGTCGCGTATGTGCCCGTGGGCAGTATCGAGACCGGCGCAGAGTTGGTCACGACCGGCGGGGCGGGCAAGACGATTCCTTGCGCCATCTGTCATGGTCCTGACCTCAAGGGCCTCGGCCCGGTGCCCTCGCTCGCAGGCCGCTCGCCCAGCTACATCGTCCGCCAGCTGTACGACATCCAGCACGGCGTTCGCAACGGCACCTGGGGCGAGCTCATGAAGGCGGTCGTCGCCAAGCTGAGTGAAGAAGACATGGTGTCGATCGCCGCGTACACCGCCTCGCTCGCGCCCTGACGCACCGGTAATCTATCTGTAAGTACGCGCGGGGTAGATTGGGCTTGTGGTCAGCCCAGCGCGGGGCCCGAGGCCGGGTAAGCCGTCAGAAAGGAAATACCAAAGACATTCCCGCGCCGCTGGTCTAGAGTGGAAGCGAGGCTCCGCAAACAGGAGCGCCTTAGACGGGGGAGGTGGACCATGACTGCAGCGACCGGGACCGCGACGACCATCCCATGGTGGAAAGAACCCACCAAGGATCAATGGATGGCGTGGTGGGCGGCGTGGTTGGGCTGGACGCTGGACGCCTTCGATTTCACCGTGTTCCTGCTGATCATGGTGCCGATCGCCAAGGAGTTCGGCGTTCCGCTGACGGCGGTGGCCGTCGTGTTCACCATCACCTTGTGGATGCGCCTGGTGGGTGCGGTCGCGTCGGGCTGGCTCGCCGATCGGATCGGACGCAAGACGCCGTTGATGATCTCGATCCTGTGGTACTCGATCTGCAACTTCATCGCGGGCTTTGCACCGAGCTTCTGGTTCCTGTTCCTCTTCCGCGCGTTGCTGGGAATCGGCATGGGGGCGGAATGGCCTGCCGGTGCGGCGCTGGCGATGGAGACGTGGCCCGCACGCTCGCGCGGGTTCATGAGCGGGGTCCTGCAGGGCTCATGGGGCCTGGGCTTTCTGCTGTCGAGTGCCGTCTATGGCTTGTTCTACGACTCCCTGGGCTGGCGCGGCATGCTGTGGATTGGCATCCTGCCGGCGCTCGCGGTGGTCTACGTGCGCTACTTCGTGAAGGAGCCCAAGGTCTGGGTGGAGAACCGCCGGCTGCAGCGCCTGCACAACCGCGAGGTGCGCGCGCCGCTATTCAGCATCTTCAAGCGGGGCATGCTCGCCAACACGCTGACCGCGTGCTGGTGGATGGCGAGTTGCTTCGTCGTGTACTACTCGATCTGGGCGCTGTTTGCGACGCACCTGCAAAAGGACCTGCACTGGAGTGCGGCGCAGGTCGCGACGCCGATCGCGCTTGGAAACCTGGTGGCCTTCCTGGCCATGTGCTTCTGGGGCTGGGTGGCGGACCACCTTGGCCGCCGGTGGTCGATGATCATCCCTGCCGCGATCGCGATATTCGTGACCCCCATCTATCTTTTTACCGGCGACTTCAGCATGATCGTGACCGGCTTCCTCTTGCAGGGCCTGTTCGGCGGCGCCATTTATAGCCAGCTCCCGAGCTACCTCTGCGAAAGGTTCCCGACCGAGGTGCGCGCGACGGCGAGCGCCTTCTGCTACCACCAGGGGGCGATCTGGGGAGGACTCGTGGCGCCGATCCTGACTTACTTCGCCATCAACTACAACCTGGGATTCGCCATCCCGATGTTCGTGGGAACGGCCGTGGGCGCGCTCAGTGTTGTCACGGCGCTGCTGCTCAGCCCCGAGACCAAGGGCAAGATCCTCGTGCCGGACCTCGTGGTGGCCTGAGGTTCATTGCGCCGCGGCGGGGTCTCCCCGCTAGAGACGGCGGAGGAAGTCGATCATGGCGGCGTTGACCTCGCGCGGCCGCTCCTGCTGGGTCCAGTGCCCGCAACCCGGCAGCATGATGGTCCCTCGAAGCTGGGGAACGAACTTGGACAGGTTCGGGATCAGCTGGTCCATGCCGCGGAAGCCCAGCACGAGGTCACGATCGCCGGCGACGTACAGCGCGGGCACCGTCACCCGCGCTCCGGCAAAGGGAGCCAGGAGCTGCCAGTTGCGATCGATGTTGCGGTACCAGTTCAGACCGCCGCGAAACCCGGTGCGCGAGAATTCCCCGGCGTAGAAGTCCACGTCGGCTTCGGTGAGCCATGGCGGCAGGTTGCCGGGCTCTACCGTCCGGCTGAGAAAACCGCCCCGCCGCGGCACCATCCCGACGGCATCGGGATTGGAGATGGTCGGGGCGCGGCGGGGAACATCTCCCGAGCCGGAATAGAGCAGGCGGCGCAGCGTGAGTCGGACGTCGCGTTCGAGCTCTGTCTCGGCAATCCCCGGTTCCTGAAAGTAGAGCTGATAGAACAGCGCGTCGTCCGTCTGCGGCATGACGGAGGTGGGACGGACCTGACTCCGCGGCCGAAACGGCACGCTCAGGCCGATCACCGCACGAAAGCGCTCGGGGCGCAGGAGCGCGGCGTGCCACGCGACCGGGGCGCCCCAGTCATGACCGGCGATCACAGCGGACTCCACACCGAGCGCGTCGAGCAGGCCCACCATGTCGCCCACGAGGTGCAACAGCGTGTACTGGTCGATCGCCTCGGGCCGGTCCGTCTGGCCATAGCCGCGCATGTCGGCCGCGACCGCGTGGAACCCGGCCTCGGCGAGTGCTGCGAGCTGGTGCCGCCACGAGTACCAGGACTCGGGAAAGCCGTGACACAGGACGACCGGCGGCCCCGCGCCCTGCTCGGCCACGTGCATCCGGATGCCGTTCGTCTCGATGGTGCGATGCTTCACTT
>DATJVW010000275.1:0-10336 GCA_035501675.1 Burkholderiales bacterium
CGAGTACTACCAAGCGATCGCCAACGGGATCGCAATACCGATCGTCGTGCAAGACCATCCCGCGTCCACCAACGTGCACATGAGCGTCCCGCTCATCCTGCGCATTCTGCGCGAGGTCCCGCGCGTCGCCGCCATCAAGGAAGAGGCCACGCCCACGCCGCCCAAGATCCGGGCGCTGCTCCAAGGCATGACGCAGCGTAAGGTGCCGATCTTGACCGGGCTAGGCGCGCTGTATGCTCAGTTCGACCTGGAAGCCGGCTCGAGCGGCTTCAACACCGGTTTCGCCTTCCCCGAGGTGCTGATGGCGATGGTGAACGCCATGAAGAGCGCCGACGCGAGACGGGTGCAGGCCCTGTACACGCGCTTCTTACCGCTGATCGCGTTCGAGCAGCAGCCCGGCGTGGCGCCGCGCAAAGAGATCCTGCGGCTGCGCGGACTGATCAACAGCAGCCGCGTGCGCCATCCCGGAGCGAGCATTCAGTCCGCGGTCGCCGAGCAGCTCAGAGGGTTGATCGCGCAGTCGCTGCCGGCGATCGATATCACGCAGCCGATCGCGGTCTAGCTCGTGATTCGTGACTCGTGGTTCGTGGCTCGTGGTTCGTGATTCGTGGCTCGTGATTCGTGAACGGCCGGCGGCGGATCGCAGGGGTCCTCCGCAGGGCCACAGAGCCATCCGAGTTCGCGCCATGCTTCAGCCCATACGATTTTACGAGTCACGAATCACGAGTCACGAATCACGGCCTTTTCAGACCGGTTTCAAAATTCCGTCTGCGAGCTCGGGTACCACGTCGAGCTGGCTCAGCCGCGCCACGTACTTCACTTCGTGGGTCAGGCCACGCTCCTGCATCATCCTACCCACCCGGGAGCGCAGCAGCACGCTCTCGGGCGGCTCGCTGTGGAACAATGCGCGCGCCGCGATCGCGGCGTCGGAGAAATCCCGGTTCTCGCCGAACTCGCGCGCGATCAGCTCCACGAAATAGCCGGCGCCGTACATGTCCTCGAGGTTGGGGTTGCCCATTGAGCCTGAGCACACGATGAGCGTCGTTGCCTCGGGCTGCTGGGAGGCGAGGTGCTTCACCACTGCCGCCGCGTTGAGCAAGGCGCCGGCGTAGACGTGACCGGCAGACGCCGATTGTGCGAGCGCGACGGTGCCGTTGGTGGTGGCGTACACGACAGTTTTGCCCCGGATGCCGTGTTCGAGCAGCGCCAGCGGTGTCGGGGGCGCGAAACCGTCTATGGTCTCCGCCAGAAACTCGCCGGACAGCACGTAGGAGCCCGTCTGCAGGGCCTGGGCGTGGGTGCGCGCATGCGCCCCGTTGAGCGCGGGTATGGCAGCCGACGCGCCGTGGGCCAGCGCGGTGACCATGGTGGAGGTGGCAAACAGCACGTCCAGCACCACGACCACCTTGCCTTCCAGCCTCACCATGTCCAGGTCCTCACGCCGGAACAGCACGTGGACCTTATGATTCAACGCGAAGAACATTCAGGCCGACTCCGGCTCGCGGCGCCGGAACATGCCGTAGCCCTCCATGGTCATCACCAGCTCACCGTCCTGGTTGAACACTTCCCACCGGTTTTTCACCACGCCCATATCGGGCCGGCTCTTCGAGGCTCGCGTCTCCAGGACCTCGCGCGTAGCACGGATGGTGTCGCCGGGCCGGACGGGCTTGAGCCAGCGGACGTTATCCACTCCCGGCGAGCCGAGGCTAGCAGACTCGAGCAGGTAGGAATCCACCATCATGCGCATGACCATCCCGACCGTGTGCCAGCCGCTGGCAATCAGCCCCCCGAACATGGATTGCTTCGCCGCCTCCTCGTCGACATGGAATGGCTGCGGGTCGTAGGCCTTGGCAAAGGCGATCATCTCGGCCTTGTCCACGAGCCGCTCGCCCAGCGGGGCGGTGTCGCCCACCTTGAAGTCTTCCCAGTAGTACTTCGGAGTCACTATGCGTCCTGTGATGGATCCTCCCCTGCTGGCGCCTGTCGCACTGTGAGGACAGGGAGCGGGCGTGTCGTGTCGGGTTCGAGCCTGTGGCCGGAACGGGCGTGTTGTATTGGCGCTCCGGGGACGGTCCACAAAGGAAACGCCCGCCGTGGTGTCCCCACGGCGGGCGCAAGTTGTCGTGCTCCCTGGGCACCGCGACGGCTCTTCTTTGTCAAAAGTCGTTCTTACTTGCGGCTTCGTTTACCGGCCACCCGGTGCCATACTACCCTGGAATCGTCCTTGTGGGAAATGGGTGGGTCCACCGCTGGGCCTTGGGGCATGAGCCGCACGGTGGCGTCGACAGCTTGGTCAGCAGGCGTGGCCGTGCCGGGGAACCTGCCGCAGATTCCTGCGGTCTCTCATGAGGCGGTTCGACCGGTCTGCAGGCTTGGCCAGCAGGCGGCCGGCCGCGGGCCCGCCGGTCCTCCCACTGCCGGTGAGCCACCCAGGCCATAGACTTGCGGGGAGGTTCGGGATCCTAAGGAGGCAGTGATGAAGACCCTTCGTGTTTTAGATTCTTCGGGAGACCGCGTTGTCCATTACGACGACACGGAAGCCATGGCGCAGTCTCGTGCACAGGCGGAGGCGCTGTTCAACCGGATGCTGGCAGCGGGGTCGACCGCGTTCAAGGTGAATCGAGGACACGGCGCGCCGGATGAGAAGGTGACCGACTTTTCCAGCCTCGAGAATGAGACCATCGTAGTGCCGCGTGTGGTAGGCGGATGAGCGCCTGATCGGGCTCACGGGGGTCGAGCCCGCCAATGCGGGTACCTTTCAGGCAGGTTTGCGTGCGCTTTGTCCGGCGACTACGCAGGTGGACCCGGGCGGATGCCGTGGACCCGGCCGGCGTCATCGATGCGCCGGTACGCGACTTACTCGGGACGCAACCACTGGCGATGGCCGAACGCCGGGCCAGGGACCTGCTGCTTCGAATGCTCAGCCCGAGGCAGCGCAAGGAGTTCGAGCTGCACAGCTACTTCAGCGTCAACGTACCAGGCCGCGGCAGATTCTGGATCTTCCCATGGCGATCGCTCAACGTCGTCGATCCTGCGACCGGTGACTGCTATTGCGGGGTCCCGGAAGGCAGACTCCCGGTGTACGACCTGATGCTTGCTCAGAAGCTCCTGCTGGAGAACGATCCCCAGCATTTCTTCTGCGTTGCGAACCGCCATCCGAGCTTCGTGCTGCGCCCGGCCGGCACTGGTCCCGCCATACCGGGGGCTTGATGCTTCGATCGGCGATGTGCCGGGCCGCTCGGGCTCATACCAGCTGCTTCCAACGCGACTTGGGCGGCAGAGGCAGGGGCTCTTTCGTCGCTTCAACGGCCGCCGCAAAACGCGACAAGTGATGATCGCTGTCACCGAACGTTGCGTCGATCGCGGTCAAGCGCTTGAAGTAGTGACCCACGTTGAGCTCGTCGGTCATGCCCATGCCGCCGTGGAGCTGGATGGCCTGCTGGCCTATGTAGCGACCCGCGCGTCCGATCAGTTCCTTCGCCGCCGACACCGCCCGGCGGCGCCCCGCCGCATCGGCCGCGTCCACCTTGACCGCGGCTAGGCAGGCCATGGATTTGGCCTGCTCGTAGTGGATCAGCATATCCACCATCCGGTGCTGCAGCGCCTGAAAGCGCCCGATGGGGACGCCAAACTGCTGGCGCGTCTTCAGGTACTCCAGAGTGGCAGCATTCAGCGCCCCCATGCACCCCACCGCTTCCGCGCACAGAGCGGCGATGCCTCGGTCCACGACCAACTCGATGAGAGGATAAGCCTGGTCCAGCACGCCGATCAGTGAATCGGGATTGACATGGACATCGGCGAACTCGGCCTCCACCGCACGCATGCCATCGTAGGTAGGGTAGTCCCGCCCCGCCACCCCGGGCTCCGAGGGGTTCACGAAAAACAGTGAAATGCCGTGCGGGTCGCCCGCCTCCCCGCTGGTGCGCGCCGAAACGATCAGCAGGTCGGCCGCCGCGCCGTGCAGCACCACGGACTTGCGCCCGTTGATCACCCAGAAGCCACCCTGCTGACGCGCCGTCGTATCGACCTGGCTCAGCGAGGCGCGCGAGCGCGGTTCGCCGTGGGCGAACGCGAGCTTCATGGAGCCGTCGGCGATGCCGGGCAGCAGGATCCGCCGCTGCGCCTGGGTGCCGCCGAGCACGATAGCGGATGTGCCCAGGACCACAGTCGCCAGGTACGGCTCGACGACGAGGTGCCGGCCGAGCGCCTCCATGACGATCATCGTATCCACCGCGGTCCCGCCGAACCCGTTGTACTCCGGCGGGATCGGCAGTCCAAGCAGGCCAAGCGAGGCGAAGCCCTCCCACACCGTCGGGCTCATGCCTTGTCGGGCAGCGACGATCTCGCGCCGGCTCCCGAAGCTGTAGTTCTTGCCGAGGAACTTGTCGACCGAGTCCTTCAGCAACTGCTGCTCCTGCGTGTAGTTGAAGTCCATAATTCGCCTCGCTAAGCCGATTCAGCCGCCAAGACGCCAAGGCGCCAAGAACAGCATCTGCTCGACTGCCAAGTCCCTCCTCCCGCCATCGCCTCGCCCGGTTTTCGCACGCGAGGATCCTGTTGTGCGCTGGCGCTGGTCACGTGCATAAGTCGTGCACTCGTCACTCGTCCTTGTAGTTTGGAAGTTATTGGCGTCTTGGCGTCTTGGCGGCTCACAGCCCGAGGATCTGCTGCGCGATGATGTTGCGCTGGATCTCGTTGGAGCCGCCGTAGATGGTGACCTTGCGGCAGTTGAAGTAGCGCGCGGCCAGCGGCGCGGCGTACTCCGGCCCCACGCGCTCGCCGAGCCAGTGATCGCCCCAGGACTCCGGCAAGAACGGCAGCGCATACGGGCCCACCGCTTCCATCATCAGCTCGGTGAGCGTCTGCTGGATCTCGGTGCCCTTGATCTTCAGGATCGAAGCCTCGGGACCCGGGGCGCGGCCCTCGCGCTCGGCTGAGGCGACGCGCAGATCGGTGATCTCGAGCGCCATCAGGTCGATCTCCAGGCGTGCGATCTTGTCCAGGAAACGAGGGTCCTGGATCAGCGGTCGGCCGTCCTTCTGCTCCTGCGCCGCGATGTATTTGAGGAAGCGCAGCTCGCGCTTGGAGCGAGACACGCCGGCGATGCCGCTGCGCTCGTGCGACAGCAGGAACTTGGCATACGTCCAGCCGCGTCCCTCCTCGCCGACCAAGTTCTGGACCGGCACTTCGACGTTCTCGAACCAGACCTCGTTGACCTCGTGCTCGCCCTCGAGCGTGATGATCGGGCGCACGGTCACGCCCGGCGAGCGCATGTCGATCAGCAGGAACGAGATGCCTTCCTGCTTCTTGCCCGTGCTCGAGGTGCGCACCAGGCAGAAAATCATGTCGGCGTATTGGCCGAGCGTGTTCCATGTCTTTTGGCCGTTGACGACATAGTGCTCGCCGCGCCGTTCGGCCCGCGTCTTGAGCGAAGCGAGGTCAGATCCTGCCCCCGGCTCCGAGTAGCCCTGGCACCACCAATCCTCGCTGGACAGAATGCGCGGCAGATAGTGCTGCTTCTGCCAGGCGCTGCCGAACGCGATGATGACCGGCCCGACCATGCTCACGCCGAACGCGATGACCGGCGGCGCTCCGGCCTCGGCGCACACTTCGTCGAAGATGTGCTTCTGCACCGCGTTCCAGTCCGTTCCCCCGTATTCCACCGGCCAACCGGGAGCGATCCAGCCCTGCTCGAAGAGGATTTTCTGCCAGCGGACATGGTCCTCCTTGGTCAAGCGCTTGTGCTCCAGCACCTTGCGCGCGATCTCGGGCGGCAGCTTCGAACTCACGAATGCGCGCACTTCCTCGCGGAAGGCCTCTTCTTCGGGGGTGTAGTTGAGATCCATGATCTGGTCCTAACCGTTTACGCTGCGCGCTGCGGGCAGGCGAGGTAGCCCGAACGCCGCGGGCGAAGGAACTCTGGAGAATACGGGAAGGTTCCCGAGGAGGCAACGGGCGCAGCGGCCGGGGGATATAATTGGGCATCAACCGGTTCGGCGCTATGCCGGAACTGCCACCGCTTCAGCCCAGGAGATTGCCATGGGTACCCGCGAACAGGAACTGCTTGCCGAGTTGAACCTCGAGCCGCTGTGGCTCCCGTTCACAGCCAACCGCCAGTTCAAGGCGTCCCCGCGCCTGCTGGTCGCTGCCAAGGACATGTACTACACGTCCCACGACGGGCGGCAGATCCTGGACGCGATCGCGGGTCTCTGGGCGGTGAACGCGGGGCACTGCCGCCAGCCGATCGTCGACGCCATCAAGAAACAGGCCGAGAGCATGGACTACGCCACCGGATTTCAGATGCACAGCCCGGTGCCGTTTCTCGCCGCCGAGCGCCTGGTGCAGATCACGCCGAAGGGCATGGACCACGTGTTCTTCGTCAACTCGGGGTCCGAGGCCGTGGATACCGCGCTCAAAATCGCGCTCGCCTATCATCGCGTGCGCGGAGAGGGAACGCGGCGCGTGCTGATCGGACGCGAACGCGGCTATCACGGCGTAGGTTTCGGCGGCATCTCGGTGGGCGGCATGGGCGGCAACCGCAAGACGTTCAACGGCCAGCTGCTTGCGGCGGTGGATCACCTCCCGCATACGCACAACCTCGAGAGGAACGCCTACTCGCGCGGGCAGCCGCAGTGGGGAGCGCATCTGGCCGATGCCCTGGAGGGTCTCATCGCTCTGCATGACGCATCCAACGTCGCGGCGGTCATCGTCGAGCCGGTAGCCGGTTCGACCGGCGTGCTGATCCCGCCCAAGGGCTATCTTGAGAAGCTGCGCCAGATCTGCGACAAATACGGGATCCTGCTGATCTTCGACGAGGTGATCACGGGATTCGGCCGCACCGGAAACGCGTTCGCGGCGCACAGCTTCGGCGTCACCCCCGACCTGATCACTTGCGCGAAGGCGCTGACCAACGCCGCGGTGCCGATGGGCGCGGTGATCGTGAAAAAAGAGATCTACGACGCCCTGATGCAGGGGCCGGAGAATGCCATCGAGCTGTACCACGGCTACACCTACTCCGGTCATCCGCTGGCCGCGGCGGCGGCGGTCGCCACGCTCGATCTGTTCAAGGCGGAAGGCCTGTTCCAGCGCGCGGCCGAGCTCGCTCCGTACTGGGAAGACGCGGCCCACTCGCTCAAGGGCCTGCCCAACGTCATCGACATCCGCAACATCGGACTGGTCGTAGGCATAGAGCTCGAGCCCATGGCCGGTAAGCCCGCCGCGCGCGGCTTCGATGCGTTCCTGCGCGCCTATCAGAAGAACGTGCTGATCCGCACCACGGGCGACACCATCGCGCTATCGCCGCCGCTGATCGTCGAAAAGAAGCAGATCGATCAGATGTTCGAGACGGTGCGGGATGTGCTCAAGACACTGCCTTGAACCATTTGAGCCGCGCCGACGCAGACAACCGCAACACGGCAGAGCTTGAGCCGACGAGACGCCAAGAGCGCCAAGGAAAGTCTTCCGGCGAATGGTGTCGCCGGGTTGCCGAGTGGCTCGAACGAGCCTGTACTCGTTGACCCCTTCGCATTCTCTGAATTCTGAGCGTTTGCGCGGTTAGATTCGATATTCGTCTTACTTGGCGCTTTTGGCGTCTTGGCGGCTAATCAGGTTTAGGGATTGAGCAGTGAAATTCGTCATCGCCCAGATGCAGCACGAGACCAACACCTTCTCGCCGGTGCCCACGCCGTGGGAAGCTTTTGGCAAAGACGGCCCCTACCTGGGCAAGGCCGCATACGAAGCCACGAAGGGGACGCGCGTCCCGATGGCGGCCTATCTGGATCTGGCTGAAGCCGCCGGCGCGCAGATCGTCACGCCCCTGGCCGCGTGGGCCAACCCGAGCGGCCCAGTGGACGGGAAGGCCTACGATCGCTTCTGCGATCTCATCGGAGAGGCGGTGAGCGCGGGCTGCGATGCGATCTTTCTCGACCTGCACGGCGCCATGGTGGTGGCCGACCGGACCGACGACGGCGAGGGAACGCTGCTGCAGAAGCTGCGCAGACTCGCTCCGCGCACGCCCATCGCCGTGTCCCTGGACTTGCACGCCAACGTTACGGACCCCATGGTGCGCAACTGCGACGCGATCGCTGGCTATAAGACCTACCCCCACGTCGACGGCTACGAGGCCGGACAGCTTGCCGGAAGCATCCTGCTGCGGTATCTGAAGGGCGAAGTGCAACCGGTCATGGCCTGGGGCAACATTGCGCTGCTGGCGCAGACGCTGCGGCAGAACACGGACGAGAGCCCGATGAAGGACTGCGTGGATGCAGCCCGTGCCGCGGAGAGCGGCGGGTTGCTTGCCGCCACCGCCTTCGGCGGTTTTCAGCAGGCGGACATCCACGACGCCGGGCTCAGTGTAGTGACGGTGGCCGACCGCGACCGGCGTAAGGCGGAAGAAAGCTGCAAAGCGATCCTCGACATCGCGTGGCGCCACAAGGACGAGTTCATCTACCGCGGAGAGCCGTTGCAGCAGGCGATCGCGCGTGCCAAGCGCCTGGCGGAGGAAAACGGGGGGCCCATCCTGCTGCTGGACCACGCGGACAATTGCGCTTCCGGCGCCACGCAGGACACGATGTATGTGCTCAAGGAAGCGCTGCGCCAGGGACTCGCCGGTATCGCGGTCGGTCCGGTGCGCGATCCCCAGGCCGTGGGAAGCATGATCGAGGCGGGTGTAGGAGCGAAGCTCAGCCTGAAGCTGGGCGGGAAGATGGACATGCCGGCCATCAAGACCAAGGGCGAGCCGCTGGAACTCAGCGGTGTGGTGCGCGCCGTCACCGATGGTGAATACACCATCACCGGCCCGCAGTTCCAGGGCATGCGCTGCTACATGGGTCGAACCGCGGTGCTGGACACAGGGTCGGCAGAGATCGTCGTGACCGAGCGCAACCAGGAACCGTGGGATCGCGGCGTGTTCACCAGCGTGGGCATCGATCCTGCGCGCAAACGCTATTTGCTGCTCAAGTCGCGGATGTATTTCCGGCCCGTGTTCCTGCCCATCGCCAAAGGCATGGTGTTCTGCGACAGCCTCGGGGTGGGATCGTCGGACTGGACTCTTTTCGACTACCGGAAGATCCGGCGCCCGATCTATCCGCTGGATTCCGAGTTTCCGGCACAGCACCGTTGAGCTGCCCGGCGTAAGCCCTGAATATCGGAGGAGGAAGCGAAGATGAACAAACCGGTCGAGCGGCCTGGCTCACAGGTCAAGGACATTCACCACTACATCGACGGGCGCGAAGTCGCCGGGAGCAGCGGGCGTTACGGCGATGTGTACGACCCCGCCCTGGGGGATGTGTCCGGGCGCGTGCCCTACGCCAGCATTGAAGAGGTGGGTCGGGCAGTCGCCGCCGCACAGGCGGCGTTCCCCGCCTGGGCCGCAGTCCCGCCGTTGCGGCGCGCTCGGGTGATCTTCAAGTTCAAGGAGCTGATCGAGCGCGACCACGACAAGCTGGCGCGCCTGATCTCGAGCGAGCACGGCAAGGTCGTGTCGGACGCGCGCGGTGAGGTCACCCGCGGCCTGGAGGTCGTCGAATTCGCGTGCGGCATACCACACCTGCTGAAGGGCGATTACAGCGAGCAAGTGGGCACCGGCGTGGACACTTACTCCATGCGCCAGGCGCTGGGCGTGTGCGCGGGCATCACGCCGTTCAACTTCCCGGCCATGGTCCCGATGTGGATGTTCCCCATCGCTATCGCCTGCGGCAACACCTTTGTGCTCAAGCCCTCCGAGCGCGATCCATCCGCCAGCGTGCACTTGGCCGGCCTGCTGAAGGAAGCGGGTTTGCCCGATGGGGTGTTCAATGTGGTACACGGGGACAAGGTCGCGGTGGACGCGTTGCTCAACGATCCGCGCATCGCTGCGGTGAGCTTCGTGGGCTCGACGCCCATCGCCGAGTACATCTACCGCACCGGTACCGGGTCCGGCAAACGCGTGCAGGCACTGGGCGGCGCCAAGAACCATCTGGTGGTCATGCCCGACGCAGACCTCGGGCAAGCGGTCGATGCGCTCACCGGCGCGGCGTACGGCTCGGCCGGGGAGCGCTGCATGGCGATCTCGGTCGCGGTCGCGGTAGGTGCGATCGCCGATCCGCTGGTGGAGCGGCTCGCCGAGCGCGCTCGCAACCTGAAGATCAACGCCGGCACCGACGAGGGTGCCGAGATGGGACCGCTGGTCACCAAGCAACACTTCGACAAGGTCAACGGGTACATCGCCACCGGCGTGAAGGAAGGGGCCAAGCTGGTCGTGGACGGTCGGGGCGTGAAGGTGCCGGGGTACGAGCGCGGGTTCTTCCTCGGTGGATGCCTGTTCGACCAGGTGCGGCCCGATATGACCATCTACCGC
>DATJVW010000276.1:0-17800 GCA_035501675.1 Burkholderiales bacterium
TCCATGATTTGGTCAAAGGTGGCACCGTGGTCGGCCATTGCGAGGTTATCGTAGACAGTGCCCGCGAATAAGATCGTCTCCTGCGGCACGACGCCGAAGGACTGGCGCAGTTCATTCGCAGACAGATTTCGGATATCGCGGCCGTCGATCAGTATCTGGCCCTCTGTGGGCGGATAGAAGCCCATAAGCAGCTTGGTCAGGGTGCTCTTGCCCGAGCCTGAGACACCGGTGAGCACGGTGAGTTGGCCGGGCCTGAGGGTCAGATTAAGGTTACGATAGACGAATGGGTGTTGCTGGCTGTAGCGGAAACCAAGATCGAGCACCTCAATGTGCCCCGCGCTGCGCTGCCCACGGGCAGGTACCACAGTGTAGGGCTCTGTGGGCAGGTTCATCACATCCCCCAGGCGTTTGACCGCCACGGACGCCTGCTGGAACTCTTGCCATAGCGCTACCAAGCGCAGCATCGGTTGCGACATCCGACTGGCGAACATCTGGAACGCCACCAGCATGCCGATCGTGAAGCCGTTGCCATGCATCACCAACAGCGCGCCCACTATCAGTAAAGCCAGCGTCATCGCCTGCTCTAGGGAGTTGGCGACCACATTGAAGGAGTTGGCCAACTGGCGCGTGGAGAACCCCGCCGCCAGGTAACTCGCGAGGTACTCGCCGTAGCGCCGCTCGAGTAACGGCTCGGTCTGAAGGCTCTTGACGGTCGCCATGCCAACGACGTACTCGGTAACGAAGGCTTGGTTGCGGGCCCCGAGCAGGAACTGCCGGTTAAGCCGCGACCGGAAGATGGGCGTCACCGCCAGGCTCAGGCCGCTGATGGTGCCCAGGCAGCTCAAAGCGATCAGCGATAGCTGCCAACTATAGAAGAACATGACACCTAGGAAGATGAGTAGGAACGGGAGATCCAGCATGAGCGACACTGCAGCGCCGGACAGGAAATCGCGGATGGTCTCCACCCCATGCAGCCGGGACACAATCACGCCGGTCGGCCGTTGCTCGAAATAGCGCAGCGGCAGACGCAGCAGATGGCCGAAAACATGGCTGCCGAGCACCGCGTCGATGCGGTTGCCCGTGTGGATGACCAGGTACTGGCGCAGCCAAGTCATGACCGTTGAAAACACCATGAACATCGTCAGGGCGAAACCCACCACCGCTAGTGTGCTGTGGGTCTGGTGTACGACCACCTTGTCGATGATCACCTGAGTGAACAAGGGCGTGGCCAACGCCATGAGCTGGATCGCCAGCGAAGCAAGCAGCACGTCGCGGAAGGTGCGCTTATGTTTGATCAACTCGGGAATAAACCAACCGAACCCGAAATCCTCCCGCGCGCCCGAGTCGGATGGGCTGCCGTCGTCGGCGCGCCGGCCTTGCTTCTCGGGGCGCTCCAGTCCGAACAGCACGGGCTCGAAAAAGCTCCGAAATTGCTCAGCCCCCAAAGTCTCCCCACCTTCAGACCCTGCTCGAAACAGCAACACCCGCTCGCCGTCTGTCTTAAGGACTAACGCTGGACCCTGGCCGGCTTCGCGGCTCAGCGCCACGGCGGGGAGGTTGTAGGAGCGCAACCCGTCCCGGGAGAGGGTCTGCTCGCGCAAGCGGAGGCCGAGCGCCTGCGCCGCGTCACACAGACTGCCCACGGTATAGGGCGGCGGATAGTGCTGGAGAATCAGTCCCGCGTCGAATGGCACCCGGAACAGCTGGCACATGCTCCCAAGCATCCACAGGAGATGGTCGCGTTGCAGTGGAGTAGCGAGATAGAGCTGAGCGGATTGAGGCTTGGGCTTGCGCAGACCGAGCACGACGGCTCCTCCAGAGGCGGATTATCTCTGTGTGAGCAACGGGCGTGCCACGAGCCGTCTCCGCCTAGGACCTGCTGTCGTCAAAGAGCTTTCGGTTGGCGCACTCTCGGGAATTCGGCCCGCGCGTCTCGGTAGGAAGGGGACCGCCGCTGACCCATGCGGAGCTCACCGCCCTTCCCGGGTGGGGAGCCGTCTCACCCGTGCGTCGTGCAACTGCAGTACATACCGGGACGCTTTGCTCCGCTGTGGCGCCGTGTCGCCTACCGGGACTCGGGCGCGATGTTGGACCGAACCGTTGGCCCGCGCGTCTTGCGTTTGCCGCCGCCTCGATCCCGGGTCAACAGCGCCGAAAGCGCGGCATGATCGGAAAAGCGCGCCCAGTGGAGGCCCCGATGCACATGTGCCAGCTGAACCCGGAAACCGCGCACGTAGATGCGGTCCAGATGGAGCACGGGCAGCACGGCCGGGAAGCTGCGGGCCGGACCGCGACCATAGGTCTCGAACACCTCCGACACGTTCAGGGCGCGCATCAAGTATTCGCTCGCGCGCCGCGTCCAGTCGTTGAAATCGCCAGCGATGATCAGCGGCGCGTCATGCGGCACGAGGCGCTCGATGCGGCTCGCCAACACTTCCAGCTGCTTCTCACGCCAGATCCGCAGCAGGCCCAGGTGCACGTTGATCGTGTGCAGCCTCGCTTCCCAGCCAGGCAGCTCGATTTCGCAGTGAAGCAAGCCACGCCGCTCCAGACGATGCATGGAGACGTCTTCGTTGTCCCAGCGCGTGATCGGAAACTTGCTCAGGATCGCGTTACCGTGGTGAGCATCGTCTACCACCGCGTTGCGGCCATAAGCAAAGTCGTGCCAAACCGCGTCCGCTAGAAACTCATACTGGGGCGCGGTCGGCCAGTCGTCATGGCGCCGCGCGAGCCGGGCGTGAAAACCGACCACCTCCTGGAGGAACACGACGTCGGGCTCCACCGCCTGCAGCCGGTCTTTGAGGTCGTGCAAGCTGACGCGGCGCTTGAACTGCGCGAAGCCTTTGTGGATGTTGTAGGTTAGGATATGCAGGCTTTGCATCCCATCTCCGTTGTCAGCGTCTCGATCGGGGGACGGCGTCGCCGTCAGTTGCCCCTCTGCTGCAGTTTACGGATTGCAGCGGCGTTGCTCCAGGAGAAGCAGCGTTGCGCCGCGTCCTGCCAGGGCAGCCAGACGAAGCCGAGATGCTCGCGCGGCGCAACACGTATCTGAACGGGCGCGGGAAGCGACAGGCCGAACACGTGCTCGACGTTGTGGGTCACCCCCGGTGCGTAGCGCCAGCGCCACTCCGGGAAGATCTCGTACTCGTTTTGCAGGCGCCAGTCGGTAAGCCGCTGCTGGCGCGCGTCGAGCCCCGTCTCCTCGAGCACCTCCCTCACGGCGGTTTGCTCCAGCGTCTCGCCCTGGTTCTGGCTGCCGGTCACAGATTGCCAGTAGCCTGGGTGGTCCGCGCGCTCAAGCAGCAGCACCTGGAGGTCTGGGGTATGCACCACCACCAGGACCGAGATCGGTATCTTGTGCTTCAATTCGTATCGGCCGCCAGCAACGCAAAAGGGAGGCAGGACCGTCGAACCAACCAAGGACGGGAGATAGAACAGGCGCCAGAAATGATTCGTTTTGACTGTTTCACGCGACTCAGGCCGCTTCGAAAACTGCGACGGCTTGCCTCTCCTCACGACTCGGTGGCTATTTCAAGTGTTGGCGGGTTCGGGTGTCCGCAGCCGGATGTGGAGTTCGCGCAGCTGGC
The DNA here is from genome assembly GCA_035501675.1 of Burkholderiales bacterium. Classification (GTDB taxonomy): domain Bacteria; phylum Pseudomonadota; class Gammaproteobacteria; order Burkholderiales; family SHXO01; genus SHXO01. The sequence continues at coordinate 3,588 of DATJVW010000276.1, forward strand.
GCTCGTCCACGGGGCTCGGTGCGTGCGTGAGCAAGTCCTGTGCGCGTTGAGTCTTGGGAAAGGCGATGACGTCTCGGATCGACTCTGCCCCAGCCATGAGCGCTACGATGCGATCGAGACCGAAAGCCAGCCCGCCGTGGGGAGGGGCGCCATACTGCAAGGCATCGAGCAGAAACCCGAACTTTGCGCGCGCTTCTTCCGGCCCGACGTTGAGCGCCGCAAACACCTTCGACTGCACGTCCTGGCGGTGGATGCGCACCGAGCCACCGCCGATTTCCCAACCATTCAGCACCATATCGTAGGCCTTGGACAGCGCCTTGCCCGGATCCGTGTCCAGATGCTCCTCATGACCATCCATCGGCGCGGTGAACGGATGATGCAGCGGGTCCCAACGCTTCTCCTCCTCGTTCCATTCGAACATGGGAAAGTCCAGCACCCACAACGGCTTCCAGCCGGCCTGCGCAAAGCCCTTCGTGTGGCCGATCTTCGTACGCAGTGCACCGAGCGACTCGTTCACGACTTTCGCTTTGTCGGCACCAAACAGCATGAGATCGCCGTGTCTGGCACCGCTGCGCTCGACGATGGCTTTTAGCGCCAGATCCGACAAGTTCTTGACGATCGGCGACTGCAGACCGTCGCGTCCCTTACCGACTTCGTTGACCTTCACGTAGGCCAGACCCTTCGCGCCGTAGATGCCCGCGAACTGGGCGTAGGCATCGATCTCGCCACGCGTCAGCTGGCCACCACCGGGCACGAGCAACCCGGCCACACGACCATCGGCGCTGTTCGCCACGCTCGAGAACACCTTGAACTCTACCTCCTTCATCACGTCCGTGAGCTCTGTCAGCACCAAGGGCACCCGCAGATCGGGCTTGTCGGAGCCGTACTTGGACATCGCTTCGGCATAACTCATGCGGGGAAAGGGGTCCGGGAGGCTCACGTCCAGCACTTCCTGAAACAGCGCCCGCACCAGCCCTTCCATCAGCGCCGTGATCTCGGATATGCCGAGAAAGGAGGTCTCGACGTCGATCTGAGTAAACTCGGGCTGGCGATCGGCGCGCAGATCTTCATCGCGGAAACATTTGGTGATCTGATAGTAGCGATCGAAACCCGCAATCATGAGCAGCTGTTTGAACAGTTGGGGGGACTGCGGCAACGCGAAGAACTGCCCTGCGTGCACGCGGCTCGGGACCAGATAGTCGCGCGCGCCCTCCGGGGTCGATTTGGTCAGCATCGGTGTCTCGATATCGATGAACCCGTGGGCGTCGAGAAACCGGCGCACGCTCATCGCCACCCGGTAGCGCAGCCGCAGGTTGTGCTGCATGGCGGGCCGGCGCAAGTCGATCACGCGGCGCTCCAGGCGCACGCTCTCGCTCAGGTTGTCGTCGTCGAGCTGGAACGGGGGCGCAAGGGAGGGGTTGAGGATCTCGATGGTCTGGGCCAGAACCTCGATTTCCCCGCTGTTCAGGTTCGCGTTGACGGTACCTTCCGGACGCGGGCGTACCTTGCCGTCCACTCGGACGACGAACTCGCTGCGCAACCGGTCGGCGACCGCGAAGGTCGCGGGCGTGTCCGGATCGCACACGACCTGCACGAGCCCCTCGCGATCTCTGACGTCAATGAAGATCACGCCTCCGTGATCGCGACGGCGATGCACCCACCCGAACAAGGTAACCGGCTGCCCGAGGAATCTCCGGTCGATCAGTCCACAATAGTCGGTACGCATGATTAGTGAATGGAGTGCACAAGGGTCTTAGCCGCCAGGGGCGCGTTTGGACGCGCTCAGGCGTCCGGCGCGACGTTCCTCGTCGCCGCTCGACGCTGCGGGGTCGGCGAGGCCACGCCCATTGAGATGACGTACTTCAGCGCTTCGTCCACGCTCAGGTCTAAGTCGATCACCTCGGAACGCGGGACGATGAGAAAATATCCCGAAGTCGGGTTGGGCGTTGTGGGAACATACACGCTGATGCGGTCGCTGCCCAGCTTATCAGCCACTTCGCCGCTCGGCGTGCCGGTGAGAAAGGCCACGGTCCACGCGTCGCTGTGTGGGAAGCGCACCAGCAGGGCCTTGCGGAAGGCCTGCCCTCGGCTCGAGAACAGCGTGTCGGAGACCTGCTTGACGCTGTTGTAGATGGTCTTGACCACGGGAATGCGGGCCACCATGCCTTCGCCCACGCGCACCAGTCGCTGGCCGATGATGTTGGCCGCGAACACACCCGTAAGGAGCAGTACGAGCAGCGTCAACAACGCACCCAGCCCCGGGATGTGCCACTTGGGCTGCAGGGATTCCGGCAGCAGCAACAGGGTGCTGTCCATGGTGCTCACGATCAAGTTCAACACCCAGAGCGTGATGACGAGCGGAATCCAGATGAGAAGCCCTGTAATGAAATATTTTTTCATATGCAGGGCGCCAGCGTGGTCATTGGACGGGTTGGCACGCCGCGCAGGCGCCCGCACCGCATTCCGCCGCGTTCTTGGTTTCCCCGGCTGTCTTTCCTGTGTCGCCCGCAGCCGCGCCACCATCGGTCTTTGACTCTTCCTTCGCCTTGGGCCTGGAGCCATTATTCTTGAAGTCGGTGGCATACCAACCGCTTCCTTTAAGCTGGAAGCCGGCTGCAGAGACGAGCTTGGCCATGGTCGGCCGTCCGCAGCTTTCGCAATGAGTGATCGGCGCATCGGAGAGCTTTTGCAGATATTCCTTCTCGAAGCCGCACGTCGCGCAGCGGTATTCGTAGATTGGCATGTCTACCCCCTGAATGCTCGAAAAAACAAGATTATAACGGACAACCCCTTATCCCTTTATAGGGGCGGGACTGGCCAAATCCAAGGGCACTGCCGAAATGACACATGTTTCACGACCGTCGTGGCCCTTCCCGCGGATACTCGCGCACCGGGGCGGGGGCACGTTGGCCCCCGAGAACACCTTGGCCGGCCTGGACGTCGCCGCTCAGCATGGCTTTCGCGGCGTGGAGTTCGATGCCAAGCTGACGCGAGACTTCGTGGTCGTGCTGATGCACGATGACACCCTGGATCGCACGACCGATGGTCGCGGCCCAGTCGCTAGGACCGATTGGCGTGCGTTGCAGCGGCTGGACGCGGGCAGTTGGTGCGAACGGCGCTTCGCCGGCGAACCGGTTCCAACCCTGACCGCCGCACTGCGCCTCTGCGCCGAGCTCGGTCTGTGGCCAAACGTCGAGATCAAGCCGTGCCCGGGCCGTGAGCGCGAAACCGGCACCGCCGTAGCGCGCGAGGTGCTAGGCCACTGGGTAGGTGCCGCCGCGCCGCTGCTTTCGTCGTTCTCACCGGCCGCATTGGAAGCGGCCGGCGAGGCGGCGCCGCAGCTTCCGCGTGGACTCCTGGTGGGCGCCACGACCGGCGATTGGCGCGAGGAGGTCGAGCGCCTCGGCTGTTTCTCACTGCATTGCGATCAGCGCGCCGCGAACCGCACGCTTCTGGCACAGGCGGCGGCCGCCCGCTGCGCTGTCCTTTGCTACACCGTTAACCGCCCCGACCAGGTGCGCAGACTGCTGTCCCTTGGGGTCAGTGCGGTGGTCACTGACCGGCTGGACGTGATCTCTCCCAATTGGTGAGGTCAACGCTCGGCTCGGTCCAGGTCGGGGGTGGTGACGATGCATGAGCGCCTGCTGATCAAACTGCCATCCGGTGGCCACTACAGATGCTCAAAACCCCCGAGAAACGGAGAACACCACGCCCGGAGCGCATGCGTTATCACCGAGAGGGCAGCGTTGCGCCGGAATATTGGTCATAACCAGGCTCAACTCGAAGCTGAGCCCGAGCCGTTCGGCGGCGACCCCGAGCTTCGCATCCCATTGAGTGGCTGGCACCCTGCCGAGCTGCGCATAGTCCTGCGGACTGCGTACGAGATAGCCCAGATGCGCGATGAGCGCCAAATTTTGCGGCGGCCCGACTGCACCGTCGATCTCCGCATACCAGGCCTGCGCACCGCTGCCGAAGTAATCATTGCTGTAATGCAAGCGAGCCTCGGCGCCATCGACCGAAACGCCGGCAAACACCTCATTGAAGCTGTAGGTACCCCGCGCCGCAGACTCGGGGTAAAAGTAACGCCCCGCGCCAACGTCCATGACAACGCGCTCGCCAAGCGGCCGTGCATAGCCCGCGTAGGCCTGCGCGCTCAACTGCGTGCTGGTGCCGTCAAGGCGGACAGTGGCGGCGAGCGCGCCGGCATACAAACCGCTCGCATGGTCGTAAGCGACCCCGGCCTCCGCGCCAGGGGCGCGGTCAGTCAACGATATCCCGCGGAATCGGATGTCCGTCAGGGCGGCGACACTGCCGGAGACCTGTGCCGCGGCATCCGACGCGAGCGTAAGCAGCCCGATGCACAGCCACAGGCGGCGCAAGGCGCCGCCTCAGGAAGTGGGAGTTCTGGCGCGGCCGCGAGGGCCGCGAGCGCTCGCCCGGGTGCAGCAGTCGCAGTCCCGCTCAGGGGCAGCGTCGGCCAGGGCGGCGCAAGCGTCGAGGACGGGCTCGCTGCCGGTCCCCGCCGCATGGTTCTGCATCAGCAATGCTCGCACGCTCGCTGGCGCGATTCGCGGTGAGCGTTCCAGCATCAGCGCCGTCAGCCCGCTGACGTAGGCCGCGGCGAAGGATGCACCGGAGAAGAAACCCCAGCTCGCATCCGGCGCTGTCGTCAGTATGTCCCGGCCGGGTGCGAGGACCGCGCCATCGGGTGGACTCGGCAAGCCGCTTGCGGCCACCGCTATGACGCCTGGATGCGCGGCCGGGAAGTTAGAGGCGTTTGAGCTCGACGCGCCCACCACAATCACCCGATCCTGCACGGCTTTGTCGAGAAGCCGCTCCAGCAGACCATCGTGTGGGCCAGTCAAACTGAGGTTCAGCACCTGCACGTGCTCGATGAGCGCGAACTGTATGGCCTTGGCTAGAGCGAAGCTGGTGCATAGCCCGGCACCGTCGGCCGGCTCCCAGCAAGCGCGCAGCACTAACAAGCGCGCGCCCGGCGCCACCCCCACTATGCCGACTCGTTTGTCGGGCTTCGCGACGATGATGCCAGCCACTGCCGTACCGTGCACCTCGGGGGGGAGGCGCACGCCGTCCACGAAGTTTCGCTCGGCGGCGAACTGCCCGTGGAGATCCGGATGCTGCGTGTCCACGCCGGTGTCAATTTGCGCGACCGTCACGTTTTTCCCGGTGGCCATCCGGTGCAACGCGTCCAGCTCGAGCGCCCGCGCGCCGGTCTCCAGCATGCCGGGAGGAACGTCGTGAGCAGCGACTCGGAACACATGCTGGGGCTGGGCCGATTCCACCCTCGGGTCCGCGGCCAGCCGTCCTGCCACCTCCTGCGCCGACTGGCCAGGCGGCAACTCCATGAGGAAGCACCGCACGCCGAGCGCCGGCATGGGCCAATCGCTCACTGGATTCAAGCCGTAGTCCCGCGCCAGGTCCCGGGCAACCCGCAGAGTCCGCGCACGCGATGCGCTCGGACCATACGCGGACAGCACGGAAGCGCCCGGACGGTAGTGCCGAATAGGCCTCTCGATCACCATCACCAGCAGCTGCCGTTCGCTGGCGGCATCCGGCACCCGGCTATCGCTGCGTGTTGGCGTAACCGCTGAGCAACCCGCTGCGAGCACGAGAAGGACCGAGACGAACGGTCCCACCAGACGGGTCATCTGGGCACCGGGGTCTGGCCTGGTACGGGCTCGGCGAAGGCCACTCCGGGATCGGTACGCAGCAGCGCGAGCGCCGCTTGTTGCCGGCCGTCAGGCACTTCGACGGTATAAGCTCCAACCGACGAAGGCCCGTCCACTATCCGTGCATCCGCCCGCAACAGCAGTCGCCGGATCTCCTGCTCCGAGCGCTCGCCTCGAAATACCACGACCAGCGCATGCCGCCTGAAGGTCACTGGCGGCGCATCCCCGAGAGTGTGATATAGCGAGGGCGCCGAGCGGCCGGGCAGCAGGGGGACGGCCAGCGCGCAGGCCAGCACAAGCACGAGGGCGAGTTGTGCGGCTAGCGCCCCTCGGGCCCAGGCTGGGGCGCGATGCCAGCCTTCGGCCAGCGAACGCCACAAGCGCGCGACCCCCAGCCCCGCCTCCTCTTCACTCAACCGCGCGCGCAGCCTCGCGAGTCCATCAGCCACCGCCGGGTCGCGCTCTTCAGACGCCACGGCAGCGTGCAGCGCCCGTGCCGCCTCGAGGTCGCGACGGCACGCAACGCACTGCGCCACGTGTCGCTCCACGCGTTCCCGTTCGCTCCCGTCCAGAGTGCCGTTCACCAGCCAGGGGAGGAGCTCCGCGGCCTCTCGATGCACCGGGTCGTCGATGCGAAAGAAGCGCAGGTTCACGACCTCTCCTCCCGCCTGCCGTCCAAGAGCGCCTTCAGCTTACGCCGCGCGTGGAACATGCGCGTCTTCACCGTATCCACAGGGCAGCGCACGATCTGCGCGATCTCTCGGTAGGCGTAGCCGTGGTAGTACGTCAGCTCGACCACCGCGCGCTGCTCCGTCGAAAGATCCGTCAGCGCGCGCCGCACGCGGTTGCGCGACTCGCGCTCGATAAGCTCCGTCTCCGGGCCTTCCCCTGAAGTGGGCTCGCCGTCCCAAGGTACGCGTGTCGGTTCAGCGCCGCGCCGGAGCGCTTTCAGCGCCTTCCGGTAAGCGATGGCGAAGATCCACGTGGAGACGCGCGACGCGCCGTTGAATGTGCCGGCCTTGCGCCACACCACCAGCATCGTGTCATCGACGATCTCTTCCACCAGTTGTGGCCGACGGGTCATCTGCTCCAAGAACCGCGTCAGGCGGCGGTAGTAGACACGGTACAGCAACTCAAAGGCGCGCCGATCCCGCTGGGAGACGCGCTGGAGCAGCGTTACCTCGTCCTCCAGCGAAGGGGCGGTGGGGTCAGGCCGCAAATCGGGCTGCATCGATGGGTCCAGGGCTGCGGGCACAGTGCCGCAGCGGTTAATGCCTGCCTGGGCGCGACTGGTTCACACGCCGCCAGTCCGGCGAACGCCCGAGGCTCAAGCAGCCGCACGCTGGCGTGTCGGACTGCGAAATTCGGCCATCAGCCGGGCCTCTTTCTCCTTCGCTGCTGTCAGGCAGCGCATCTTCACGTGCCCGTAGCCACGAATCTCCTCCGCAATGGAGGCGATCTCGACCGCCAGCGCGTGATTCTCCTGCCGGAGCCCCGCCATGAGCTCATCCATAAGCTGCGCGTAGTCTTCGACTAGCTGCCGCTCGCTGCGGCGCTCTGCCGTGTAACCGAAGACGTCCAGCACCGTACCGCGCAGAGCGCGCAGCATCGCGAGCAGCTTGAACGCGTTGAACACCCACGATCCGAACTCGGATTTGGTGAGCTCACCGCGATCGTTGCGCCGGGCCAGCAGGGGCGGCGCGAGATGGAAGCGCAGCTTGTAGTCCCCCTCGAACTGCAACTTGATTTTCTGCTCGAACCCGCTCTGCGTGTAAAGGCGTGCAACCTCATACTCGTCCTTGTACGCCAGCAGCTTGAAGTAATAGCGGGCTACGGCCTCGGTGAGACCGGTGAGGCCTTTGGTTTTGCCGCTTTCAGCCTGCCGAACCTTGTCCACCAGCGCACGGTACCTCTGCGCGTATGCAGCGTTCTGATACCCCGTGAGAAACTCCACGCGACGCTGTATGAGCTCGTCCAGCGACTGTGAAAATCTAGTGCTGGCCGCGGCCTCCGCCCTGGGGGCGATGATCCGCTCGATCGCCGCCGGGTCTATCGCGGCGCGACGTCCCCACAGGAACGCGGCCTGGTTCATCTTCACCGCCGCTCCGTTGAGCTCGATGGCCCTATCGATGGCTTCGGCGGACACCGGCACCAAGCCCTTCTGGTAGGCGTAGCCCAGCATGAACATGTTGGTGGCAATGCTGTCGCCCAGCAGAGCCGTCGCCATGCGCGTGGCGTCGACGAAGTCGGCCTGTCCTTCGCCCACGCCCTTGCTGATGGTGTGGCGAAGCGACTGGTCGGGAAACTCGAAATCGCCCTTGCGCGTGAACTCACCGGTCATTTGCTGGTGTGTGTTCACCACCATCCGGGTTACGCCCAACCGCGACGTCTCCATGGTCTTCTGGCTGGCGGTTACCACCAGGTCGCATCCCAAGACTGCATTCGCTCCACCGCAGCCAAGGCGTACCGTCTTGATATCTTCGGGGTTGCCCGCGATCTGCAGGTGGCTCCAGACGGCCCCGCCCTTCTGGGCCAGTCCGGCCATGTCCAACCCGGCAAAGCCCTTGCCCTCGAGGTTCGCGGCCATGCCTACGATCGCGCCGATGGTCACGACACCGGTGCCGCCCACGCCGGTGACCATGATGCCGTACGGCTTGTCCAGTGGCGGCAGGCGCGGTTCGGGAACGGCGGCAAACAAGACGTCGGTCTTATCGCCCGCAGGTGCCAGCCTGCCTTTGCGCAGGCTCCCGCCGTGCACGGTCACGAAGCTCGGACAGAAGCCTTTCACGCAGGAGTAGTCTTTGTTGCACGACGACTGATCGATCGTGCGCTTGCGACCGAACTCCGTGTCGAGCGGCAGGACCGACACGCAGTTGGACTTGATCCCACAGTCGCCGCAGCCCTCGCACACCAGATCGTTGATGACCACGCGCTTGGGCGGATCTGGATAGAGATTGCGCTTTCGCCGCCGGCGTTTCTCGGCAGCGCAGGTCTGATCGTAGATGATGACCGAGGTGCCCTCGATCTCGCGCATCTCGCGCTGCACGCGATCGTAATCGTCGCGATGATAGATCCGCACACCGACTGGGAAACCGGCGCTTGCGCCATACTTGTCCGGCTCGTCCGTAACCACGACACATCTCTTGGCGCCCTCAGCCAGCACCTGGGCGGCGACCTGCGGCACGGTGAGGTTGCCATCCACGTGCTGGCCACCGGTCATTGCCACCGCATCGTTGTAGAGAATCTTGTACGTGACGTTCACGCCCGAGGCCACGACTGCGCGCAATGCGAGCAAGCCCGAGTGGAAGTAGGTGCCGTCGCCGATGTTCTGGAACACGTGCCTGGTCTTGACGAAGGGCGCTTCGCCGATCCAGCTGGCACCCTCTCCGCCCATCTGGGTAAACCCAGCCGTGCTGCGCTCCATCCACTGCGCCATGAAGTGACAGCCAATACCCGAAAGCGCGCGACTGCCCTCGGGCACGAGGGTGCCGGTGTTGTGGGGGCAGCCCGAACAAAAGTACGGCGTGCGGTCCATGGCTGGCTTCTCCGCAACGCGCGCCGCGAGTTGCTCCTGTTCGGCCACACGTGCCTGGAGTTGTACGTCCCGCGCGTATTCCAGGATCCGCCGGCCGATAGAGACGGCGATGTGATTTGGATCCAGGGCAGCGTTGCTCTGGAACAACTCCAGCCCCTGCTCGTCACGCTTGCCCACGATCTGCGGCATGTCGGACTTGCCGTAGCAGATCTCCTTGAGTTGAGCCTCGATGAGCGCGCGCTTCTCCTCGATCACGATCACTTTCTGCAGCCCGCGGGCGAAGCGCAGTGCGCCCTCCGGCTCCAGCGGCCAAGTCATCGCGACCTTATAGATGCGCAAGCCGAGGCGCCTGGCCTCAGCGTCGTCTATTCCCAAGTACTGCAGTGCCTGCCGAACGTCCATGTAGGACTTCCCGCAGGTCATCAGCCCTAGGCGCGCATCGGCTGCGTTGACCGCGATGCGGTCGAGGGCATTCGCGCGCGCGAACGCCTTCGCCGCTTCGATCTTGTGCTTGTGCAGCCGTTCCTCCTGCTCCAAGGGATGATCAGGCCAGCGGATGCTGAGGCCGCCCGGCGGTGACTTGTAGTCGGTGGGAAGCCGGATCTGAACCCGCTCCGAGCTCACCTCCACCGAACCCGAGGCGTCGATGGTGTCCTTCATGCACTTCAGCCCGACCCAGCAACCCGAGAAGCGCGACAGCGCCCAGCCGTAGATGCCATAGTCGAGCAACTCCTGCACGCCGGCCGGATTCAAGATCGGGATCATGGCGTCCACCAGGGCGAACTCGCTTTGATGGGCCGTCGTGGAGGACTCACACGTGTGATCATCGCCCATCAGCACCAGCACGCCGCCCAGCGGGTGAGTGCCGGCCAGATTGCCATGACGGAATGCGTCGCCGGTGCGGTCCACACCCGGCCCTTTCCCGTACCAGATGGCAAACACGCCGTCGTGCTTGTTCTCGCCGTGGAAGTGTGCTTGCTGTGTTCCCCAGCAGGCAGTCGCCGCGAGATCCTCGTTCACCCCCGGTTGAAAAACGATCTGATGCCGCTCAAGGAATTTGGCTGCACCCCACAACTGCTGATCGTAACCGCCCAACGGACTGCCGCGATATCCGGAGATATAGCAAGCGGTGTCGTAGCCGGCCGCCTTGTCGCGCAAGTGTTGCATCATCGGCATTCGCACCAGCGCTTGGGTACCGGTGATGAAGATACGGCCGTTCTCGAGCGTGTACTTATCGTCCAGGGATACGTTGCGGAGGTTCATGGGGACAGGGGTCCGGCTGCAGTGGCGACCGATCCGGTTCAGACGTCTCGGGCCAGGCCTTTATACGGTCAATACTGCCACAAATCTCACTGCGCTTGAACGAGGCTGGCCAAGGAACCCTTGGCCCGGCCGGCCACCCCAGACGCTCATCGTACCCTTGTCGGCATGCGCTGCTCGGTACTCCTATGTCGCGCGCGCTTCCTCGAAGCGAAAGTCCTTTCCGGTGCACGGTTGCAGCCTGTGCTGCACGATCGCCCGGTTCAACTCCTCGAACATCTTGCGCGAGCTGACGTAGATCACCAGCCCCTCACGTGACGGCACAAACCGACGCCGTGCCCAGAGATCCGGCCACATCGGGCAGCACACCGATCCGGCGGACTGTGCTCCACGCGCACCGAGTGCGCGTGATGCCGTCGAAGCCGGGCCTATCCCGCAGCTCACATGCTTTCACGAAACGCTCCCGTCTCCCGCTGTCCGCCAATGGATCGGTTCAAAACGGGATGTCGTCGTCGAGGTCGTCGAAATTCGCCGGCTTCTTGCCGCCGGCGGGCTTGCTCGCGGGCAGCACGCTCGCGGGCAGCACGCTCGCTGTAGACGCTTCAGGTTCACGGGCGGCAGAGTCGCGCCCTGACGGCTCGGCGGCACCGCCGCGTGCGCCCAGCATCTGCATGCGATCGCCGCGAATCTCCGTGGTGTAGCGTTCGTTGCCGTCCTTGTCGGTCCACTTGCGCGTCTGCAGCCGTCCCTCGATATACACCTGGCTGCCTTTGCGCAAGTACTCGCCGCAGATCTCCGCCTGGCGCCCGAAAAACGCGACCCGGTGCCACTCGGTTTGCTCCTGCTGCTCGCCATTCTTGTCCTTCCACTTCTCCGTCGTGGCCACGTTCAAGTTGGCCACTGCGTCGCCGCTCGGCAGGTAGCGCACCTCGGGATCGCGCCCCAAATTGCCGATCAAGATCACTTTGTTGACCGATGCCATAGTCAGGTCTCCCGTGCAATGAGCTCAAGTACGCTCCGTTCGTGCAGGCGTGCGCCATCTACGTCACGCCATTCCCCCCCAAGCCAGCACTATCGTCCGGAGCACACCGCTCAGGCCTGCAAGCTTACGCGACAGCCCGACGGTGCGCTTGGGATGCGGGGATGGCGATAGTCGCGGCGCTCGCGGCCGCGTCCCGTCTCTGCCATCGCGGAATCGGCGGTGAATGCGATTGCGGCGGCGAGATGGCGCCATTTCCTCTGGATTATGCGCCCCGGCGTCGCCATATCCATACCGCGCGGGGGCGCTACGTGCGGGAGCAAGAGCCGGCGGCCGAGACGGATGCTGTACCGCCGGCCTCCAACGCCCAGCCGAACGGCGGTTGCGCAAACACCAGCAGGATCTTGGTCTCCACCGGGCGCGCGCTGGAAAGCGCCGCCAGCCCAACGGCCGCGCCGACGGGCGGCGGCAATCCAGCTTTCTGGGCGCGTGCTGCAAGACACGACCGCTGCGTTGGGAAATGCCTAACCACTGCAGTATATTAGCAGCTTAGCTCGCCGTCCCGGCCACGGGCTCCGAGGCGAGAGGACACCGATCGTGATGGACTTCATCCGTGTGCGCGGCGCGCGCACGCACAATCTCAAGAACGTCGATCTGGACCTGCCGCGCGAGCGGCTGATCGTCATCACGGGCCTTTCGGGGTCGGGGAAGTCTTCGCTCGCCTTCGATACGCTCTATGCCGAGGGGCAGCGCCGCTACGTGGAGTCGCTCTCCGCGTACGCCCGTCAGTTTCTGCAGCTCATGGAGAAGCCCGACGTGGATCTCATCGAGGGCTTGTCGCCGGCGATTTCCATCGAGCAGAGAGCGACCAGCCACAACCCGCGCTCGACCGTGGGCACGGTTACGGAGATCCACGACTACCTGCGGCTGCTCTTCGCGCGGGTCGGCGATCCATATTGCCCGGACCACAACATCAAATTGCAGGCGCAAAGCGTCTCGCAAATGGTCGACCACGTATTGCAGCTCCCCGAGGATACACGCCTGATGATTTTGGCGCCGTTGATCGCGGGCCGCAAGGGCGAGCAGCACGAGCTATTCGAGGACCTGCGCGCGCAAGGCTTCGTACGGCTGCGCCTCGATGGTGAAGTGCACGATATCGACCACCTGCCCAAGCTGGCCAAGACCAAGAAGCACACCATCGACGTCGTGGTGGACCGGGTCAAGATTCGACCGGAGGTCAAGCAGCGCCTGGCCGAGTCCTTCGAGACTGCGCTGCGCCACTCCGATGGCCGGGCGCTCGCCGTCGAGATGGACGCAGGCAAGGAGCACTTGTTCTCAGCGCGCTTCGCCTGCCCGATCTGCAGCTACTCGCTGCCCGAACTGGAGCCGCGGCTGTTCTCCTTTAACAACCCGATGGGCGCATGCCCGCGCTGCGATGGGCTGGGCACCATCAGTTTCTTCGATCCCAAACGGGTGGTCGCGTTTCCTCATCTGAGCCTCGCATCGGGCGCCATCAAAGGCTGGGACCGGCGCAACCCGTTCTCCTTCCAGGTGCTGCACGCGCTGGGACAGCATTTCGGCTTTGACCTGGAGATCCCCTTCGATGAGCTGCCCAAGAGTGTTCAAGAGGTGGTGCTGAACGGCTCGGGTCGCGAGAAGATCCGCTTCACCTATGCCGGTGAACGCGGTCGCGCGCGCCCCCGCGAGCACGCTTTCGAAGGGATCATTCCGAACCTGGAGCGCCGCTACAGGGATACAGACTCGCTGGTGGTGCGGGAAGAGCTGGCCAAGTATCTGAACACCGCGCCCTGCCCTGAATGCGCCGGAACTCGGCTTCGCCGCGAAGCGCGCTACGTGTTCATGGGCTCCCAGCCGATCTATGCCATCAGCCGCATGCCGCTCAATGCTGCGCGGGAGTTTTTCGATGGTCTGAAGCTGTCCGGTTCGAAGGCGGCCATTGCAGAGAAGATCGTGGGGGAGATCGCGAGCCGCCTGGAGTTTCTCAACAACGTCGGTCTGGACTATCTCTCGCTCGATCGCTCGGCGGAAACACTGTCCGGTGGCGAGGCGCAGCGCATCCGGCTGGCGAGCCAGATCGGCTCCGGGCTTACCGGCGTCATGTACGTGTTGGATGAACCCTCCATTGGGCTGCATCAGCGCGACAACCACCGGCTGCTGTCTACACTCAAGGCCCTGCGCGATATCGGTAACAGCGTGATCGTCGTGGAGCACGACCAGGAAGCGATCGAGTCGGCCGACTTCGTCGTGGACATGGGGCCCGGGGCCGGCGAGCACGGCGGCCGAGTGGTCGCAACTGGCACCCCGGATGAAGTGGCGCACAGCCCCGCTTCGCTAACCGGTCAGTACCTGTCAGCCAAACGCAGTATCCCCGTACCCACGCGGCGCAGTGTCCCACAGCAGGACCGGTGGCTGCACTTGAGAGGTGCACGCGGCAATAATCTGAAAAACGTCGATCTCGATCTCCCGCTCGGCCTGTTCGTGTGCGTCAGCGGGGTGTCTGGCTCGGGCAAGTCCACCTTGATCAACGACACGTTGTATCAAGCGGCTGCGCGGAGCCTCTACCGCGGCGCCGCCGAGCCCGCGATGCACGACGAGATACACGGGCTCGAGCATTTCGACAAGGTGGTCAACGTCGATCAGAGCCCGATCGGACGCACGCCGCGCTCTAACCCGGCTACGTATACCGGTCTGTTCGCTCCTATCCGGGAGCTGTTGGCCGGAGTCCCGC
>DATJVW010000277.1:0-2756 GCA_035501675.1 Burkholderiales bacterium
GCGGGACTGGTCGCTCGCTACTGGATCGAGAGCATCGCGGGTCTGCCCTGCCAGGTTGAGATCGCGAGCGAGTACCGGTACCGCGAGACCGTCCCCAACCCGAACGCGCTGGTGATCACCATCTCGCAGTCGGGTGAAACCGCTGACACCATTGCAGCGCTGCAGTATGCCAAGTCGCTGGGGCAGGACAGGACACTGGCCATCTGCAACGTGCCCGAGAGTGCGCTGGTACGCCAAGCGCGGCTGCGCTTCCTCACGCGCGCCGGGCCGGAGATCGGCGTGGCGTCCACCAAGGCCTTCACCACCCAGCTTGCGGCCCTGTTCTTGCTCACGCTCGTGCTCGCCAAACTGCGGGGCCGATTGTCCGCGGAGTCGGAGCAGTCCTACCTCAAGGCGCTGCGGCACCTGCCCTCGGCGCTGCAAGATGTCCTGGAGCTGGAACAAGCGATCGCCGCCTGGGCGAACGCCTTCGCGGAGAAGCACCACGCGCTGTTTCTGGGACGCGGCATGCACTACCCGATCGCGCTGGAGGGTGCCCTCAAGTTGAAGGAGATCTCCTACATCCACGCCGAGGCCTACCCCGCCGGCGAGCTCAAGCACGGCCCGCTGGCGCTTGTCGACCGCGACATGCCGGTCGTGGCGATCGCGCCCAACGACGCGCTGCTGGAGAAACTCAAGTCCAACCTGCAGGAAGTCAAGGCGCGCGGCGGCGAGCTGTACGTCTTCGCGGACGCCGACAGCCACTTCCAGGAATCCGAAGGCGTGCACGTCATCCGCCTGCCGGGAAACCGCGGCGCGCTCAGCCCCATTCTGCACGTCGTGCCGCTGCAGCTCCTGGCCTATCACGCGGCGCTCACGCGCGGGACGGACGTCGACAAACCTCGCAATCTCGCGAAGTCGGTCACGGTCGAGTAGCCGCCTCCCCTCTCCCCTTGTGGGAGAGGGCTAGGGTGAGGGGTACTCCCAAAACTTTCAGTCAACTCGTTCCGCGCTGACGTCCCTCAGACCCGGATGCGGCCAATTCCTCGTCCGATCCAAACGCGCGCCGTCCGACATCGCATTCCACCGCCATGCCTCAGGCTCACGTCATGACCCTGTGAGGAAGCCACTCTCCTTGCGTCACACAACAGCAAGGGAACTCCAATGGAGGCAAAGACCACGCGCCGTCCCGGCCAGAGCGGGAAGAAGAAGTTGGTGCAGCGCTTCGGTGATCGCCTCATCTTCGTTCGATACCGGTACGACCTCCAACGCCGAAGGCGCTACACGACGGTTGAACTGATCGTCGACGAGCAGCCTTGGGGGCCAACCCAAGTTAGCCAGCGCTTCCCCAACAGCCACACTCAACCCCGATTCGAAGGTCACGCTTCGAATCGGCGTCCACGAGGCACGCATCCGTCGAAAATCAAAGAAGCAGGAGGGAAGTGGCACCCGGCCAGAGGCGTCTGGATACTCCCGCTGCGACGGGCACGGGCGCTCGGCGTTCAGGACAGGATTGTCGCCGTATTACGAGCGGAAGGTTTATTCTATTGGGAACAAGTTCCTAGGATTAGTACCAAGGTACTTATATCGAGAACACCTGAAAGGGGCCGAATTCTAGTTGGGCGTCACCGGGCATGTGAATGTGTCCTTGGTTAAGCAGTGAAGGCGCGCCGATGAGGTGACAGTTTGATCCGACCAGGTTCTCGGCGAGCGGTTCTGAGCAAGCTTGTTGCACTGGCCGCCGGCTCGGCGCTAGCTGGCATGCGGCTGGTTGCGCGCGCTCAGCAGCCGGCCACGCCGCGCCGCATCGGGGTTCTCCTCGCAGTCGTGTCACCCGAGGGCAAAGAGGCGCAGGCATTCCGCCAAGGACTGCTGGAGGCGGGCTACGCCGAGGGGCGCGATGTGGTGATTGAGTGGCGATCCGCCGACGGCGATTATGCTCGGATATCGGAGTTGGTGGCCGACCTGGTGCAGCGCAAAGTGGATGTGATCGTCGTGGACAATACGGTTGCAACCCGGGCGCTGAAGCGCGCCACGTCCACCATCCCGATTGTCATGACCGTCGTTGCCGATCCGGTCGGATCGGGTCTAGTCTCGGACCTCGCGCATCCGGGCGGCAACGTCACCGGGCTGTCGCTGATGATGCCCGACCTGACCCCCAGACGGCTGCAACTCCTCAAGGAGGCGATTCCACGTCTCACCCGAGTCGCAGTCTTGTGGAATCCGGACTCGCCGTTCCACTCCAAACTACTGCAGGAGCTGAAGGCGACGGCGCCCTTGCTGTCGATCGAACTGAATTTCGTGGGCGTGCGAAGGTCTGAGGAGTTCGCCCGAGCTTTCTCGGCGATTAGGCGAGCGCACGCACAGGCCTTGTACGTCAACGAGGATCCCCTCTTCTTCAACCATAGAACGGTGCTTCTCGGGCTAGCGTTGAAGTCCCGGCTACCAAGCGTCTCCGGGGTAAGGGAATACGTCGACGCGGGTGGACTGATGTCCTATGGGGCGAACTACGAGGACGTGTTTCGCCGATCAGCCGGGTACGTGGACAGAATCCTAAAGGGCACCAACCCGTCCGATCTGCCTATCGAGCAGCCGAGCAAGTTCGAGCTGGTAGTGAATCTCAAGACTGCCAAGGCCCTTCGGGTCATCATCCCCGAGTCGATCCTCGTGCGCGCTGACGAGGTGATCCGGTGAGAGGTGCCCAACTATCCGATGCAGCGGACCGGTTGACAGCGGGCTGACGCCCGCCGTCTCGCGGCCGTTGATCGGAGGCGTTG
>DATJVW010000278.1:0-14289 GCA_035501675.1 Burkholderiales bacterium
GAGAGACAGCCATCATCGATGGTGCACGCCCACAGGCTAGAACCCAGGTTCTAATCTAGCTCGCCCCGGCATGCGCAATCAAGCCTCTCGGGGCTTGACGGCGCGGCGCGGACTTCATCCGAACGTGCGCGGCGAGGGCGCTCGGGGACGTTTCCCGACGCGATGACAATCTCATTTTCGTCGTGTAGGCGCGGCTGAGAGCCCGCACATTCGGCCCCGGCCACCGGTGCAATCAGCGGCAGCGTGCGTCAGGACAACGCGCTGCGGTCGACGGGATCGCGGTGCCGCGTCGCAGGCGCTTTCCAGCGCCGGTGCATCCACCACCACTGCTCCGGGTGGCGCAGTATCAGGCGCTCGAGCATGGCGTTGTAGGCGCGCGTGTTGCGGCGGACCTCCTCGTCGTAGTCCTCGCACTCGATGGGCGCGAGCGGCTCCTCGAAGCGCAACACGTGCCGCCCGTCGGCTTCGCGCCAGGTCGCGGCGGGAACCACGGGCGCGCCGGTGGCGCGTGCGATGATCGCGAGGCTGCGGAAGGTGCCGGCCGGGTGACCGAAGAATTCGACCTGTATGCCGTCGCGCCCGGCCGCGTATTGGTCGAACGGAAACAAGACCAGGTCGCCCGCCTCCAGCCGCTGGATGAACGCATCGAGCGACCCTTCCTTGGACAGCGTACCGAAGCCGAGGCGGCGCGCCCTGCCGTAAACGATCGCCTCCAGCCAGCGCGGCTTGAACGGACGGCGGACGAAATGGAACCGGTCGCGTGCCTCTGGAAAGCTCATGATGCCGGCGGCGGTGGCCACTTCGAAGTTGCCGAAGTGGCCGGTGAGCAGGAGCACGCCCTTGCCTTTCGCATGCGCGGCGCGCAGCACCTGCTCGTTCTCTACGCGGGCGAGCCGCGCGCGCCGCGACTGCGACATCAATGAGAAGGTCACGAACTCGGCGATCAACCGCCACATGTGCGCGTAGTGAGCCTGCGCGAGCCGCGTGATCTGGTCTTCAGCGAGCGTATTGCCAAACACGCGCCGGAGGTTGTCGAGGACCACGCGGCGCCGAAAGGGCAGCAGGCGGTAAACGATTCTGCCGGACAATGGAACCTCGATGCGCCGCGGCGCAGCCAGAGCCACTGCCGCTGCGCTTCCCCGGTCGTGGCTGAGCGACAGCGAAACCGTGCCCACGAGGTGTCGGTTGAGTACGTCCGACGCGGCCGGGCTGGAGACGACGTAGGGTGCGCCGTAGCTGTCCTGCGCCACGGAAAAATCCGCTGCCCCGATCATCCCGAGCGCGGTCTCGCGCGGGAACAGCTTGAGACAGGCTTCCTTCGCCGCGAAGCGCGCTGCCAGGCTCGCTGCGCGGCTCGGTCCCACGCCGCTGTCGCGCAGCTCTTGCGGAGAAAAGATCTTGAGAAGGTCCTCGGCGGGCGTCTCGCGCAGCAGGCGTTCGATGCGCGCGATCTCGACCGTATCGATGCCGCAGCGCGTGGCTGACTGCGCGGCGTCCTGCATCGAGGCTAGCGCGAGGCAGCGGCGCGAATCAGCAGCGCGGCGTTGATTCCTCCGAACCCGCGCGAGACGATCAGCGCCACGTCGCCGCGCGGCGCGCGGGGCGCCGCGGACGCAGGCAGCTGCGCGAACGCGGGGTCCAGCTCGCGCAGCGTCGCGATGCCGGGCACGGTGTGCTCCCGGAACGCCCATAACGCCTGCACCGTCTCGATGATGCCCGAGGCGGCGATGAGATGGCCGAACGCCCACTTGAAGCCCGTCACGGGCGGTACCGCCGTCCCGAAGACCTGCAGGATCGCGGCGGCTTCGGATGCGTCCGACTGGCGCGTCCCATTCGCGTGCGCCACGATCATGCCCACGTCCGACGGTGCAAGACGTGCGTCTTCCAACGCTCCGCGGATCGCGTCGGTCAGCGCGGCGCCGTCCTCGCGAATGGCGAGCAAGCCCTGTGCGTCGGACGTACAGGCGGCGCCGAGCAGCTCGCCGAGCGCCGTCGCGCCGCGACCGGCAGCCGAAACCTCGGTCTCCAGCACCAGCGCGGCGCCGCCTTCCCCAAACACGCTGCCGTCACGCCGCGCGTCGAACGATCGGATCCGCTCCTCTGCCAGCAGCCCGGCACGGTGGTAGTAGAGGATCACCTGAGGCTCGATGGGCGCGTCGTGACCGACCGCCACCGCGCGGTCGGCCTCGCCCTGCCGCAGGCTCTCCATCGCCTCGACGATCGCCAGCATGCCGCTCACGCTGTGGTTGGTGATGCACGCATTGGGGCCCTTCAGGCCGTGCCGTATGCCGACGTGGCCGAGCACGTTGTTCGGCAGCGTCTGCAGCAGCCACATCGGATTCACGGTGTCACCGAGCTCGGCTCCGAACCTCTTGAGCTCACCGTCGGCTGCGGTGAGCAGCGGAAAGTAGTCGTACTGGCTCTGATAAGTCCCGCCGCCGGAGCCGACATATACTCCCGTGCGGTCGCTGAAAGCGGCGGCCGCCGCTTCCCCCAGCGTCTCGCGATACGCGCAGATGCTCGACGCCTCGATCGCCTGATCCGCTGCATACAACCCGAAGACGTCCGAGCGGCGAATGAATTTCTGGATCTTGCGGTCCTTGAGCAGCGCGACCGGATCGAGGTCCGCGATCTCGCCGGCGATGCGGCGCGGCCAATCCGTGGTGTCCCACTGGCGGATCGGTGAGAGGGCCGACCGGCCGGCACGCACCGTCTCCCAGATTTGCGCAGGGTCCTTGCCGGCCGCGCACAAGGCCCCGGCACCGGTCACCACGATCTTCGCTCTGTCCGCCATCCGCTACCCTGCGCCCGGGCGCCCGTCGACGTCCTCGGGACTGCGAAACACGAGACAACTGTTGGAGCCGCCGAAACCGAACGAGTTGGACATGGCCACGCGCACCTTGCGCCGACGCGGGTCGCCGCGCACGATGTCCAGATCGCAGTCCGGATCGACCTCTCTCAGGTTGGCGTTGACCGGCAGGACACCGTGCTGGATGGTGAGCGCGCAGACGGCCGCTTCGACGGCGCCGGCGGCGGCGATCAGGTGTCCCATGACGCTCTTTGTCGAGCTCACCGCAACCTGCTGCGTCTTCGCGCCGAAGACGGCACGCACGGCCACGCATTCGCTGCGATCGTTCATCGGCGTCGACGTGCCGTGTGCGTTCAGGTAGTCCACGTCGTCGAGCGACGCGCCCGCATCGCTCAGCGCCTGGCGCATAGCCTGGATCGGGCCGTCGCCCGACGGAGGCGAATCGGTGATGCGGTAGCTGCTGAGCGAGTTGCCGTCGCCGGCCAGCTCCGCATAGATGCGTGCGCCGCGCCGGCGGGCCGAGTCCCACTCCTCGAGCACCAGGAAGCCGGCACCCTCGCCCAGCACGAAGCCGTTGCGGGTGATATCGAACGGGCGGCTGGCGCGCTCCGGCGTGTCGTTGTCGGGCGAGACCGCGCTGAGCAGGCAGAAGCCGGCAAGGCCGATGGGCGTGATCATCGAATCGAAGCCCCCGGCCAGCACCCAGTCGGCAGCGCCGCGCCGGATCAGCTTCATCGCGGTGCCCAGGGCCTGTCCGCCCGATGCGCAGGCGGTGTGGACCGAGGTGGCGTAGCCGCGGATGCCGTAGCGCCGCAGCAGCAGCGACATACCCGCGGGGGTCTGGCTGCGGCAAAAGACCATGGGATCGAGCGCCACCTCGTCTTCCAGCAGGCGGCGAGCGTCGAGCTCCCCCGTGGCCGCGCTGTGGCGATGCAGCCCGACCAGATCCGCGAAGTCCATTCCCATCATGCCGGTTCCCACGGTGCAGCCCCAGCGTCTACCCGTCGCTTCGGTTGGTCGGACTCCGGCGTCGCGGATCGCTTCGTCCGCCGCGGCGAGCGCGAAGCGGTGGGATCGATTGGCGAACTTGAGCAGCTTGCGATCGCCTGTCGCAGCTTCATCGAAGGCCTTGACTTCCGCGGCGATGCGCACGGGGAAGCCGCTTGCGTCGAAACGGCTGATGGTCGAGATGCGGCTGCGTCCGCGCAGCAGCGTTTCCCAATTCGACTGAGCGTCGTTGCCCGCCGGAGTGACGAGCCCAAGACCGGTGATCGCAACGCGCCGCTTGCCGTTCATGGCGCGCTGCTCCGTACGGCGGTCATCTCGAGCTTGCCGCTGGCGATCGGTTTGCCGTTCATGCGCACAGCGGTGGTCGCGAATGCCTTGCCCGGCTCACTCGGCGGCGCGAAGTCTATGCTGAGCTCCAACACCTCGCCGGGCGAGATGAAGGACCGCATCTTCGTATCGTAGAGGCGGGTGACGGCGAGCCGCGCGTCCGAAGGCCGGCGCTGCCAACCGCCGGTGAAGTGCAACGCCAGCCCGAGCTGTGCGTCGAGGAGCCGCGTTCCGGGAAATACCGGCCGGCGCGCGAAGTGGTCGCTGAAAAACGCCGCCTGTTTCGGAACGCGCAGGATGGCCCGCACGCGCTGCTCCGAAACCCGCTCGATGATCTCGATGTCGTGTTCGGGCACGCCAGCGAATCGCCCGGGCGGCGCGCCCGGGCCGCACAGAAGCTCGAAGCGCTCGCGTACCTCTTGCGGCGAATCGAACTGTTCCATCGGAAGCATGGGTCCCACGCTGTGGTCGAGCTCGATGACCCGCACGCCGTCGGCATCCGCCCAGGCGCTGTAGCTGACCGCGTCCGGCTCGCAGCTCTCGATCACGACCTCGAGGTCCAGCCTCTGGCCCGGCCGCACCTCGGGCCCGAAGCGAACCTCCGCAGCCAGGCCGGCGACCGGCCGCACCTTGTAGTCGAGGCAGGCCATCGCGTTCCAGGCGGCCAGCTGGCCGGCCGCCTCCGCAGCCAGGGTCAGCGGGAAGCTGGCGACATGCGCGGGCACCTGGAATACGCCCTTTGCCCGCTCGCCCGGCTTCAGCTGCGTGATCTTGTCGACGAAGGAGTACGCGCGGAAGTGCCCGGACATGGCCCCTTGCGCGCCGTGTTCTCGAGGAACTTGCTCAGCCTGCTGTAGCTGCGGCACGCTGAGCACGGACCACCAGCTTGCAGAAGGTTTCAGCCGTGAACAAGCGCGGGATATCGGCTACCTTCATCGGTGTAGCGAAGCGCTCGGCCGGCACCTCGCTCAGGAAACTGCGCAGGCGCTGCATGCCGACCTCGGTCACCACGCCCTTCTGCTCGAACTGCGCCTCGGGCAGATCGCCGCGGGCGTCCTCGATGATCTTGCCGCGCGGGATCTTGAGCTTGAAGGCGCGCTCCAAGCGGAACACGAGATCGAGGAAGTCGATCGACTCGGCATCCAGTCCCTCGATCAGCGAAACATCCAGCTTGACCTGATCCACGTCGCACCCGAGCGCATCGGCGATCGTTTTCGCCACCGTCGGGTAGACCGCTTGGATATCCTCTTTCCTGATTTCGTCCTGACTCATTCACGTCACTCCATCTTGAAGCCGCCATCGACATGCAACACCTGGCCTGTGATGTAATCCGCCAGCCCGGAGGCGAGGAACCACACCGCGTACGCTACTTCCTGCGGCGAGCCGAAGCGGCGCAGCAGGATGCGCGATTTCACCTCATCCCCGGCGCGGTCCCGGACCGCCTGCGACATCTCCGTCTCGATTACCCCCGGCGCTACCGCGTTCACCGTGATCCTGCGCGGCGCCAGCTCCACCGCCAGCGCCCGCGTGAACGCGTTGATCGCGCCCTTGCTCGCGGCATAGTTGGTCTGACCGCGCCCGCCTTTTTCCCCGGAAACCGAGCTAATGTTGATGACCTTGCCGGCGCGCCGCGCGATCATGTGCGGCACCACGGCGCGCGTCACGTTGAACACCCCCACGACGTTGGTGTCGAGCACCGTCTGCACATCCTCGGACGAGAACAGACCCAGAAGGTTATCACGGACTACGCCGGCGTTATTGATCAGCACGTCGATGCGGCCACACCGCTCAACGGTCCGCTCCACCGCCGCGGCGCACGCCTCGAAGTCGCAGACGTCCGCCTGCTCCGCGCAGATCTTACGCCCTGCGCTATTGCCCGCCTCGACGACCTCGGCCGCAGCCGCGCTGTTGCCGCGGAACAGGAAAGTGACTTCCGCACCCTCTTGGGCGAACAGCTCGACCAGCGCGCGGCCGATGCCCCGGCTTCCGCCGGTGACCAGCACGCTCTTTCCAGCGATACCCGCATGCATCGCCATGGGCTATCCGGAGATGCGGAAGCCGCCGTCCACGAACAGGGTGTGGCCGGTTATCATGCGCGCCTCGGGCAGGCACAGCAGGTAGACCGCGCCGGCCACGTCCTCGGGCGCGAGCTTTGGGCCGAGCGGTGTACGCTGCGCGAAGCTCGCGAGCAGCTGTGCGCGATTCGGGAAGTAGCTCAGCGCGTCGGTGTCGACCACGCCCGCGCTCACCGTGTTCACCCGGATGCCGCGCGGGCCGAGCTCTTGAGCCAGGGTGCGCGCCAGCGACTCGAGCGCCGCCTTGGAGGCGCCGATGAAACCGTAGCCCGGCATGGCGCGCTCGGCCCCGAGGCTGGATAGCGCGATGATGCTTCCGCCCGCCGACATCATCGGCACGGCGTGTTGCGCCAGCAGGTTGAGTGCGAGGGCATTGGTCTCCATGCACCAGCGCCAGTGCTTGAGCGACATCTGGAGCGCGGGCTTGAGCACGCCGCTCGCCGCGTTGCTGACCACGATGTCGAGTCGGTCGAAGTGGCGCCGCAGCTCCTCGAACAGTTCGTCCACGCTCTCCGGGATTCCCACGCTCGCCTTGATCGCAAAGGCACGCCGCCCCAGCCCTCGGATCTGGCCGCACAGCGCCTCCGCGTCCTCGTAGCTGTTGTAGTAGTTCGCGGCGATGTCGCATCCGGCCGTGGCGAGCTTGTGAGCGATGGCGCGCCCTATGCCGCGGCTGGCGCCGGTCACGAGCGCAACGGCTCCGGTCAGCGGGTCGGGCATCGGCTACAGGCTGTCGACCGCGCAGCCGCGGGCCTGCACGCGCGTGCGTGGGCACGACCGCGGAGCCTGGCCGGATACGGCGCTGTCGGTTGACTGCTGGAGGGTGCGCATCACTGAACGGGCTAGCGACCTTTGGACATCGAATGTCGAGCGCCCCTGCGGGCGGCTCCGGGCGGAGCGCATCGACCCCCACGTCCAAGTCGCATATTGTACCCGGACGAGCGCCTGTGCGACATGCAGGCGTTTGCGCAAGTCCGGGGAGCTCGGGAGCCGCCCGAAATGCCACAGGGGTTGCGCAACGCCGCTCAGAGCGTGGCGATCGAGTGTGCGAGGCTGCCCACGACCCAAATGGTGGCGATGCCGGCCAGGATGAGCAGGACCTGCTGCATGGTGGCGCCCAGTTCGCGCCGCTGGTGCAGCCCGGGAATCAGGTCGGCGACCGAGACATAGATCATGCTCGCCGCGGCGATGCCCAGCAGCAGCGGGACCCACTGGTGCACGGTCTGCAGCCCGTAGTAGGCGAGCACCCCGCCGACAAACATGGCCACGCTGGACAGGATGTTGAAGGCGAATGCCCGGACCTTGCTGTAGCCAGAATGCAGCAGCACCAGGAAGTCGCCGACCTCCTGCGGCACCTCGTGGGTGATGATCGCCAGCGCGGTGATGATCCCGAGCTCGACGCTCACCAGGAATGCGCCGGCAATGATCACGCCGTCGACGCAGTTGTGGAAGGTGTCGCCCACGATCACCATGGTCGCGATGCGGCCGTGGTCGCGCTGGTCGTGCTGGTCTTCATCCGGCTCCTCGTGGTGATGCCGCCACAGCATCAGCTTTTCCAGCACGAAGAACAGCAAGATCCCCACGAGCACGGTGGCGCTCACACGCTCGGCGCTGGCGGACAGTTCGAAAGCGTGCGGCAGAATCTCCAGAAAGGCCGCCCCGAGCAATGTGCCGATGGCATAGCTGATCAGCAGCGACACCTGCGACGGCCGCGCGCTCAGCGCAAACGCCGCGGCCGCGACCACGCTCAAGACGCCGCCTACCAGCGTCGCAGCGATGATCCAGGCAAGGAGCGGCATCTGTGTCGAATCGGGGAAGCGCGAGAGGCTCTACTCTAGCCGTCAAGCGCCATCGCGCCAACCCCCAGCCGCTGCGTTGCGAGGAGCACTTGTCAAATGCGAGCGCGAGCCGCAAACTGACCCATCCATGCGTGCAGACACCATCAGGGCGCATGCATCAGGACCGCGGAGGGGAGATGGCGCAGGCCGGGGGCCAGGGCGATCGGTGGACGCGCCGGCGGCGGGTGCGAAGCGCAGTCGCCGCGGCGACGGCCGCGGTTCTCGCGACGGCGGCGCTCCTGTGCTGTTACGCCGTGCAGACCGGTGAGTACGCGCTCGTCACGGAGTTCGGCAAACCGGTGCACGTCGTCACGACTCCCGGGCTGCGCTTCAAGCTTCCGTACCAAAGCGTGCGCACGTTCGACAGCCGCTTGTTCGCGTACACGCCCCCGTCGACCGAGTTCCTGACGGTCGAAAAGACTCCGGTGGTTGCCGCGAGCACCATTCTGTGGCGCATCAGCGATCCCAAGAAATTCTTCCAGACCGTCTTCGACCGGGCCGGCGCGGAGTCGAGGCTGGGCGACATCCTGTTTGCCGAGCTGGGCGCCGCCATCGGGCGCAGCCCGCTGAGCGCTTTCGTCTCGATCGAGCCGGGCGCCGAGCGGGCCGACGCGATTCTCACGGAGGTTGGAGCCAAGTGCCGGGAAGTCGCGCTGCGCGATTACGGCATCGACGTCACGGACGTGCTGCTCAGGCGCCTCGATTTCCCGCAGCAGAACCGGCTGCCCCTGTACGCCCGGATGAAGTCGGAGCGCGGACGCATCAGCATGAAGTACCGCTCCGAAGGAGAGGAGGGTGGACTCAAGGTCCGCTCCGTGGCCGATCAGGAGAAGAGCCGCATCCTGTCCGAGGCGCTCAAGCTCGCCCAGCAGCACCGCGGCGAGGGCGAGGGCCAGGCGGCGAAGATCTACGCGGAGGCGCTGGCCAAGGGTCCTGAGTTCTATCAGTTCGTTCGTACGATGGAAGCATCCCGCAACCTCGTCCCCAAGGGCACGACATTGGTGCTGCCGGCGGATTCCGAGCTGTTCGGCCTGCTGTACGACAGCAACCACTACGAGCACGGGAACGCGACCAGGAAAGTCTCCCACAAGCGCAAAAAGGAGTGAGCCCTATGAGCTGAGCCAGAGCATGCGTCGTGTCATCACCGGGTAGAGTTGGCACCAATCAATGTGAATCAGGGAGGTAACTCATGTGTGAGCATCCAAGCAGGCTGGCACTGTCGGCATGCGGTTTGTTTCCGGCCGCACTCGCGTTTGCTCTGAGCGGGCCGGCGCTTGCGGCGGAGTTCAAGTACGACCCCCAGGACAACGTCAAGTTCACCTATTGCCATGCGCACGCGCCGGTATTGCACATCAAGCCCGGCGACTCGGTGGTGACGAGCACGAGGGACGCGTCCAACGACGCGTTCTCGGTCACCGACAAGACGTTGATGTCCAAGCTCGACCTGACCAAGGTGAATCCACAGACGGGGCCGTTCTACATCGACGGCGCGGAGCCCGGCGACACGCTCGTGGTGCACCTCGACAAGATCGACTTCAACCGCGACTGGGGATGGGGCGGCTCGATTCCTTACTTCGGGGCGCTCGCGCCCGAGTACAAGACGATGATGATCACGCCGCCGGTGCCCGATAAGCTGTTCATCTGGCGCATCGACAAGAGCCGGCGCGTGGGCACGCTCGATCTGCCCAACAGCAAGATCGGCAAGATCGAAGTCCCGCTGCGGCCCTTCTTTGGAACCATCGGTACCGCACCAGCGGGCAAGGAGTGCATCAGCTCGCTGGTTCCCGGCACGCACGGGGCGAACATGGACTTCAACGAGGTGATCGAGGGCGTCACCATGTACTTCCCGGTGTACGAGAAGGGCGCGCTGTTCATGCTGGGTGACGGCCACGCGGCGCAAGGTGACGGGGAGATCGACGGCGCGGCCATCGAGACCTCGTTCAACGTGCGCTTCACCGTGAACCTCATCAAAGGCAAACGCATCGGCTGGCCGCGGCTGATAAACGACAAGGTGATCATGTCGATCGGCAGCACCCGTCCGCTGATGGACGCGCTGCGCCTCGCCTGCACCGACCTCATCAACTGGCTGGTCGAGGACTACGGCTACGACAAGCTCGAGGCGCTGCAGCTGCTGGGTCAGACCGCGGAGATCGAGATCGCCAACGTGGTCGATCCGCAGTACTCCGTTGCGTGCATCCTGGACAAGAAGTACTTGCCCAAGTGAAGGCGTAGAGACGTGGGACAGGTCACCGGCTGGCGGAGCTTGCACCGTCGGTCGGTGACTTGAGACGACGCACATCGATGGTTGACTTTGTTTTCCGAGTGCTGTGGGAGACCTGGGACATCCTGAAGGAGGCGTCCGTCTTCCTGCTGTTCGGCTTCGTCCTCGCGGGGATACTGGCCGTGTTGGTCCCCACGAGACTGCTCTCGAACCTGTTCGGCACCGGCAAGGTCAAGTCGGTGCTGTGGGCGTCGGCGATCGGGGCGCCGCTGCCCCTGTGTTCGTGTGGTGTGCTGCCGACGGCGTTGCAGCTCAAACGGCAGGGCGCCACCCCGGGCGCCACCGTAGCGTTCCTGGTGGCTACGCCCGAGACCGGCGTCGATTCCATCAGCCTCAGCTACGCCCTGATGGACCCCATCATCACCGTGTTCCGCCCGATCGCCGGGGTGATCACCGCGATCGCCGCAGGGCTCGCGACCAATTTCCTGGGCGAGGGCAAGCGACGCGCTGCACCCGCAGGCCCAACGGGCGCTGCCTCGGCACAGGCGGCGTCGGAGCGAATCCAGCATGACCCGGGGCATGCGCACGGCGACCACGATACGCATCGCGTCGCGCCGCAGTGGAGCGCGGGCAAGATCGCGGCGCTTCGCCGTGTCGTATGGGGTGTGTACGACTCTGCATTCCATCGATTGATGGACGACACCAGCTACTGGCTGGTGCTCGGCATCGTGCTCTCGGGGATCGTGGCGGCCGCCTTGCCGCCCACCTTCTTCGAGCAGAATCTGGGGAGCGGCCTGGCGTCGATGCTGGTGATGCTGCTGATCGGCATCCCCATCTACACCTGTGCATCGTCGTCCACGCCGCTCGCGGCGGCTCTCGTCCTGAAGGGTCTGAACCCGGGCGCCGCGCTGGTCTTTCTCCTGTCTGGCCCCGCCACCAACCTCGGCAGCTTAGCGGTGCTGTTCAAGTTTCTGGGCACCCGCATCATGGCCATCTATTTGGCCGCGATCGTCGTCGTGACGCTGGCGGCCGGCTATGCGCTCAACTGGGTGTACCGCGCCTGGGGCATCGATCCGCGCGCGACCTTCGGTTCGGGCACCGCTTTTATCCCGGAGTCGGTCAAAGTCGCGGGCGCGTTGCTGCTGATCGCGCTGCTGCTGCTCAGCATGCGCCGCACTCATGTGCCGGGCGAATGGATCTGGTTGCGGGACCGGTTCAGCGCCGTGAGCGGGGTGCGGCTGACCGCGAAAAGGCTGGCGCTGTGGACGTGCGCGACCGTGGCCGCCGCGTACATCGGCAGCGGATTGTTCGCAGTGCAGCCGGGAGAAGTCGGCGTGCGGATGCGATTCGGTGCGATCGTCTCCCCGGCGCTCGGCCCGGGGTTGCACTACCGCCTGCCATGGCCGTTCGAGGCGCACCGCGTTATCCAGCGGGATCGCGTGCAGCGGATCGAGTTCGGCTTCCCGAGCAGCGCGTCCAAGACCGTCCTGGCGCGCGACCCGGATCGCGCGCGCCTGACCGCAGGCGGGTTCAGGATGCCGGAGGCCATCAACACGACGGGAACGTGGTTCCAGAGGGAGTCGGCCGCCGAGGAGCCGTTCCTGCTCACCGGCGACGGCAACCTCATCAACCTGCGCTGGGCCGTCCAGTACCATGTGAAGGACGTCGTGCAATTCGCATTCAACGTCGCCGAGCCGGACGCGTTCGTGCGCGGCGTGAGCCTGGCTGCCCTGCGAGGCGTCGTGGCCCGCAGCGGCATCGACGCGATCTACACCTCGGAGCGCAGCGGCGTCGAGCGGCAAGTGCGAGGGAAGATCCAGGCTACGCTCGAGCACGCGCAGAGCGGAGTCGAGATCGTGTCCTTCCAGTTGCTGTATGTGCATCCGCCAGACGAGGTGCACGACGCGTTCCGCGACGTCGCGAGCGCTCAGGAAGACAAGCTGCGCACCATCAACCGGGCCAACATCTTCGCGGTGGAGACGGTGAACCAGGCCAGAGGCGAAGCGGCAGCGATGGTCGAACAGGCGCTCGCCTTCCGGGACGAGCAGATCCTGCGCGCGCAAGGCGACGCGGCCAGCTTTCTGCTGCGGCTCCGCGCTTACCGCAGAGCCCCGGAGCTGACGCAGTTCCGCCTGCAGGTCGAGACCATCGAAGCGACGCTGCCGGGCCTGCAGAAGTTCGTTCGCCCCGGGGCGGGCGACATCAAGGACTTCGACATGTGGCTGTTGCAGCCGGCCGGGGCGACCCGGGGCAAGTAGGTGGAACACGCGCCGCAGCGGCCGCCGATCGTGCGTCCCGCGCACACTCGCTCCAAGCTGCGCGCCGCGGCCCTGGCGCTCGGTGCTGCGGCGCTCGCGTTGTGGGCGCTGGCTGGGAGCCTGTTCATCGTAGACGTTACCGAGTACGGCCTGGTCACGCGCTTTGGCGACGTGGTTCGGGTCGTGACGCAGCCCGGCCTCCACGTGAAGGCGCCGTTCGACAGCGTCGTGCGGCTGGACCGGCGCTTGACCTTGTCGCGCCCCGCGCCCGCCGAGTATCTCACGGTGGACAAGAAAAACGTCGTGGTCGAGAGCCTGGCAACCTGGCGCATCGCCGATCCGGAGCGCTTCCTCGCGACGCTGGCAACGCGGCCGAATGCTGAGGTGCGGCTCGCGGACATCGTGCTCGGCGAGATCGGATCCGTCCTGGGCACGCACCCCGCCACCGCTCTGATCGCTCCGGATGGCGATGCTCAACGGTTCCGGAAGGTCGTGTCCGAGGTCCGCGAGCGGGTAGCGGGCTTTGCCCGAAGCGCTTATGGCATCGAGGTCCTGGACGTGGAGCTTCTGCACCTGACGCTCCCGGAGCAGAACCGCGACCACGTCTTTGAGCGCATGAAGGCGGAACGCGGCAAGATGGCCAAGGAGTACCGCACGGCGGGGGAGCTGCAGGCGAGGAAGATCATCGCGGAAGCGGACAGGGAGAAGACCCATATCGAGGCCGAGGCCTACGCGCAGGCGCAGCGCCTGAAGGGCGAAGGCGATGCGGAGGCCTCGCGCATCTATGCGGCGGCCTTCACCCAGAACCCGGCCTTCTACGAGTTTCTGCGCACGCTGCAGGCCTACGGCAAGTTTCTGGATGAGAACACGACGCTGTTTCTGCCCGGCGAAGCGCAGGTGTTGCGCATGCTGAGTCCGCTGGCGCGCCCGCGCGCCGCCGGCCCGCCGGATCAAGCCCCCACGACGGTGCGCGGCAGCCCGCGCAGCGCGCCTTCCGCTATGTCCCTAGCGCCGCGCCCCGGCCGGCCTGGCGCGGGATCTGCGCCGTCCGAGGGCGCCCCGCATGCACTGGAGCCGAACGCGCAATGACGCTGCCTGTGGACAACGTTCAGCCAGGCGAGCCGCGCGCGGCAGGGACTGCTGCCGTCCACCGCGCCCTGCCGGGGAGGCCGCGTCACTGGATCGGGCTGCTCGCGCTTGTCCTGCTGGGCGCCTACTTCGCTACCGGCTTCTACGTCGTGAACGCCGACGAGCACGCGGTGGTGCGCCGGTTCGGGGCGGTCGAGGCGCGGGTCGGCCCGGGCATCCACTATCGCCTGCCCTGGCCGGTGGACCGGATCGATGTCGTGAAGACGACCAGCGTGATGAAAACCGGCGTGGGATTCAGCCCGTCCGAAAACGACTCGCAGTCGATGACCGGCGTGGAGGTGCTGACAGGGGACACCAATATCCTGAGTCTGGCGCTCGTGGTGCAGTACGTGATTCGCGACCCGGCCGAGTTCTTGTTCCAGATCGAGCAACCGCACACCCTGGTCGCGACGCTGGCCCAAAGCGTGTTGACGGAGACCGTCGTAGGGATGCCGGTCGACGAGGTCCTGACCACGGGACGGCTCGCCATCCAGGGGCGGGTGAAGCTCAAGACCCAGGAGATCCTGGACCGTTACCGCAGCGGCATCCAGATCTCCTCGGTCAGCATCATGAACATCACACTCGACCGCACCGTGGCGCAAGCCTTCCAGGACGTCGCGGACGC